>JAKFCJ010000026.1:0-24167 GCA_036676705.1 Bacteroidota bacterium
AAATACTGTTAAACCCTCAAAAGCAGAGCCTCCACCTTTGCCTCAACATTTATTGAAACTATGAAAAACATATTACTCGGAGCGTTCATCTTAAGCACGGCCATCGCTGCGCAGGCTCAAAAATTACCCGGAACTGCCGATAGCAGTTTCAATTCAAACGGCTTTAAAAAAGTCAATTATGGCGACCAGACTTCGCTTGTTTCATCCGCTTATCTGGACAATAATGGAAAACCGGTATTGGTTGGAAGTTCCATGAACCTTCAGTTTAAGTGGAGCATCGGAATGGCCCGCTTAAACACTAATGGAACCCTTGACGCTTCCTTTAAAAATAACGGTACCAGCATCATCGATGTTGATCCCGGTAGCAATGAGGGGATCTACGATGCTTTCCTGTCAAGTTCCGGAACCCTTTGGGGAGCAGGGAATATTACCGGACCGAACGGACCTGACATGCTACTTATCAAAGCCGACCAGGATGGTGTAATGGATCTCACTTTCGCAAATGCCGGTTTTTTCTCTCTTGAAGTTTATTCTGGTTATGAATTGGCAACCCAGGTGATCGAAGATAAAAACGGGAAAGTTCTTGTACTTGGAAATGCCCCGAACGGATTGGCCAAAATGTTCTTAGTAAGGGTTAATCCAAATGGCACCATTGACAGCAGTTTTGGTGGCGACGGGATCGTATTGCTTGATCCGTTGGATGAAAATAATACCCCGGTAGCTTTGATGGAACGGCCGCAAGGTGGTTATTATGTGGTTTCAACTACCTCTGGTAACGGATCCTCAAAAGTTTCCATTGTTTCTGTTTCGCAGAATGGAAATTACAATATCGATCTCGGTGGACCCGGCGAAATTCAATTCCAATATCAAAATATGGATACCCGTGCCAAAACGGCTGCCTACCACAATGGGTCGATCTACGTTGCGGGGGATTTTGACGGTCTGAATGGGAATGCGGACGGGTTTATAACGCGCATCGAAACCGACGGTACCATCAATACAAGTTTCAATCAAACCGGATTTAACCTCATCCTCACCACACTGGCCAACACGGCCGACGAATTTGTAAAAGACATGGTCATCGCCTCAGACAGCTCGATCTTTGTGAGCACCATTTCTTTTAAGGATTCCAATATGCTCATAATTTCCCGCTTCCAGCCGGATGGAAATGTGAGTGGCTCTTTTGGAAATAATAACGGTCGTCATCATGTTTATTTACCTGAATCCGGCTACCCCGATTTTGCTATTACTGAAATGCTTCTCGACCAGACGACAAAACGCCTGTACATAATGGGAGACCCTAATGATGGTGCCAGTGATTTTGTTTTCGCTTATGCCGTGTATACTGGGGAATTCGCAATTCCGGACAATACAGGATTGAATTCGGTAAAAAATACCTTGGCGGTCTTCCCTAATCCTTCTACCGGCACCCTGTCGATCGATGTGGATCTGAACGGAAATGAGCGGCTGGTCCTTCTGGATATCCAGGGACGCGTTGTGATGAATGTTGCGGCGACAAATACCCTTATCCTTAAGCAGGAATTGGAATCCGGAGTATATTTCTTAAAATTGATCAACAATAAGGAAACCCATACCGCTAAGGTGGTAGTGAACCGATAGAACCCCGGATGGCCAATCTGATCATTGACTATTTAAAAAAATCCATTAATCCGGGAGGCACGCCCACTCGCTTAAAAGAGTGGGCGGGCTTCATTTTAATGGTCCAGGTCATTGTACTTTTCTCCGGAAATGTACGCCATGATCCTTTTGATTTTCAAGCCCTCATTCTGCTCGGGGTTATCGCCCAGGTATGGATATTTTGGTTTGTACGCAGGCCGTCAGTGCAACTCGTTTTATTGCGCTGGTTTATTTATACGGGTTTGGCCGTTCAGGTTGTAGCCGTGTATTATACCGATGCAGAAATTGCAGGCACGGTTTTTTTTATGGTCTGGTCATCCATAGCCTTGCTCGCCGAGCGCCGCAGCTATTTTGGCGTTGGCCTCGGATTGTTTCTTTTTATGCTCGTTTTCGTAAGCCTGGCAATGACCATTTATATGGCAAACGACCGTACTATCGACAGTCCCACTTCCATCGCCACGTTTATCAGCGGGATCTGTTTTGTATGGATCAATTTTTACCTGCTTTTTACCGATTACAAGGCGGATAAACTCAAACTCCAGTCGATGCAGCTTCAGTTCGAACGCCTTCAGTCCATTGCCATCAACATGTCGGAAATACTGAACCGAAAAGAACAGATCGAAAACCTGCTCTGGCATGTAACACAGTGCTGTATTCCATTATTGGAACTGGATGATTTTGTGATTTATCTTTATGATAAAAATAAAGACCGTCTGGTACAGGTTGCGGCTTATGGAGATAAAACATTCGATGGAAAAAAGATCATCAACCCCATTGAAATCGCCCCGGGACAAGGCATAGTCGGGACCTGTTTTATACAGAAAGCACCTGTTCGTGTAAGCGATACTTCCCTGGAAGAAAAGTATATTGTTGATGATGCCCAACGGGCTTCCGAACTGGCTGTTCCCATATTTAGCGGTGATGAAGTAGTGGGGATACTCGATTCTGAAAGTCCGTTTGTCAATTATTACGGTCATCATCATCTACAGATCTTTGAAGTTATCGCTGCCTTTTGCGGGATAAAAATTACCGATGAACGGGCTAAAGACCAGATCAGGGAAGCAGAAGGCGCCCGGCAGTTGGCCGAACAATTTAAAGAGCTCGACGAACTGAAAAACCGGTTTATTTCCAATATTTCCCATGACTTAAAAACACCCCTTTCCCTGATCAAGGGGCCCGTACAACAAATCCTTCGTGGCAGTGAACATGAAGAAACCCTCAAAAATGCCGGCTATATCCAAAAGAATACCGACCATCTGCTCCATATGGTGGAACAGTTGCTCCAATTGCAGCGTCTCGACCACGGATTAAAACACCTCTATCCGGAACGTTTTCTCCTCCAGGATATATTAAAGCCTTTGGAAGAACAATTCGCCAGCATGGCTGAGGAAAAACAGATCAGGCTGGACAGTGATTATCCCCATCTTTTCCTTTTTACGGATCGGTTTAAGCTGCAACAATGTGTCCATAACCTGCTTCAAAACGCATTCAGGTATGCTCCTAAAGGAGGAAAGGTGAGCATCCGGGCTTTTGTAGATAAGGATGGACTGCATATCCAGGTGCAGGATGACGGGCCGGGCGTGCAGGCCGAAAGCAGGAATAAGATCTTCGACCGCTTTTATAAAACGGACGTAAATAATCACGAAGGCACCGGCATTGGTTTATCCCTGGTCAGGGAGTATATGCAAATGATCGGTGGAGAAGTGGATTACCGGCAAAGCGAGTGGGGTGGAGCGGCATTTATCCTGCATTTACGGGTAGAAAATGTAGAGGAGGGCGAACAAGGCAGTATAAGCGAAAACCCGACGTCAGATCCGGGTAAAGTGGTTGTGCTCGTGGTGGAAGATCATCCTGAACTGAACGAATTTATCGCCTCCATCCTGCGCAGTGAATATCAGGTTTTGCAGGCATTTGATGGAGAACAGGCCTGGAAAATATGCCAGGAAGAAATTCCCGATCTGGTTGTGGCTGACCTTATGTTGCCCGGCATGCAGGGTGAGGAGCTTTTATCCAGGATCAAGGAAAGGGATGACCTGGCCCATATCCCGGTGGTGATCCTGAGTTCTAAGAGTAAAGTGCCCGACAAGGTTGAATTATACGCCATGGGTGCCGAAAACTATCTGGTCAAACCCTTTGACGCCAGTGAACTCAGTGCCGTAGTGCAAAACTGCTTTCTGCGACGCAGGCAATTGCAGGAATTGTTTTTTAAGAGTCGGGAAGCTGTTGAGGACTTGGATGAGACCCAATCGAATGAAGCAAAACTTCCCGGCAGGGCCATGGCTATTATTCTTGAAAACCTGGATGATCCGAGATTAAATGGCCAGTTTTTATGCGATCAATTGGGACTTGGAAGAAATCGGCTGCAACGCGAATTAAAAACCACTACCGGCTTATCTCCTGCTGAATTTATTCGCAGTGTACGGCTGAATGAAGCGCAGAAAATGTTGAGAAACCCCGGGTTGAATGTTTCTGAGGTGGCCTATTCAGTCGGATTTAACAACCTGTCCTATTTTACACGCGCCTTTAAGGCCCAGTTTGATTTCCTGCCTTCCGAATTGAAACAGATGGAAAAGGCATAAACGCCGCAGCTATTGGAAAGCACACAGGATATATAATTACTAGTTACTAGTAATACAAGCTAGTATTTCTCCGTTATCAGGGTCTGTATTTCGATTAAAGTCATTGGTATTGTTGGGTTTAGATCAAATCCATTTTGTATATTTACACTACCAAACCAATATTCAGAATACCGATCGAAACAAAAGTTCAGGTATTCTGTTTAGCGTTTGTAAAAAGCCAGACCCTAACCTAAACTTTATGAAAACAAACCTTACCAGAGAAATGGATTGCGGATTTTTCCGTCGATCATTTAGAAACTTATTCATGCTAAGCGTATTGGCATGTCTCAGCCTGTTCAGCCAGGCACAAACAGTACCTCCATTTTATAACAGCAACACCGGAGCTTCCAACAACGCCTTTCCGCTGAACACCACAACCAGCAATAAGGTTCAGTGGATCTATAGTCCGGCTATGTTCAATTCGAACGGTGCAACAGGAACCCCTGCCTTTGCCGGACTGATTACCAAAGTGTACTGGAGAGTAGGAAGTACGGCGAATGCCACGTCAACCTACACCAATTTTACCATTAAACTGGGACAAACAGTTGGAACCCAAACGGCCTGGACCAACACCACCTATGCCACGGGAATGACGACCGTTTTCAGTCAGTCGAGCTTTCAATTAGCCGGGGCAGCACCGAACAGCTGGGTGGTGGTAACTCTTCAAACGCCTTTTGTTTATGATCCGACAAAATCACTGGTGTTTGAACTTTCCGTAACAGGAGGTACGGGAAATCAATCCGCACAGATCACCAATAACGGAAGCAGAAGGATATGGGGACCATCTTCCAATCCAACCACCGGATCCGGTTTCGGAACGGGATTGGTCGATTTTGGTATTGACCTGGTTCCGCTTAATGTTGAGGTAATAAGTATCACTTATCCTTCTGTATTGTGTGAACAGGAAACGGTTCCGTTAGAAATTGAAATTGAGAATACCGACGCCGTTCCGAGAAATAACTTTTTGGTACAATACAAAATCGACGGGGTTGTTAAATCAACAGAAACCCATTCAGCTTTTATTGGCGCCGGTCAGACCGCGACTTATGTATTTAATGTCCCGATCGATAACAATGTCCCGGGAAATTTTGCCTTAACGGCGAATATTCTGGGTAAAACGACTTTTGTCCAGCAAAATTATACGGTCAATCCTTCGCCCCTTGGTTCCTATGTCAAACAGGGAAGTGTATTTAATGGCTCTTTCAGGAGTGGGGATGCCCAGGATCCGGATATAGTCGCCTATGGGGATGAGATCCGCTATGCCATCGAGCCACCAACAGGGTATGCCAATAGCGATTATGGTGTCACCTGGAATTTTGCGTTCTATGAATTTATTACACCAAATGGAACCCCTGCCGGTTCGCAGCATACGAAAACGGACCCGGTCGGTTCCAATGATGCCTTTTCTACCTTCATTCCAGTGATCGGACAATCCGACAGCACCTATATTTTACGCTATGCTATCCATAGCCTTGCGAACGGATGCAATGCTCCCATCATTCAAAGACAGGTGTTTGTTGCCCCAAGACCCGTTTCGGTTTTCTCCACTTCAACGGCTTGTGAAGGGGCTTCTCTTTCGTTCACCAATTCAAGTACCTTGAGTTCCGGTACCCTCAGTCATATGTGGTATTTTGGTGATGGCGATTCTTCCATAAGGATCAACCCGACCCATGTATACCTGGCTGCCGGGACCTATACCGTTGAGCTGGTAGTTACCTCCGATTACGGGTATAGCCATAGCAGCAGCCAACAGGTGACCATTTTTGAAAACCCTACGGCTGAATTTGCCGTGATCAACGTATGTGAAGGGAGTGTTACTCCATTCACCGATGGCTCAATTATTCCCTCAGGAACGCCTACTTATGTTTGGGACTTCGGAGATGGATCCGCATCGGGATCCGGCCCAAATCCTACCCATCAATATGCTACACCGGGAGTTTATACGGTTAGCATGACCGTAAGCGCCAATGGTTGTTCCGACATGACTACCGTTTCGGCAACCTACGCGCCCCGCGCGGTGGTTGATTTTAGTTTCCCGAATATTGATTGTAATAACCAGGCGATTGATTTCACCAATGAAAGCACCCTTCTTTTTGGTACCATGGGGAGCTTTTGGTCATTTGGAGACAGTACCCATTCAACAGCTCCAAACCCAACCCATACGTACACCGATTTTGGTGCTCTGGATGTAACCCTTACCATAACCACAAACTTTGGTTGTGTTGACCAGGTCATGAAAACGATCACGTTGAAAGAAGGGCCCAAAGCTGATTTTTCCATTTCGAACCAATGTGATAAAGACAATGTGGTCTTTACCAATACAGGTACAGAACCAGCCGGTGCTATAACAACCTACGAATGGAATTTTAGCGATGGAATGAATGCCATGACGAAGGATGTGACCCGGAACTTCCCTTCTATCGGTACGTATCAGGTCACCTTGCAAGCTTTTAGTGATAATGGTTGTGTCGCTACCAAATCAGTGAGTGTTACCCTGGATGAAGAACCTATTCCTTCCTTTTTTGCAGATGATGTATGTGCCGGAAACGAAACCGATTTCCATAATACAACTGTCGGAAACCAGGGCAATTTTTCGAGCAACTGGGATTTCGGAGGAGGATTGACAAGCACTTTAGCAAATCCATCGCTTGTACTGCCGGTTGGAGCGCACAATGTGGTGCTTACCGTTACCACTCCCGCTTCCTGCACGGCAACCTTTTCAAAAACGGTGAATGTGCATGCGGTTCCGACATTTACCTCACTGGTCGTTGAATCCGGAGAGAATGGTAACGGACTTATGTCACTCGTTGCAAGCGTAACACCTGCCAATGTCAATTATACCATCCTCTGGGGCGACGGTGGTCGGGTTTCAGGTTCAGCAAATTCCGGAAGCATCATTGAAACCTATACTTACCTCAGCGATGGAATTTTCCCGATCAAAGTCAATCTGGATAATAACGGATGTTTGGCAACGGATTCCGATAAAGCTAACGTTCAACGGACCGGATTGGATAATGGCGTAAATCAGGCATTGAAGGTGTACCCTAACCCGGGTTCCGGTTTGTTTCATGTAGACCTGAGTGAATTGGGTACTGACGATTTCCGGGTTTCCGTCCACGCCACTGATGGTCGTTCCATTGAGCATGGATTTGTAGTGAATGGAAATTTAGGCCAACTTGACCTGAGTGAAGCCAGTGGAGGAATTTACCTGATCATGGTTACAACAGAAAGTGGTGTTTATACAACCCGTGTTACCTTAAACAGGTAATTCAGAATAAAGAATGAGAAAAAGCCCTGGCAGAAGCCAGGGCTTTTTTTTGATCAACTTTCCAAAACAAAATCCTCAATACAACCCGGATGGATCACTTTGTAGGTACTTTGAGGATAGGCTTCCATAAACTGCTTTGGATATTTGGTACTGGCCTTTTCATTCCACTTAAATTCATAGGCGGAGAGTTGCCCGTCAGCCTCTTCAATAAAATCGATCTCCTTCTGGGTTTTTGTTCGCCAGTACCAATAATTGCTCCATTGCCGGTTGTTCCTGAGAAATTTGATCCGTTCGGAAACGATATAATTCTCCCATAAAGCGCCGACATCATTTCTGTTTTCAACCTGTTTGAAGTTAGCAATGATCGCATTCCGGATTCCATTGTCGTAGAAATAGATCTTTCTGCTCTGTTTAAGCTCTTCCCTGAGATTTCTTCGGAAAGAACCAAGCCGGAAGATGACATAAGCCTGTTCCAGCAGCGTAAGGTATTTCTCAATGGTTTTTGAATCCAGTCCACAAATCTGGGCCAGCTCAAGATTCGAAGACTGATTACCGACCTGATAGGCTAATGCCTGAAGCAGGTTAACAAGTTTGTCGGGCTTCTGAATATGTTCCCACATCAACACGTCTTTGTAGAGATAACTATCAGAAAGCTGCTTCAGGATTTCCTTTTCATTGCCTGGATTCATCACCACATCCGGATACGAACCATAAACCATCCTATGTGGGATCAAACGTTTTTCTTCCAATAAGCCGTGGTGACCGACCAATTCTGAAAAGCTAAGGGGAAACATCGTGTATTCCCATTTTCTTCCCGTGAGGGGTTCATTCACTTTATTGGCCAGATCAAAGGAAGAGCTGCCTGTTGCGATAAGTTGGATTCCCGGGATCTCATCCGTGATTAGCTTCAGGCGCAGACCAATATCTGTAATCCTTTGTGCTTCGTCGATCACCAGGATTTTTTTCTCACCGATCAATTGCCTGAGCCGGGCAGAGGAGATCGAGGCGAAGAGCTGCTGTACATCCGGTTCATCGCCATTTAACCACAAAAGTTCTTCCTTATTTTTAAAGAGTGACTGCAACAAGGTTGTTTTCCCTGTTTGTCTTGCGCCCATAAGGAGTATGGCCTTTTTTTGATCAAGTCTGCTTGTAATATGTTTTTCCAGCGCCCGGGTGATCATGTTGCGTCTCTTTTCCATTCAAAATTAAACTTATTAGGAATGAATTCCAAAAAAGTCATGAAATATTCGGAATGAAATCCAAAAAAGTCATGAAATATTCGGAACGAAATCCAAAAAAGTCATAAAAAGTACATAAAGTGTTGATAATGAGAATTAAAGATTTAATCTCGTTTGAGAAGGTAAAAAAACCTGTCTAATTCAGCGAATAACTCGTGCCATCCGCCCCGTCTTTGATCTGGATTCCGAGCTCATTGAGGGTATTGCGGATCTGGTCGGAGGTAGCGAAGTCTTTATTGGTCCTTGCATTTTGACGAATGCTGATTAATAATTTCATCAATCCATCCACAACGCCTGAATCACCAGCGTCTTCAGGGAGTATGCCCAGGATATCCCTGAGAATTTCAGAAAATTCCTTTTGCAAACGATCAAAGGTTTCCTTGCCCAACATACCGGTATCCAATTGTCCGCTTCCCATACTATTTATCCGGGTGGCCAGGTCGAACAAATTGGCAATACATTTTGCCGTGTTCAAATCGTCGCTCAGGTTACTATAAGCTTCATCCAATGTTCCAACGATCTCTTTATCCAGAGATTGGTCAACATTGTCCGACTTCCATACCAAAGAACCCAAAGTGGCCCAGGCATTCATCAAACGTTTGTACCCTTTTTCTGAAGCCTCCAGTGCATCATTGCTAAAATCAAGGGTACTGCTGTAATGCGATTGCAGCATAAAAAAGCGCACGGTCATTGGGGTATATCCCTTTTTTAAGAGAGGGTGATCCCCGGTCAGGAGCTCGGCCGGCGTAAAGGAATTGCCGAGCGATTTGCTCATCTTTTGTCCGTTCACGGTGAGCATATTGCTATGCATCCAATACCGAACCGGGGCAATTCCATCTGAGGCTACGGATTGGGCAATTTCACATTCGTGGTGGGGGAATTTCAGGTCCATCCCTCCACCATGGATATCAAATTCTTTACCCAGGTATTTGGTGCTCATAGCCGAACATTCGAGATGCCATCCCGGGAAGCCCATGCCCCAGGGAGAAGGCCATTTCATGATGTGTATCGCCTCTGCCTTTTTCCAAATGGCAAAATCCAGGGGACTCCTTTTTTCATCTTGTCCGTCGAGTTCCCGGGTATTGCTCATCAGATCCTCCAAAACACGTCCCGATAATTGGCCGTAATTGCCTTTCGCCTTCTGGTATTTCGGAACATCGAAGTAAACCGAGCCGTTTACTTCATACGCAAATCCATTATCGAGGATCTGCCGGACCATGTGTATTTGTTCAATGATATGGCCCGTAGCAGTCGGCTCTATACTCGGATTTAAAAAGTTAAACAGCTTGAGGGTATCATGGAAATCATTGGTGTATTTCTGCACCACTTCCATGGGTTCAATATTGTCGATACGTGCTTTTTTGGCAATTTTATCTTCCCCCTCATCGATGTCGTCCACCAAATGACCCACATCGGTGATGTTCCGTACATAACGTACCTGGTAACCCAGATGGAGCAAATAGCGGTAAAGCACATCGAAGGTGAGGAACGTGCGTACATTCCCCAAATGCACATAGCTGTACACCGTAGGCCCACATACATACATACCGACTTTGCCGGCGTGCAGGGTTTTGAAAACTTCCTTCTCGCGGGTATACGAGTTATAGAGGCTAAGTGGAAAATCGCTGTATCGTGCCATAAAGAGCGGCAATTTAAGGATTTTTCGGATGGAGCTGAAGGCGTTTTGACGAAGGCTCCTATCTTGTTAGCGGAATTATATGCCCTCCCAGTCTCCAACAAGGCAACGTTATGCCAGCCATTTGGTACTAGTCAGTAGGAGAAAATGACCAAACCATTCATGGACCTGAAACCGAAATGCTTGTTATTTTTTAAGTTCTGCCTGCTCTTTTTTGTTCTTTTTTCCTTTAAGTCCCTGAAAGCCGGTCATGTTTACGGTTCAGAGATCGAATACGTACAACTGGATACAGGAATTTATCAGGTTCGGCTTACTGTTATTCGCGATTGCAACGGGGTCTATTTTAATCCGGATAGTTTGCTGGTCAGAGCCAACGGCGTTCAACTGGTATATATTGTTGATACCTCCAATCGGATCAGCATTAAAGACATTACAGGGATCCCTCCCCATTGTCCCATCCAAAGTCGCTGTGCGGGATGGAGTTATCCATATGGATTTGAAGAACATGTTTTTTTAGATACAATAGATCTGCGGCCATACAGCCAATGCAACTGGGAAATATCATGGCGACATTGCTGCAGCACCGGAAGTATTTCAACGGGATCTGCAAACCAGTACATGTACTCCACTGCCACGCTGAACAAGTGTGTAATGAATTCTTCCCCTCAGTTCAGTAAGACACCAAGGGTCCTTATCTTTTATAACCATTCCATGCGGATCTCCTTTCGCGCTTCCGACGCCCATGACAAGGAAGATTCCTTTTCTTACCATTTGGTTCCTGCATTGCATGATTCCGCGCAGGCTGTGACCTACTCAGGAAATTTCTCGCCCACACGTCCATTGACCTTTTTTGGATTTCCAAATCAAAACCTGGTGCTTCCTGCCGGGTTTCATCTCGATCCGGTAACCGGCATGATGGCATTCCGGCCAACGCAGGTCAATCAGGTTGCAGTTGTCGTTGTAGAAGTAAGGGAGTGGAGAAAGATCAATGGGGTCGATTCGCTTATCGGGAAGATCCGGCGGGACATCCAGTTCATCGTGATCAATTATCCGAATAATATCCTTCCTTCTATAGATACCATCCCGACCGAATACGAAATTTGCATCAAGGATACCTTTTGTTTTGATATCCCTACCTGGGATGAGGATAGCGGGGATAGTACCTTTATTTATTACGATGGGGATATCCAGGATGCCCGGTTCACTTCAACAAACGGAATTGACAAGTTCACCACCGGCACCTTTTGCTGGGCGCCGATACGCGCAGAAATTTCATCAAAGCCCTATATGTTTTCCGTTCATGTATGGGATGATGTATGTCCGCTTGCCGGCCAAAATGAAATGACCTTTAGTATCTACGTCCGCGATTCGGTCGACGGGGTAAATGTGTATGCAGGTCCGGATATCATCGACAGTACCGGGCTGGATAGTTTTTATGTAGAGGGCAGTTTAATGGATTATTCCGGACAGGCCCTTTTATGGACAACAAGTGGCGACGGATCTTTCAGGCATGAAGACAGTTTGGGAACCTTTTATTTACCCGGCCCCCTGGATAAAAAAACCTGTTTGTATGAACTCTATCTGGAAGCCATTGATTCAACTCCTTGTTTGGGGAACAGTAAACTCAAAGACACCCTTTTGGTGGAACAGCAGATCAGTGATTTTGATGCGGGTCCTGACAGGCTGGTTTTCCACGGCGATACCTTTTCAATACAGGTGATGGCCGATACCGGCAGAGCCTGGACGTATCTCTGGCAAAGCACCGGTGACACCTGGATAGAAGACAGCCTGCACATAAACTCCCGTTTCGCGGCTGGTGATTCCGATCTGTACACCTGTCAATTTTACCTGATCCTTCAGGCAAATTCCTGTGATACCTTATATGATACCGTTTTAGTTCAACGGGATTTCCTTCCTATGGATGCCGGAGCCGACATCCTTTCCTTAAAAGCCGATAGCATCATTCTTCAGGCAAACCCGTCCACAGGTTATCAGCAAAAAGGCTATTGGCGCAGCACCGGATCGGGCAGCTTTTCCGACAGCCTGGACCCGAAAGCGACCTATTATATGGATTCCAGCGACTGGAGCACCTGTTCGCTTCGGTTTATCTGGGAAGAAGTTCCGGCTTCGTTATGCAGGCTAAACGCAGATACCCTGGATGTCCAGGCTGTTTTTACGGGACTGGATGCGGGACCTAACCAAAAGGTGGATCTGGATGATACCGTATTTTTAATGGCCGGTCCACGCATTGGCGCCGGTCCTTTTGGCGAATGGAAAACCCTGGGAAGTGGTTTGTTTGAGGATGTTTCAGACCCCGATTCCTGGTACCTGGCGAGTGCCAACGATAAATCCTCCTGCAGGGTTATATTACTCTGGACCTATCCATACCCAAATTGCAGCCAGGACCGGGATACACTGATCGTGGAGTTTAATTATGTGTACCCGAATGCAGGTACCGATCAACAAAAAATATTCGGCGATACGCTGTTTTTAAATGGAAATAGCCACGGCCAGGGAGCAACACCCTTTTATTGGACCACAACAGGCGACGGTACCTTCAGCGACAGCCTTGATCCCCAGGCAAGTTATTTTCCGGGGCCCAAGGACTGGATCAACTGCGGATCCCAACTGATCTGGAACCTGCCTTATGTGCTTTGCGGCGGACAAAATGATACCCTAAGCTGGACCCGTATTCCCTTTACGCTGAATGCCGGAACGGACATTCAGGTTTATGAAACCGATTCCATAAAACTGGCTGCCGACCTGGTCCAGAATGGCAGGGTAGGAGGTTGGTGGAGCACGCAGGGAACAGGTATGTTCAGTGACAGTTTGGATCCGGAGAGCTATTATTATCCTGATCCAAGCGAACAACAAAACTGCGGAGGCAGGCTTTATTGGAATGCTCCCTATTCGAAGTGTACACCCGAACGCGACTCCTTGGATTGGAAGCGCCTCTTAGTGCCTATCGATGCAGGTCCTGATCAAACGCAACCGTTGGGTTCTACGATCACCTTGCAGGGGAAGAGTTCGGCCAAACGTGTTGTATGGGAAACGAACGGATACGGCAGGTTTTTAGACAGCTCCTCAAAATCGACCCTGTATTATCCTGATCCTCTTGATTTTCCATTGTGCAGTCTCACGTTTTACCTGAAGGAGCTTGAACAGTCTTGTGCATTACAAAACGACAGTTTGGAAGTAGCATGGTCGGAAGCGGGCATATCCATAAAAGGACTCAGTTATGAAGCCTGTTTTATGGATAGTATTGAAATTATTCTGGAAGGGAACAGTGACCTGGGTTTTGATTGGGAAAGCAATGGCAGCGGGAATTTTTACTATGATTCACTGAATGGAAGATGGATCTATCTCCCATCCGATGAAGACTTTTTACTGGATCGGATCAAAATAAAAGTAACGGCAACAGGCTACTGTTTTCAGGAAATGGATTCGGTAGTTGTGCCCATTTCCGACAGAAACCGCTGGAAAACTTTTGCCCATTTTAAAGGACCGATCATCGCCTACCCGAACCCGACCCGGGATTGGGTTACAATAGATGGGAATTGTCCGATACGGGTGATAAATGCTACTTTGTATGATATGCTGGGAAGAAAAATTCAACACTGGTCCATACAGGAACTGCCTTTTGTTTTGAGCATGGAAGCATTGGCGAGCGGAGTGTATATCTTGCAGGTGGAATTGGAGAATGGCCGGGTGGAGGTGATCCCGCTTACCAAATATGACCGATGAGTTGATAGAAAAACCAGAGAGTAAAACCAAACCATGAGGAAAATCGGATTTCGTTCGTTTGTTGTTGGAATAGTATTTCTTTTGGTTCCAAATCCATCGAAAGGGCATGGGTCGCAAGCAGAGATTACCTATCGTTGGCTGTCTTCCGGAAAATATGAGTTTACCATTAAGGCTATCCACGATTGTAGTGGATTACCCTTGTCACAAACGAACCTCACAGCGAGGTCAACCACGGGGGGTAAAGTATTTTCCATATCCAACCAAACATTGATCAGCGTAGTTGATGTATCCGGAATTTCTCCGTCTTGTCCGGATCAAAGCAATTGCAGCGGGGGATCCTCAACCTATGGGTATGAACTATATACCTGGACCGTACAAGCTGACTTTACATCCTACAGCGAATGTGAGTGGACTGTTTCCTGGGAACAATGTTGCCGTGATGGACATATAACCACAGGCCAATCAGGCGAAAATTTTTTTACCTTTATCAAACTCAATAAATGCATTCAGAACTCCTCTCCTGTATTTGAGTCTTTGCCACTACGATACATCTGTTATAACCAGGATTTAATTGTTTCACAAGCGGTAGTTGACCGTAACGACCCGAATGATTCCTTCGCCTATGAACTTGTGTCGGCACAAACTGGTCTAACCACAAACTGCACCTATAGCTGGAATTTTAGTCCAATCCGTCCGCTTACATTTTTTGGTTATCCGAATCAGAACCTCTTTTGGCCGGCAGGTTTTCGACTGGATCCTATAACGGGTGTTTTCAGGTTCCGACCTACCGGCATGAATCAGGTAGCTGTAATTTGCATGGAAGTCAAAGAATGGCGACGTATCAATGGGGTAATGACCCATATCGGCTCCGTCCGACGCGACATGGTCGTTCATATTCTTAATTGTGGCTCCAATCCAAACAACAATCCATCCATACAAAATATACCCCGCGAACAGGATGTTTGTATTAAAGACTCTTTTTGTTTTGATATTCAGACCACCGATCCGGATGGTGATACAACCTTAATATACTGGGATTCCACTGTTCAGGGGGCAAAGTTTTATACGACTAACGGACAGGTAAAAAATGCTAAAGGAACTTTTTGCTGGAAGCCTTTAAACCATGCCGTTTCGGATACCCCCTATTATTTTGCGGTTACCGTTTATGATGATCGATGTCCCTTTAGCGGACGTTACACCACAACCTTTAAAGTATTCGTTCGTGACTCAACAGACGGTCCTTCCGTGGATATTGGCCCCGATATCGTGGATAGCACGGGCTTAGACAGCTTTCTCGTCCAGGGGACTTTGTCCGACTACACGGCTCAACCCCTTTTATGGACAAGCAGCGGCGATGGCGAATTCCGGTATCCGGATAGCGCGAGTTGTTATTATTACCCCGGTTTGCTCGATAAAAAGTCCTGTTCGTATTCCCTGATGCTGGAGATCAAAGACCCGACACCCTGCCTGGGAGACAGCAAACTGATAGACACCCTGGAAGTGAGCAATGTGCTCCGAAATTTTAATGCCGGTCCGGATGCTTCCTTTTTTCCAGCTGATACCCTTAACCTGGATGCTACCGGCGATACGGGCAGGGCCTGGACTTACCAATGGCTGGTGAACGGGCAGGTATGGATGGAAGACAGTTCCTCCTTAACGACCCGTATTCTTCCGGGCGATTCTGCCGTGTATGGATGTGAATTTGAATTGGTATTAATGGCCATGGCCTGTGATACCCTTTATGATACGCTTCGTTATTCCAGGGCTTTTCTTCCTGTAAATGCGGGACTGGATCAGCCCCTTCTTTTGGCCGACACCATCCTGCTCCAGGCCTCCGCTCAAAAGGGTTATTGGCGCAGCAATGGAGCCGGATATTATTCGGATAGCCTTGCTGCAAGCGGGGTCTACTTCCCGGTTCCTGACGATTATGCCGCCTGCGGAGTAACCTTTATCTGGCAGGAATTACCGGCAGCACAGTGTTTTGTGAATGCCGATACCGTTTCTGTTTCTACCGTGTTTTCGGGTCTTTATACCGGTGCTGACCAGAATCTCAACCTCGATGATACAGCCATTCTTTATGCGGGTCCTGCGATGGGTTGGCAACCTTATGGTTTTTGGCGAAGTCTTGGTGATGGGGTTTTTGGAGATTCCTCCTGGAACCTGACCGACTATATCCCAGGACCCGGAGACAAATCCGCTTGTGAGGTAGCTCTTATCTGGTCTTATCCCTATCCGGCATGCAGTTCGGAGGAGGATACGATGGTCTTGCATTTTATTTATGCCTCAGCCCAGGCAGGTAGTGACCAGCAAATTGCTTATGGAGATACTTTATTCCTGAATGGAAGTCCCTCAGCCCCCGGTGCAGAATCCAATTATTGGTCTACTCCTGGAGACGGACAATTGGAAGACAGCCTCGATCACCAAAGCGCCTATTATCCCGGAACTCTGGATTGGGAAAATTGCGGTGGAACTTTGGTCATCCATGCTCCCTACCCGCAGTGTGGAGGAGGAACGGATACCCTCAACTGGACACGCATACCTTTTGTGCTCAACGCCGGAACGGATATCATCACCACAGGCGACAGCTTTTCTGTGCTTGCTGACCCGGTAGAAGGAGGCAGGATAGCCGGTTGGTGGAGCAGTTTGGGCGATGGTTATTTTAAGGATAGCAATTTGGTTTCATCCATCTATTATCCCGGTCCCTTAGAATTAAAATCCTGCGAAGGAACCCTCCTTTGGAATGCGCCTTATTCGGTTTGTACCGCTGAAAAGGATACGCTCAAATGGCAACGCATATCCCTTCCTGTAGATGCCGGTCCGGACCAGACAGTCCCAATTGGAAGTGAAATATTCTTAAAAGCCCGAAGTACAGCCACACAGGTACGATGGGAAACGAACGGCTTCGGACGCTTTTTGGACAGCTCGGCCAAGTCAACCGTCTATTATCCGGGTCTTCAGGATTACCCCTTATGCAGCCTCAATTTTGTGCTAAGGGAATTGGAGCAACAATGTGGATTGGGTATGGATGATCTGGACGTTACCTGGTTGGAAGAAGGAATTAAGATTGAAAAGCTGCACTACGACCCCTGTTTTATGGATAGTATTGAGTTTGAAATGAAGGGAAATGCAGACCTTTCACTCACATGGAGCAGCAACGGTTCAGGGAATTTTAATCAGGATACGGCCTCTGAAAAGTGGTTTTATCTTCCATCCTATGAGGATCTTATCCAGGGTAAACTTCTCTTTTATCTGGACGCCGTGGGTTATTGCCTGCAAACGCGGGATACCCTGGTTTTTGATCTCCGTGGTTTTGATCGCTTTCGAAATGGCGCGAATACCAGTGGCCCGATCACTATTTATCCCAACCCAAGTATCGATTGGCTGACCATTGATGGAACTTGTCCGGTGGATGTCATTTCCGTCCAGGTATACGACATGCTCGGCCGCCAACTTCAAAATTGGCCGATACAGGAACTGCCTTTTGTTTTAAGTATAGAGTCGTTGGCAACAGGGGTTTATATCCTTCATGTTGAACTGGCAAATGGGCGGATCGTTACCATTCCCGTGGCGAAATATGCAGAATGATCCCTGCTTTGCAGAGACGCGATAAATCGACGTCTCTGCAAAGCAGGCAACACAACCAGGGGGAAAGGACTCTGAAAGGAATTGGTACCTTTGACCTAGCGGCGTATGAAAAATTCTTTACTCCTTTCTATCAAAATCTTTGTTTTTTCTCTGGTTGGTCTGCTGGCTTTGACGATAAACCAGATAAGAGCCACCCATTTTATGGGGTCTTATTTTCATGTTACCCAATTAGATAGTTCCCGTCATTTGGTCTACCTTACCATCATCCGCGATTGTAATGGGGTAGCGTATAGTCCGGGGATCATTCAATTCCGTTCAGACTCTATTCAATTTGATCAAACTTTAACGAATCAGAACCTCATATCGGATAAAGACATTACCGGCTTAAACCCCGATTGCCAGGTGGGCAGTCGTTGCAGTGGTGGTTCCTATATTTATGGACTTCAGGAATTGGTTTATGTTGATACGGTTGATCTTTCCGGCTACTCGAATTGTGAATGGATCGTTTCCCTGTCAACGTGTTGCAGATGGCAGAAGGATTTTTCTACTAATCCTGCAAATCATTATAACTATGCCAGGTTCAACAAATGTCTTTCTAATTCAACACCCAAATTCAAAAGATCTCCAGCCAATCTTCTGCTTTATAATCAGGATATGAAACTTTCTTTTGCTGCTGAAGATTTTCACGACACAGGCGATTCTATTTCTTATGAATTGGTTGACCCATTGGAGGCGTGGAATCAGCCTGTAACGATTAATTTTTCAGGTTATAAAATTCCCCTTTATCTTGGCTATCCGAATCAATCTAACTCCCTGCCGCAGGGTTTCCACTTGAATCCAGCAACAGGAATGGTTGAATTCCGGCCTGTCCAGCTTAATAGCATCAGTACGATCGTGGTAAAGGCAAAAGAATGGAGAAAAATTAACGATACCATGCGCGTTATTTCCGAGGTCCGTCTGGATGACCAGTTTATCGTGGTATATAATGCCTTTTCAGGCCATGCCAGCGGAATAAACAATACCCCATCCATACAGGCACCCCATGAAACTTTTTACCTCTGTACCGGTGACACCTTTCGCACAACCATAACCTCTTCGGATCCTGACTCCGACAGCACTTATCTGACCTGGGACACGAGCATCCAGGGAGCAATATTCACCACCTATTATGGAACGGACTCCTTCGCCAGGGGAGAATTTGTCTGGGCCCCTTCGCCCTCCCATGTGAGGGGGATGCCGTATTATGTCACCTTTAGCGTGCGCGATGCCATCTGTCCGATGCCGGCAACTTCGGTGAAAACGATTGCATTTTACGTTTTGGATTCCCTGAACGCTCCGGTTATTGATCTCGGAATGAACATCATCGACAGTTCACAAAAAACCAGCTTTCAACTTAACCCGAACGCGGGCAATATAAATAACCGACCCGTTTTATGGACGACCACAGGTGATGGTTATTTTGCCAACCCCAATGCAGTCAATACGACTTATACCCAGGGGACAGCAGATAAATCCACGTGCAGCTACCAGCTGAAACTGGAAGTGCTGAACCGAAATTATTGCTACGGTAGCGGTGGGGTTTGGGAAGACAGCATTTTGGTGATCAAATGGTATGATTCGCTACATATTCAAGGCGACACAGCTCTTTTTTATGGAGATACACAAACGTTGCGTTTAAAAACCACTGCTCCGGTTGGTCAGGATTTTTGGTGGACAACAAATGGCGATGGTCATTTTGATGATAGCACCTCTGCGACCCCTTTGTATATTCCGGGACAGTTGGATTGGACCAGATGTGGTGGCTGGGAGATTTATTTGCACCATGAAAAGGAGGCCTGCGCCATACTGACTGATACCCTCTCTTCCTATCGGGCACGCGCTCTTTCGTGGGTTCAGCAAAGTCAACCTGTGGTGAGAGGAGATACGGTATTTTTGGAGGCTGTGATGGATGCGAATGCTCCTGCAAACTCCCGGGTATATTGGACAAGCCAGGGAAATGGACACTTTGGAGATTCAACGAGTCCGAAGACCTATTATCTAAGTGGCACAAGCGATCTGCAAAGCTGTTTTTATAAATTCGAAGTACAGGATTGGCCACTCACCTGTTTTAGTTTTTATGATACACTGGCCGTTACTATCCAAAATCCTGTTTTTGAAGCCGGCTCCAATCTGCAGCTGTTTTTCGGCGACACCGCCCAATTGAGCGCACTTCCATTAGCCAATTCCAATTACCAGTTTGGCTATTGGTCCACGGCAGGAGATGGCCATTTTATGGATTCGAACGCTGCTATTACGGAATATATTCCCGGCACCAACGACTGGGCCAATTGTGGCACTACCTTGTATTGGAATGAGATCGATCAAATATGCGGAGGAAGGATGGACAGTTTGAAGATCCTTCGCGTGAATACCTTTGTAAATGCCGGAGGAGATCAGAGTTTGTATTTCAATCCATCTCTTTCCTATACGATGCAGGGATTATCCGACACAGCGAACGGCCAACTCGCATATTGGTCAACCAGTGGCGATGGAAGTTTTAACGATTCGTTCGACCTGAATGCCATCTATACCCCAGGCACCGGCGACCTGCAAAATTGTGAAGCGACATTGACCCTCACAGCGTACCCGATTGGTTCCTGTACCGTGTATGATGAGATGCAGATCCATATTCAGGATAGTGCAGTGAAAATATTGGGAGCGCTGGTCGATTCCATGGCATTTGATACCGTATACGTGGGTATTTATTCCATGGCAAACCGGGCAAACTTAAGCTGGAGCACGAATGGCAGTGGAAGTTTTGTTTCAGCAAGCACAATGGGAGTGGCTTATGTGCTTTCGGCTTCTGACACTAACCTGACGAACCTGGAACTGATCGTACAAAATGATGCGCCATGCCTCACTTCCACGGATACACTTCGGGTAAACCCAACTTTAAAAAAGGTTCTGCCACCAAACGGACTGGAAGAATTTGAACAGACTTATTCCCTTTATCCGAATCCAAGTGATGGGAAATTACATTTGAGAACCCAGGAAGGCGATCAGATCCAATCCATTCGCATCTATGACATCCATGGAAAAGAAATGGTGCTTACTCCCCATTATGAAGACCTGACCTACACCTGGGATGTTTCCGGCTTAAGCAAAGGGATGTATGTTTTGGTCGTGACGGATGTGCAGGGGGTGAAACAGGCCTTACGCTTTATCGTTCGTTAAGAATATCTATCGCTACCAAATATTGCCGGATTTCCCGCAACTTTGCCGGATGGAAAAGAGGCATTCCTATATCAAAAACATGGTCTGTCAGCGTTGTGTGATGGTCGTTGAAGCCATTTTGCAGGAGCAGGGCCTGGCTTTCAGGCATGTCGATCTGGGAGAGGTGGAATGGCTTTCCATTCCCGGGCCGGCCGAAATGGACAAATTTCAGTCTGCACTGGAGGCAAAGGGTTTTGAGTTGATCGACGACAAAAAAAGCCGCATCATCAATCAAATAAAAACCCTGATCATCGAACTGGTCCATTACCAGGATGAGGCCCCTAAACATACCCTTTCTGTCGTATTGGCGGAGGCTTTACACTACGAATACAACTACCTGAGCAACCTGTTTTCGGAAGTAGAAGGCAGCACCATTGAGAAATTTTATATCGAACAGAAGATAGAAAGGGTAAAAGAACTGCTGGTTTATGACGAACTGAACCTCAACGAAATTGCGGATCAACTGGGCTATTCGAGTGTAGCACACCTGAGCGCCCAATTCAAAAAAGTAACAGGATTAACACCAAGTCACTTTAAAAAGATAGGCAGGGGAAAACGACTTCCGCTCGATAAAGTGTAAATCTTATAAATCCCTCATAAAATTCTATAACATGGCCCCCTCAGGCTCATCAGACCTTTGTATCAACAAATCTGATAAGCATGAATGCAACATTTCCCGTTCAAAACATGACCTGCGCATCGTGTGCGGTAAGTGTAGAATCGATGGTGGCGGCCTTGCCCGGGGTCGGGAAGGCAAGTGTCAATTTTGCCAATTCCAGGCTTAATGTTAGTTACGACAGCAGGCTGGTTGGTCCGGCAGAAATGAAAAAAGCCGTTCAGGCCATTGGCTATGACCTCCTGATTGAAAGCAGTGAAAATACAGCAGAAAACCTGGAGGAGGTAGAAAAGCAAAAACTCCTGTCCATAAAAAGAAAAGCGTTAACGGCTTTAGCCCTGGCAGTTCCCTTATTCCTTATCGGCATGTTCTTTATGGATATGCCTTATGCCAATGTCATTATGTGGGTACTCAGTACCCCGCTGGTATTTTGGTCAGGATCTTCATTTTTTATTCATGCCTGGAAGCAACTCCGGCACCGCAAGGCCAATATGGATACCCTGGTGGCGCTGAGCACGGGAATAGCCTATACTTTTTCTGTTTTTACGACCCTGTTTCCCGACTTCTGGTATTCCCGCGGAATCCACGGGCATGTTTATTTTGAAGCGGCAGGCGTGGTGATCGCTTTGGTACTCCTGGGAAAATGGATGGAAGAAAATGCCAAAGGGAATACCTCTTCGGCTATCAAAAAACTGATGGGACTACAGCCCAATACGGTGAGCAGAAAAAACGCTGAAGGCCAATGGGAAACGACAAAAATAGAAGGAGTTGAAGCGGGTGACCTGCTTTTGGTAAAACCCGGTGAAAAGATCCCGGTCGACGGGGTAGTAATCGCCGGACTATCCTATGTAGATGAAAGTATGCTTAGCGGAGAACCCGTGCCCGTTGAAAAACAAAGAGGCGACAAGGTCCTGGCCGGTACCCTGAACCAAAAAGGGGTACTTGAATTCCGGGCAGAAAAAGTGGGCGCCGAAACCTTATTGGCCCATATCATTCGTATGGTACAGGAGGCCCAGGGTTCTAAGGCGCCCGTTCAGAAACTCGTGGATCGGATTGCGGGAATATTTGTCCCCGTAGTACTGGTGATCGCCCTTTTAAGCGGCCTCTCCTGGCTGCTGTTTGGTGGTGAAAACGGACTCACCCAGGGTTTGATGGCCATGGTTACCGTTTTAGTGATCGCTTGTCCCTGTGCGCTTGGATTAGCAACGCCAACCGCTATCATGGTAGGTATAGGCAAAGGAGCGGAAAACGGGATATTGATCAAAGACGCGGAGAGCCTGGAGCAGATCACCGGGATCACCGCCATCGTGCTGGATAAAACCGGAACCATTACAGAAGGTAAGCCCGAGGTGAGTGATGCCCGCTGGTCGAAAGAAGGAGAAAAATTCAAATCTGTTTTGTTTAGTCTGGAGGCTCAATCCGAACATCCTTTGGCCGAGGCCGTTCAAAGGCATTTGAAAGGCTTGTTTACCTTGCCTTTAGACGGATTTGAAAGTTTGACCGGGTTTGGAGTAAAAGCTCTGTATTCCGGACTAACGTATTATGTTGGAAACCAACGTTTGTTAAACGAAATCCTTTCATCTCCGGACCAGGACCTGATGCGCGAAGCACAAAAATGGACCGAAGAAGCAAAAACCGTTATTTACTTCTTTTCCGCCAGCGAATTGTTAGCTGTCCTGGCCATCCATGACCGGATCAAGACCCATTCGAAGGCAGCGATCCAGGCATTTAAAGATTTGGGTATACAGCCTTATATGCTTACCGGCGACAACAAAACGACAGCCGCGGCCATCGCAAAGGAAAGCGGAATTGACAGTTTTGAGGCTGAGGTTTTACCTGCCGGGAAGGCGGCATTTATTAAGAACTTACAAGGGCAGGGAGCCATCGTGGCCATGGTCGGGGATGGCATTAACGACAGCAATGCATTGGCCCAGGCTGATGTGAGCATTGCCATGGGTCAAGGCAGCGACATTGCCATGGATGTGGCAAAAATGACCATCATACAAAGTGACCTGCTCCAGGTGATCAAAGCCATCGAAGTGGCCCGCCTGACCCGGAATGCCATTCGCCAGAATTTGTTCTGGGCCTTTATCTACAATATCATTGGCATACCCCTGGCTGCGGGAGTTTTGATCCCGGCCTTTGGCTTTGCCCTCGACCCCATGATCGCCGGTGCGGCCATGGCGCTGAGTTCGGTAAGCGTAGTCCTGAATTCACTACGCCTGCGTTGGAAAAAAATCTAATCATCAATAATTATATATAGAAACATGAAAAACCTCATTTTTAAAACCAACATCAATTGCGGCGGTTGTGTCGCTAAAGTTACCCCCTTCCTGAATGAAGAATTCCAGGCAGGAAATTGGGAAGTCGATTTTTTAAATCCATCTAAAATACTGCAGGTAAAAGGCGAAGATATTCTCGCCAAAGAAGTGGAAGCTGTTGTGATGGAGGCTGGATTTAAAGCCGAATTTATCAGGGAAGAAACCTTAAATTAGAAAAACAAATGCTACGTTTAAAACATAGTCGGATCAAATTGGTGCTGGTCGCTCTCCTTTTTCTCCTGTTTCTCTTT
>JAKFCJ010000027.1:0-23615 GCA_036676705.1 Bacteroidota bacterium
AAGGTTGAGGTTGAGACAGATTTGTTTTCATTGAGGAATTCGGGTAAATTACTGCTCGAAATCCTACTATCATGTTGCCAACGGAATTGAAACAGCTTATCATAAAAAAAATAAACCTCATCAGCGACGGTCAGGTTCTTGAGGAAATTTATAGGCTTCTGGAACACGAATCGGAGATTACAACTACCTATACCCTATCGGATGAGGAAAAACTATCTGTAGAACAAGGATTACAGGATATAAAGGCCGGGAAATTATATTCCTCCGAAGAAGCGGATGATTTGCTTGAAAAATGGCTAAAAAAATAGAGTGGACAGAATCGGCTCTTTTTGACAGGTTTAAAATTTATTCCTTTTGGCTTGAACATAATAAAAGTGCCGACTATAGTCTTAAACTAGAACTACTGTTTAAAGAAACTGCTAAATTGATCTCAATATTTCCTGAAATCGGGATGGAGACAGACATGCCGGGGGTACGGGTTAAAATTGTCAACAGATTTAAAATATTCTATACCATTACAAGAGATAGCATTCGAATTATCCGAGTTTGGGATACGAAACAAGACCCGGACGAATTTGACACCTTTAATAAATAATTAAACTAAGCTTGCAATCGAATCCATGAAAATCCTCAACCTCAACCTCAACCTCAACCTAAGCCTCTTTTTCTTCTTCGCCTTCGTCTCTGCCTCTTATTCCCAAAACATCTACTTTGTCAAAGACGTTGAAAACATCTCCTATTTGAAGATCCGGTTTTGTTTGGATAGCAATGGTAAAGTAGATTCAATAGGCGTGATAAAAGACCAGAGTGATTATTCCAATCAGGCGGTCATCGATGATATCATGAAAAAGCTGGGGAGTATTGTATTGCCGGATACGGGGGATTTATGGAACAATTGCCATGTCGAAACCTTTATCTTCATCAATCAAACCTTACAATACTGCAGTGTGAAACCCAGTGAATTCAACCAGCTTGAAACCTTCAGGACAGGCAGATTCAAATTCCTGGGGGCCATCTACGACAGCAGTTTGATCGTACGAACAGAAAAAGAACAGGTCGAAACCACCGGCGACAAGGTCTCGCGATTTGAGATCGCCTGGATAGAACCCAATATCTATACCTTGAAATTTTTGGAAATGGGCCTTCCGGGTTGGGAAAGCACCATTGGCGAAACCATGGCTGTTGAGATCATCAAGATCATCGATCCGAAAACCTATGTTTACAGGAGCCTGCTCTTTGGACAACCTGCTTATGGGGTCATTCAGAAGATAGAGTGAATGCTCCTTTTTTCCATACACAGCTAACTATCCGAACGCCCCGTCTGGTCCTGGGTCTTTTAATTGGCCTGGCCTATTCCTTTTCCCTGTATGGACTGTTGGTTGTGGTTCGGGAAACAATCCGGATCATGTCCTATGATCACGTTTTTAATTTTTGGGTTTTAAACGAAGAAGAGGTCAATTTTTACAACCTATTCTATGCCTTTATTGCAGTCATCTTCGGACAGTCGGCCTGTTTCAGCTTTTGGACTGAGGGGATGCGTGAAAAATTGAGAAGGTATCCAACGCGCCAGGTTCGTATGATCCATGACCAGCGGTTTTTGAACTTTTCCTTTCTGATGTGGTTTGGCCAGTTGGCTTTTCTTTATGGATTGTTCTTCAGTTTTTCATACGTCGACATGAATGCCTTTCTGAGTTTTTATCCTCAATACGGGTATATTTTTGTCCTGCTTATACTCGTACTGTTCCTTCAATCCTGGGTATCCATTCGCCTTGTATTCAAGCGGGGAAGTTTACGATGGATGTTCCTTTCGGCCGTGTTTGTTACTGTCCTTTCGTTCGGACTTTCCAAGATCCCTATTGTAGACAATAAAGAGCTGGATGCTGCAGTCTACAAAGGGAACCTTCTTTTACACTATTCCTTTGACCGACCCGGCTCCGATAATTTTGACAGGGTTACAAGTAAATCTTTGGTTGACTTTATTTATATCGGCATGGAAAGAGCCGGTCAAAGTAAAGAGCCGGTAATGATCATTGATAATAAAAAAATTCATCTCAGTGAACTCCCTGCAATTGTGGATGAATGGTTTTCATATTTTAATGGGTATGACAAGCATAAGTTGACAATTATCCTTTTTATTGATAAGCAGGTTCCAACCCACTTTATCGTCAAAGTTAAAAAGCCACTCCAGGAAAATGGCGTGACGCGAATTGGTTATGGAGTGGAGCCCATTTACAATAAAAACTATCATGCCAACACAACGGATCTCTATTTTCCCTGGAGGCTCCTTCCCATAGACTCCGGCTTCTTCCATCCCGACTCGAATTACCTGAGGGCAAAAATGGATCCCACCAGTGTAGAACTCAGGCATCTAAGTAATGATTCGATTCTGTTTGATGGAAACAGGATCGGCCGGAATTCGTTCCAATTGTTCTTATCAGAGCACCTTCGCTCAAAACCAGGTACCACCATCCGCTTTTATATCAACGAATCACTTCCCTTTGTCAGCTATTTTAGTATACTTTCAGAGAGTATGGCAGTTATCGATTCAATGAGAAACGAAGAAGCCTTTCGCAGCTACGGAAGGAAATACGATCATCTTAATTCGGTAGATGCGGAATATATTAACAACAAGTATCCATTCCGGGTTCATGAAATGAGTGAGGAAATGGTTCGCCGGTATGAAACGCCGGATTCGCTTAATTATACGGATCCTTTTGGAAATAAACTGGGTCATTGGCAGTACTACAAAAAAGGCAAATTATGGAAAGACCTTAACTACCTTGATAATGAACTCCATGGCAAATGTGTACAATATTTCCCGGATGGTGTTACTGAAATAACCCATTATACGCGTGGAAAAAGAGATGGCTTCTGGCAAAGTTATGAGCCAAATGCGAGAACAGCCCGGTTTGCAACATACTGGGAAAATGGTCAACGCTTATGGATGGCCTTTCCGGAAATCTTGGTTCGACAAGGCATCCCGATAAAAGGTTTTTTACTGGATATCGACTCAGTTGAAGTAAAAGTGCCATATGTTTCCGGAAAACTCCTTTATAAGGGTGTTGTTATGCGTCAAAAGGTTGGTTTTAAATGTATAGGGACTCACCATACGTTCTATGAAAGTGGAGGAATTAAAGTTATAGCCGACTATGATACTGATGTATATGAAGTTTATGATGAAGCCGGAAAGTTGATCAAAAAAAGCACGCTGATGGATAAGGTTCCCCGGATCATTCAGCGATAATCATAACTCCCCCGGGCACTCGCTCCCCTACGGGGGCTGGGTATTCTCGGTCATGCTCATTACCCATGATTGACATCATGGGTAAGAAGTTGTCCTTTCAGGACTTAAAGTGTTCTTCAGCGTTAACTTAGGCTCCATTCCTGATGTTCTTCTCCGTCCTGGCATATTTACTGTTCAGATTAAAGTCGACCTTTCAGGACTTGATGTTTGCTTCCCATGCCTTTCAAGACTGACTTTGTGAATACACATTTTTAATTATCGCGGTACAAAAAAGTCCTGAAAGGACATCTTCTTACCCCGGGAGTATCCCGGGGACCAAGACTCCACACGTGACACAAAGCCCTGAAAGGGCGTCTTGCGGGGTTTTCAAGCTTCCCTTTTTTTCGGGCTTATCCAATTTCTTCATCCCCACTGTCGTCCGCTCCCCTGCGGGGGCTATGTTTCTTGTAGGTTGCCTTGTACCCATGATTGACATCATGGGTTAGAAGTCGTCCTTTCAGGACTTGATGTGTGCTTCCCAGGCCTTTCAATACTGACTTTGTGAATACACATTTTAATTGTCGCGGTACAAAAAAGTCCTGAAAGGACATCCTCTTACCCCGGGAGTATCCCGGGGACCAAGACTCCACACGAGACACAAAGCCCTGAAAGGGCGTCCTTCCAGCAGTGGGAACGAAACTCTATTCGCAGCGAAGAAAGCACTTACAAACGTTTATCATCCATAATAAACGTTTAAAAACGCCTTGTCTGGAAGCTGATCCTGAACTTTACGAAAAAAAATGGCCTCATCATTTTACAACATGCATATACAAGTGGTCTTCAGTACCAAAAATCGCGAGAGAACATTAATCGGGAAACGCGATGTGCTTTTTAACAAGTTTGAACAACTTTTAGCCATGAACGATTGTATCCCGCTTGCTGTTAATGGCATGGAAGAACATATTCACCTGCTTTTTAAACTGGGCAAAAAACAAACTTTGGTTAGTGTAATTCGGAATGTCAAGGCATATAGCAGCCAATTCATATCAGAAAAGAAATTGTTCCCTCTTTTTGAAGGTTGGCAAACAGGGTATGCGGCATTTACCTACTCTCGTTGGGATTTGGAGAAAATGATCAATTACGTGAAGGGTCAGGAAGAACATCACCGAAAAAAAACTTTTGAGGAGGAATATATTGAGCTCCTCGAAGAGGAACAAGTGAATTACGATATGAAGTATGTCTTTGATTAACTGGTGGAATTGGCATTAAGGGTGTCTCAGGTCTTGGCGCCCTTCATTAACCCACCGCTCCCCTGCGGGGGCTAACTTTTTGTTGCGTTGCTTGGTACCCATGATTGACATCATGGGTAAGAAGATGTCCTTTCAGGACTTAAAGTGTTCTTCATTGTTGACTTAGGCTCTATTCCTGATGTACTTCTCCGTCCTGGCATATTTACTGCTCGGATTGAAGTTGTCTTTTCAGAACTTGAAGGGTGCCATTTGTTTTGATCGAATTTCATCAATAAAAATCCAACCTTCAAAATCCATAACTTGTACCTTGCAGGGATGAAAACCTGAGCCACTCATGCGGAAACAAAAGAAGAATAAGATAAAAAAGGTCGGTATAGGGCTTTTTATTGCCATCACCCTCCTCTTCTCCGCCTACTCATGGTGGTACCTGCAGCAGATGAAGGCGGATCCTGTGGCAGAACGGGCCATGGTCAGCTCCGATACGGTTGAGGTAGTAAGAAACCATTTAGGTATCTCATTTATTCCCATAAAGTACAGCGAAAAATTTCTCATTTTTTACCCGGGGGCTTTTGTTGACCCGGTGGCTTATGCTCCGCTTTGTCATGAGCTTGCCGGACACGGAATTGAATGCCTCATCGTAGAAATGCCACTCCGCTCGGCCATTTTTGGGTATAAGGCGTCTTCATTGATTGCAGTGTCTCAGAAATTGGAAAAGGAATACATCCTTGCCGGACATTCCCACGGGGCGGAAATGGCAGCGCATTATGTGAACGAAGAGCCGGGACGGATCGATAAACTCATCCTCCTCGGAACCCAATACCCGGAGGAAATTAGTCTTACAGGAAATAAGATCAGGGTGCTGAAAGTATACGGAAACAAGGACGGACTCGAAGCTGTATCCAAAGTAGAAAAAAACAAAGTGAACCTGCCAGCCGGCACCCGCTATGTGGAGATCCCGGGAGCTAATCATGGTCAGTTTGGATATTATGGCACCCAACCTTTTGATGATCCTGCAACGATCAGCAGGGAAGAACAGAAGAAAC
This sequence comes from Bacteroidota bacterium, assembly GCA_036676705.1. Lineage (GTDB taxonomy): Bacteria > Bacteroidota > Bacteroidia > UBA8524 > UBA8524 > UBA8524. Next base: position 5,517 of record JAKFCJ010000027.1, read on the forward strand.
AAATCGTGCAGGCTATGTTGGACTTTATCTATAACTAGCGGCTTCGCTCCTGCAATACCCAATACAATCCTTTGGCATTCGATACCAATTGGTCGGAAAGCAACTGGATCACGATATGTTCGAAAAAGGCTAAAACACTCCAGGTCCACATGAGCCAAAAATAAATGGGCGGAACCCCGAAACTAAAAAGCAAAAAGAAAAAGAAACCCTGCAAATACCCGCCAACCTTCCAGCTATACAAATGCATGCTCGGAAATTTCCTGAACTTGATCAATGCCAGGATAATGGCACTAAAAAACAGGGCAACCATAAATACAAAGGCATAAAAATAAGGACTCAACTCCTCCATCTTAAAATAAAAGATCCCGCCAAACGCCACGATATAGGTGCCGTTATCGGCTATGGAATCCAGCCTGGCTCCGATCTCTGATGTTTGTTTTAATAACCTGGCCAGCATGCCGTCCAAAACATCGGTCACCAGATTGATGCACAACATCCAGGCAAAAATGGTCTCCTCATTTTTGAAAAGCAGGTAGAGGATCACAGGAAAGGTTACAATACGGTACAAAGACAAAATATTAGGGATCGTCAGGGGTATTTTGCCAATTTGTGCCATAGTTCCTCGGAATTTGTTTCTTGCTTTGTTCAAATATACCGTACTTACACCATATGGATCGGGATGAAATCTTGGTGGTCGTTTGCCTGTGGATTATCGTGTTTTCCGGGGTCTTTGTCAACATTACCCGCCGGGCCGCACCGACTAATGCTAACGAAAACAGCCTGGTCTGGTTCCGTATTTTGTCACCTCTTGCCCTGATCCTTAGCCTCGTTTTATATTATTCAGAAATTGGTTCCTTCGCCAATTCCTCAACCTCAACCTCAACCTCAACCTCAACCTTCTTCGGTATTTTTCTTTTCATTACGGGCCTGGTACTACGCTGGACGGCCATCCTTTCCCTGGGAAAATCCTTCACGGTGCAGGTGGCTGTAAAACAGGATCAAAGGCTTAAAACGAACGGGGTTTACCGCTATATCCGGCATCCGAGTTATACGGGAATCTTGCTTTATATGATCGGCCTGGGAATGGTGATGCAGAATTGGATCTGCATGCTTATCCTTTTTATACTGCCGCTGATCGCCATACTGAATCGCATTGCCTATGAAGAGAAACTCCTGGGCGATCATTTTGGCAGGGACTATACCCACTACACAGGCAAAAGCAAAAAACTGATCCCCTGGGTGTATTAAACAGATTTTTTGATCTTCATTTGGTAGAGCAAAAAGGAAAGTCCGGCGTGGAGCACGAAGGACAAAACAAACAGATAAATGCTCTGTAACCCGGTGAGTTCATAAAGCCAGGCGGCAAAAATGGTGACACCCAAACTGGAATCCATCTTATCGGCCAAACGAAAAATAAGGGAAAACCGATCGGGCATTTTCCCGGCAGGAATGCCTGCCCGCCTTTTAAAATAGGAATTGGGGAGTTCAGACAACATATAGATCAGGCCAAAGGAAAATCCTGCTTCTATCCCCTCGATTATTTTTCCATCTTCAAAAAGAAAATAAAGGATCCCCATGAACAGGGCATTGAGAAGGGGAACCACCACAAAGCCCCGCCAGGTTTTATTTTTCCCAAACCATTTGGTATTCAGCGGAACGGCCAGTTGGGGCAACACATTCCCTTTCACCACCAGCATGTGCAGGACATTCGAAAGGATGAGGGGAATGAGGATCAAGGCAAAAAGTTTCATGCTCTGTTTTCTAATATTTCTATCATCCGAAAGGTATTGCTCACCACGTGGTCGGTAAACGCAAAATCGAGTACGATCCTGCCGGTGAGGTAAAATGAAACCCGGGTAAGCAGGTATTCTTTCACACAATAAAGATACGCATCCTTCCAGTTCTTTTCATGCTCAGGTTGATAAAGGGCTGTATGATAATTGAGGTGATCCAAAAACACGTTTTCGCTAAAATTGGCTGGTAGTGTAAAGCTTAAAAACTCCACAATATCCCGGTGAGGAAAATGAAGTACGGCCAGTTCCCAGTCGTAAATGCAGGCTCGTCCATCCACACGTATTCCCACGTTCCGGGAGTTAAAATCGTTATGGATGAGGGTTTTTTTTAAGGGTGAGGTTGAGGTTGAGGTTGAGGTTAAGGTTGAGGTTGAGGTTAAGGAGTCGTGGTCGGTTTTTAGTGATGCAATGAATTCTTTTAAGCGACCTGTTTTTGCGGCCCATTTGCTTTCGCGGTAGTCTGCTTCGATGATCTCCGCGAACTTCAGGTACAAGTCCCCGGCCTTCCAGGGTTCAAAGGGTTGGATCTCTTCGGGGAGCTCCGTATGGACTAAAAAATGCTTGTGCACTTCGGTAATGGCATCGATAACGCTATGGATATTTGCTTCCGTCCAACGTTCCGGCTGATTTTCGGAATTGATAAGGCGCATCGTGTTATAGTCGAGCAACTCGGTGATCATCAAATAAATTTCCCTTTTTTCATCCATAAAATGACCCCAATACTCCGGCATACCCTGAAAAGAAAAGCCATGTAACAAGGCATTGACGAGCAACTCCTTTTTATGGCAGTGGGTGTATTCCAGGGTTTTTCTATGGGTATGGATAAGGGTAGCCAGATCCGGATCTACGGCAGAGGCCATGAGGTGCAATCCCTGTATGACTTCTTCGTCGAGGGGTTTGATCTTGGTAAGCAATACCCGTTTGGTGGTAACTCCCACGCTCTCCGGCTCCAGGGTCATTTCCAAAACCACAAATCCGATAAGCTTGCGGTTTACCTTGTTGGCCAGGTTGATGATGATGCCGTTTTCACATACGAATTCGGGAATGATCCGCACTTCCTGAATGCGACCCGCAAGCGCTGTTTCCTTTAAACAGCTACGCACAAATGCCGTGTTGATCTCAGCTTTGGTGAGCCAGTTCACCGGTTTATTTCTTCCGAGCTTTTCATGCGCCTTGGCAAATTGTCCGCCTACTATGGCTGAAAAGGTGGATATCTCCAGAGCCAGGGCGAATCCGGCAATTAGTTCGGCAAATCGTTTCACCTTGCCACTGCCGTAACATCCCATCATTTCTAAAACCTCTCGTTGTCGCGGTAAATGGGTACCTCCTCCCACCGTTCCAATGACCAGATTTGTAAGTTCGAGGGTAAAACGCAGGCCGTCCCTAGTTTTCAGGATATGGAACATCGCATTCGATGATTCATACAAACTCCCCAGATCCTGTCCGGTAGCCGCGAACAGGGCAGCTATCGCATTGCTGGCATTGATGCTGTAGCCAACCATGCCTTCCATTTGGGCAATTTTGAGTGAGGCTTCATAACACATCATAAGGTGCTCCGGGTTGGTTCGCAAAACGCGCTCTATAACTTTTTCTTCCAATGCACAACTGGCCACAACCCGAATTCCCCTTCCTCTGGAAATATTGCCCATGCTTACCTTCTTGTCAGAGGCGCCATTGCCTTCAATCACAAAATGGCGGGGCTCGATACCCGTTTCCCGAAAAAATTTCTCCTTCGCAAACAAAATAGCATGCCAGGTGCAAGTGGTTGTCATGTTTTGACCCGAGGCATCGCCCGTGGTAAACTCGAAAAAAATATGAATACTGGTACCGAACTTAACCGGAGTAAGGGCGATTAATTTTGCGTGGTTGCTATGTTTTTCGGCTTCGTTCCGAAGTTCTGTCTGATGAACATTCAACCAATTACTGAAGCTAACGGCCTCCTGTTCGGTCGAAAAAAGGAACATCGGACAACGCACCATTTTCTGGTGCAACACCTCTGCAGAAAATCCTCCACTTAAACTGATGGCCTTGGCACCCCGGTTCATGCTGGCCACCAAGGCACCTTCGAGGGTGGCGGCTGCGGTATGGACCATTTCCTTTTTCTGGCCGCTTGCATACAACAAGGGACCAACCAGTCCCAAGGGAATTTCGGTGCTGCCTATATAAGATTCAATATTCTGACTGATCAGCCCAAGCGGTATACTCGACTCCCTGGTCTGTTCTGTATGGATCTTTTGCGTATGGAGGTATTCCAGCCGCTCCCGGGTGCCGCTTTCGGTTACCAGTCCGCGACCGGGAACGATGGGGTAGTTCCCTCCATCTATGGGCCTGGTCTCCGGTTCACTTTTATTAATGGGATCGATCTGATTCATGTTCTTCGTTTTTAAGCATGTTCCCTTTTTCTATCCTTACCGTACCTTTTGTTCCATCCACCCGGATCAGGTCGCCCGACCGGATGCGCTGTGTGGCTCCCGGAATATTCACCACCACGGGTATTCCCAACTCACGTCCCACTATGGCGGTATGCGAGAGCAGGGAACCTTTTTCACTCACCAGCGCACTGGCCTGGGCCATCAAAAAGACCCAACCAGGATCCGTCATTTTTGATACCAAAACGCGGTTTTTTACTTCCATATCATAAGCCGGCTGCAGGGTAACCAGGGCCTCGGCCGTAACCGTTCCCGGAGAGACGCCTATACCCTGCATTTCATTGTCGGAAACAGGGTGTTCAATATCGCCATGCCCAAAGTCGGGCAAATCCCCGCTGTACATGATCCGATCCGGAACCTGCAGGTTTTCGGCTTGTTCATACCGCTCTTTTCTTTGGGCGACCAGGCTCCTGAAATCCTCCACTTCCTGACCCATACTGTAGCTTTTAAGCTCCTCCAGATCCAGGTAGAAGATATCGTTTTCCTCCTGTATTTGCCCGCTTTCCACCATCATCTTCCCTATTTCTAAAAAAATATCCTTCACCGCTCCATACGCCCGGGTGCGGCAAAAACGCATGTTCTCCCTGTTTTTTAATCCATAACGAGCCAAAACAAGACACACGTCGAGGGCGAATCTTTTGGGGTCCCACCAGGGAAACAGGCTGTTTTTCCTTTTTATGGCTTGCTCCCGAATGGCTGCCTTCTTCTTTAAAAAATCATCCGCATTCACCGTACTATGCAGTTGCTGTTTGAGCATATTCACCAGCAAAAGCGGGAATCGGCGCGGCGAAGGGGTTTCCAGTTTTAACTCAGCCAGGGTACGGTCTCCATAGCGATCCAAATAGGCATAAAAGCGTTTTGAAAACTCCGGGAACTTCTGCTGTTGCAGGTTTGTTAATACTACGCTATCCTCCTCTTCAAACAATAAGGCCAGCCTTTTATCTTTTTGCAGGATGGTTTTAAGCCGCAACACCTCAAGGATGGCTTCCTCGGATGCTACGCCACTTTTACTCGCCACCAGGTCATTGGCCAGCTCTATGGCTCCGGCTCTTTTCAAGAAGGATTGCACCCAGGCAAAGGATTGAAAGGCAATAAAATCATTGACGATGGTATGGAACCAAAATGAAAAAAGGGAGCTTGTATGCCTTTGGTAATGCTGCCAGAGTTTGCCTGCATCCCTGCCACAGGCGGAATAGTTCCTCAGCCTTGCATACTCCCGATCAAATTTCCTGTAAAAGGACCGATTCCCTTTTCGCAAGGTCAGGATCAGCCAGATGGAGGAGGTATAGGCGCGGAGTTTCCCTTTAAAACCGGGTAAGATCTGCTCCATTTCGCTGTCGCGTAAGCCAACGGCATTTTCCCAGTCGCGCAGGGAGCCTTTGCTGCGATGCACCCGGGCCAGCATGCGGTACCAGTTGTCAAGCCGGTAATAGATACGGCCTTCAACATGGGCGACCAGGTTTTCAAAAACGTCATGAAGCCCGGCGATCTCCTTTTCAGTAACCCAAAAAGCGCGGGCACTGCTTCGGAAAAGTTTGGCATAGGCATCCCGGGCAAAATCATAGGTGAGCGGCAGGGTGATGCCCGGATAACTTTCGATGATATTGGTATTGTCAAGGATCTTGATGTTTTTTGTTTGTATGCCCGTTATCGGACGCATTTGAAGCAAATACAAAAGGCCCTTTTCATCCATACAAAATTCAATATCCGAGGGTGTGCCTAAGAGCTTCTCCGTTTTCAGGAGCAGGTCGCCCACTGCCTGGATTTCGCTGTCAGACAGGGCAGGTTCAAGCATTTTGCCTTCCTCCACGGGCAGTACACTTGCCTGTCCGTCAAAGGAAAATTGTTCTGTTTTTTTGAGGACGGTTTTTTGAAGTTCCCTGTTCCTGCGATTAAGCAAATAGGTATCGGTTTCCACCTTTCCCAGCACCACGCCCTCTCCTGCCCCGTATCCCGCTACGATGCACATATTGGCCAGGTTACCACCGGGACGCATGGAAAAACCTACGCCCGAGCGGGTGGCGTGGATCATCTTTTGCACCACGATGGCAAAGGGAAAGGAAGCCGTTTCCATATTATTGAGGCGCATGTATTCAGCAATATTGGATCCGGAGGCTGATTCCCGGCATTTTTGAATTTCAATGGGCAGGTTTTTTTTATCGACAAAAAGGCTGGTATGGAACTGCCCGGCAAAGGAAAATGCCGTGCCATCTTCTATGGATGCCGATGAGCGAACCGAAACATGTCCCTCTCCCCCCGTGAGTTGCTCGTAGGCCGTATTCAACTCGCTTAGGTCGATACCCGGCACAGCCAAGGCATCAGCCGTTATGACAAAAAAGGGCGGAACCTGTATTCCGGCCTGCACCATACGGCACAGGTTATACGCCTTACTGCCAATGACCGAAACATGCGGAATGCTCCCCTCGGGATCAAAAAAATAAAACGCCATTAAAGGTTGATCGTCACATTGGTGATTAGCAGGGTATGGACCAAGAGGTTAAAAAACAGCAGCGTGGTAAAGATCATGCTCGTGTTTTTCAGCACATTGTTTTTATTGGTAGGATTAAGCAAAAATCGTCCATAATACACCAGCACATAGGCGATCAGTGCCAGGGTAGCGATGGCATGGGTGAAATCGAGACCGAGCTCAAAACCAACATAGAGGCTGAGTATTCCGGAAATCAGCAGGCAACTCAGCGGGATCAGGGTAGCTTTTCGCGCTCCAAAAAGTTTGGAGAAGGTTTCATACTCATCCTCCTTATCGGCCGAACGGATCTTCCTGGAGGTTTCCCAGGCCGTTATCGGAAGGGAAAAAATGAGCAACAACAAAAAATGTTTGAATTCAAATTCCTCATATACCCAACCGGAAGCCAGTGCGGTATGGATAAGGAAAAAATTGATCATGATGGGCAAAGGCTGGTGGGTGAGCATGGTAAAAAACACATGCTCCCGGTGGTACTTTTCAGCAAAGAACCATTTGAAAGTCAATACGGCGTACAGAAGCATTATAGAAAAAACGAACAGGGTCTTTTCTCCATAGATCAGATTGGTGGCCAGCAGGATACAAAAACTCACCCCGCTGATGATCTGAATGTCTTTTTTCAGCACCGCTCCCCGGGGCGTTGCTCTTTCCGGAAAAAGGTCCTTGTCGATCTCGATATCTTTCAGGTCGTCGAAAGTGCGCATCTGCAGCATCATAAAAAAAGCGGTGACCATACCCACCACCCCGTTGATGTCCAACACGATGGATTTTGAGGTAATGGCCTGGGTCACAAAGTTCAGACAGAGGTAAAGGGCAATAACGTAAGGCAGGTAGATCAATACGGGGAACATTTCCAGCGAATAGGTCCAGATCCTGGAAATGAAAGGCTTTTGAGCCGGGACTTGTGTATTCATAGTAAACTTGGTTTACTCGAATATACAAATCCCCCTCATTCGTTGCGCTTTCTTTCTTTCCTGTACGGTTCCCGGGTGACATCAGCATTATACTTGTCCATCCTTTTATAAGCACGTTGAAGATAATCGGGAACATGGCCCTTGTAACTGATGGAATAATGGGAGAATCCGTTAAAGGGTGCACCCTTGATCGTTTTTCCCCAGGCAACCTGATCGATCACCCCGGCCTCAATAAAAGCAGCCTTAAACGCCTTTTCCCTTTCGGCAACAAGCTGGTCGTATTTGCTCTGAACTACGGCATTACTCACCAGGCGCATAGCCTTATGTTGCAAAGCAAACAGTGTTTTATCCGTAACCCGGGCATTTAAGAATTTTTCAAAACCGGCGTCCTTTACCGATAGGTGGGCCACATAAAGGGAGTCTTTCTCCGTAAAGTTTTCCTTGTTCCTGCCCGGTTCCGACATAAAATAAAGCTTCTTCGCCTCAAACAGCAGGATAAGTTCTTTTTCCTTCTCCTCATAGTTGGCGGGAAAGACCGTTATATGGGCCTTTTCATCGCTTTTGAGAAAATCCACGATCCTGTCTATATAGCGTTCCTGGTCGCGGCTCAGGGTACTGGAATGCATGGGCCATTTTACCTGTTGATTGGACTCCAGCTCCAGTTCGACCATTTTTACATTCATGCGGTAAGGAGTCGATATCGGTTTGAGCACTATATTTCTAAAAATATCGCTGATCACATCCCAGAAATTAAAAGCCGGATCGCCCAGTTTACCGGAGATCGGCACCTCATAATCGATCACATTCCCTTTTTCCCGTACCAGGGCCATGGCAAAGTTCAGGGGAAGCCAACGGGTATCGTCGCCATGAACCCTTTCCGACACCCTGGGGTCCAGGATGATCAGGTGGTTGAGGCTGCTGATGCCTCCATCCCTTACTACCCAATTTCCCCTCAGTTCCATCGCTCCGCGGTCGAGGGGAAAGCCGGTATATTTCACCAGGTAGGGATTCATCATGGTAATGGCCACCTTCTGCATGAAAAAATCAAGGTTAAAATAGGAGCTGTCTTTCGGATTGATGCTCAGAGCAAGGTCAAAATTGCCATGGGGTTTGATCCCGGAATGTATCCGCATGTTCACCCGGGCATGGGCTTTATCCACCGAATCGGCGATAACCGTGAATGGGTCCAATGCCGCGCTGAACTTTTCGCCCATCGAATAATCTTCATACTGCAGGTCTCCGTCATAAATGGCAAAACGGCCTACCTGGTACTGGCTGCTCAGGAAATTGCGGGAAAGGCGTTCGATCAAATGGGCGATCTCGATTACCAGGTTAAACCTTTGCGGATCACCATTTACGGCTTTCACATTCTGCCCGTCAACCCCAAACATGGTTTGCACATTGTCGAGGGTATCAAAGCGCTGGTATTTAAAAAAGGGCTTGGTCAAACAAACGGAATCGTAACGGTATATAAAATCTTTGGGACTCAAACGGTCAATAGAAACGACCAGACTTTCGAAAGAGGCAAAATCATCATCCCTGTGGCGACCAAACTGAAAACCGGTCACGGCAATTATTCCCGAGGTACTGATGCTGTCGGCGGTCCTGAAATTTCCGGTCGAGCTTAATTCCGCATCCAACTTGGCTGCAAAGGTTCCGTAATTGGTCAGGTCTTTCAGGTATTGATTGATGATATCAAGATCAAAACTGTCTACTACTACACCCAATGCATAGCCACTATTTTTGAGATGGATGGCAATGTCTCCGGAAATTTTCCCCGAACCGGTCCCGGAAAGGAAGGAAAAGGAAATGGGCATGGTATCCTTATCATACTGCAAACCGTCACTTTTTATATTCACCTCCCTGATGAAATAATTCACCGGGGTCAGGGCTTCTATATAATGAAACTCGCCGTTTTCTATTTCTATATCGAGCAGACTAAAACGGGTGACCTTATCCGTTTTGGCTTTGGTGGTGTCGGCAGCATAAAATTCGATCAGGTCGTTAAAATTAAATTCCTTGCCCGACTGATGCACCCGCCCAATGGGGTTGGTTAGTTTAGCAGCGCTGATCTCATAGGTTTTCCTGAACAGCTTCATCATGGCCATATCCGCCATCAATCCATCGGCCGACAAAAAAACGCTGTCGCCATTGTGCTCCATGATCTCGAGACCATTGAGGTATACATAGCCGGTAAAGGGGTTAACATAGGCCCAGTCCAGGGTGATCTCCCTTCCCGTAAAGCGGGTATCGTATTTCTGGATCAGGTATTTGGCAATGGGCGATATCGCCGCGAGAAGTATGACAAGTGTTGCCACCAGCGCAATTGAAACCCTTACCAGTACTTTTTTAAGTCTAGTCATGAAGAAGTGTAAAGGTGTCTCAATTTCAAGGATAAACGCTTATACCTTTCCGGCAAAAACTTGCATGATTCACACCTCTATTCCTTTAATTCATTCCGTTTTCTTTCCCGTTTGTATGCCTCCCTCGGTCGCTTATTGTCCAACTCCTCCATCTTTTCGTAAGCCTTCATGAGATAATCAGGAAATTCAAGTTGATACATGATCTCAAAATAAGAAAATCCATTAAACGGCACCAACGACTCCGGCGCTTTCCATGTCAACTGCCCTATCACATTTTCTTCTTTAAAAGCCGCCTTGAACCCATTTTCCCTGGCTTTAATAAGTTTTTGAAATTCGGCCTCAATTTTCCGGGACCCGATAAGCAAAATAGCCTTCTCCTGAACGGTAAACAGGGTTTTGTCCTTGACCTGCAGGTTGAGGTATCGCAAAAATCCCGGATCCTTGATCGACATATACGTTACCTGCACCGAATCGAAGGATGAAAAACCTGTCTCCTTCTTTTTATGCTTATGGAGGTAATACCTTTTTTTCGCCTCAAACAGTAAGATGAGTTCCTTTTCCTTGTCTTCAAAATGTTTGGGCGAGATGAGGATCATTGCTTCCGGATCATTTTTAAGAAAACGGATCATCTTTTTGATATAATTTTCCTGGCCTTTTGTCAGCTTGCTCTCACCCATGGCCCAGGTAAAACGTTGTGATCTTTCAAGTTCCTTTTCCAATTTCCGCACTTCCACGCGGTAACCGGTACTTGCGGGTTTAACAACGATATTGGTCAGGATATCGGTAAATACATCCCATAAATTAAAATGAGGATCGCCCAATTTCCCGGTAATGGGTATTTCATAATCGATCACGTTTCCTTTTTCCCGCAACAAGGCCATGGCCAGTTTCATGGGTAGCCAGCCTTTATCCGCTCCCCTGACATGGCGATCGATACGCGGATCAATAAGAAGCAAATGGTTGGTGCTTCGTATCTGTCCCTGGTTCACCTTCCAATCCCCATGGAACTCCATGCTACCCCTGTCAAGAGGAAATCCGCTATAAGTAAGCAAATAAGGATTTAACATCGTGAGTGCCAGCCCTGTTAAATGAACATGAAGGTCGAAGTAGGAACTGTCGCGCGGATCGATACTCAAATCGACCATAAAGTCGCCGTATGGTTTGATGCCAGATCGAATACTGGCATTTACCCGGTCACGGGATTTCTCAACGGAATCGGCTACGAGGGAAAAAGGATCTAAGGACAAGCTTAGCTTTTCACCCAGGGAATAATCTTCGTATTGAAAATCCCCGTCTTTTATTTCGAGGCTACCGATCTCATATTGACTGCGCAGGAAGTTCCGGGAAAGCTTGTCGACCAAATGGGCAATTTCAATGACCAGGTTGAATTTCGTGGGATGTTTGTTGGCGGCTTTTACATTTTCTCCTCCTTCTCCGAATGTCGTTTGAACATTGTCCAGGGAATCAAATTGCTGGTACTTGAAAAAGGGTTTCTTCAGATATACCGAGTCGAAGGTGTAAATAAAATCTTTGGGACTTAACATGGCCATGTTCAGCCTCAACTGCTCAAAGGAAGCAAAATCATCCTCCCGGGTCCTGCCAAACTCAAAGTGGTTGATCTCCATCCTTCCGCGAAGAGTCGTACTGTCGGCTGTAGCGAAATATCCGGTCGACTCCAGGTCCGCATCCAGTTTTGCCGCGAATGTGCCGTAGTTCGTAAGGTCAAGGAGGTATTGGTTGATGATCTCAAGATCGAAACTGTCTATTTTTACCTTTAAGACATAGGCACTATTTTTTACATTTATGGCCATTTCGCCTTCCATTTTCCCGGAACCAATGCCCGGTAAAAAGGAAAAGGTAAAGGGCAGCGTATCCGAATCGTACCGGTATCCCTCACTTTTTATATTCACTTCCTTGATGTAATAGTTCACCGGAGTCATGTCTTCCAAATAATGGAACTCGCCATTTTCGATCTCAATATCCAGCAGATCAAGCATGAGTACTCCATCAGATTCCTTACTGGTCGAATCGCCCGAAAAGGTGAGTATCAGGTCACTGAAATTAAAAAGGCTATCCGACTCGTGGATCCTTCCTACTGGTTCGCTTAGCTTTATTCCTTTGAACCGATAGTGTTCGCTAAACAATCCGAACAGGCTAAAATTGGCCGACAGCCCCCTGGTCGAAAAAAAAACGCTGTCACTTTTGTATTCAAAAATTTTCAGGTCGTTCAGGTAAATATAGCCGGTAAACGGATTGACATAGGCCCAATCCAGGGTGATCTCCCTTCCGGTGTAGCGGGTATCGTACTTTTGAATAAGCGCTTTGGCAATGGGCGATAAAAGGATGATCAGGAGCAAAACCGTTGCTGTGACCGCGATCGCCAGTGAGACCAGTATTTTTCTTCGCTTGTTCATAGGCAAGACAAAAAAGGAACACTGATCAAATTTCATACTTTTATTCTATACCTGCACGATAACCTACCTTTGCTTTTTCAGGATAGCCCATGAATAAACATATCAATTCCTTCAACCCCTGGCACCACGTGTCGCCGGGACATAGCCAACCCGGCATCGTTAACGGCATCATCGAAATTCCCAAAGGAACCCGGGCCAAGTATGAGATGGATAAGGACAGCGGATTGCTCCGCCTCGACCGGGTATTGTATTCATCGGTGTATTATCCGGCGAATTATGGATTTATTCCCCAAAGTTATTGCGACGACAAAGACCCGCTGGATATTTTGATCCTCTCCCAGATCGATTTTGTACCCATGTGCATCGTGCCCGCCAAAGTGATCGGGGTGATGCGCATGCTGGATAATGGCGAGGCCGATGATAAAATTATTGCCGTAGCCCAGGGCGACCCGAGTGTGAGCCATATCAACGATATCGCCGAACTTCCCTCCCACTTTATTTCCGAACTCAGGAGCTTTTTTGAAGACTATAAAAAGCTGGAAAAAAAATCGGTGGTTGTTGAAGACTTCCTGGACCAAAAAACCGCCATGCGCATACTGGAAGAGAGTTATGTGCTCTACGAAAAACTCTTCGGGAATACGTAAAGCCATCCCCCCAATGAGCCTAACGCGGTTGGCTTCTGTTTTTATTCTTTCGTAAATGCGATTCGTCCTCCTCCTTGAATTAAGATCAGCATATTTTCCGCAGGCTTAAATTCTACTAAAACCCCTGCCGGGTCAAACTTAAATTTGTCTTTTTCAAAAGCCTCAAGCGGAAATGCCGATTGTCCTGTTGCCTGTGCTATTAACGTAGTGTTATCCTTACTGATCGTGATCTTCAATGGGAGTAGCGAGGAGGAATAAACACCCAAATATTTGTCCAGATCTTCAGACTTTAGTTCATACATTTTGAATTCCGGAACTTCATAAGGTTTATTGAAAACCGCACTTAACACAGCAATCGAAATGTCATTGTTATTGAAGTTGCTTCCATTTGAAACAAGGGCATAAGAAATATTCCCATCCCGAAAATGACTAAACAGTGAGCTAAAACCGTCAATTCCACCCGTATGTCCATACCCGACCGAATTATAAAATGGATATTGAAGCAGCCCGATACCAAAATTTTCATTCATGGTTTTCATCTGTTCAAGATCCTCCGTCCTGATCAGTTTGCCGCTAAACAGGGCATCGCTGAATCGCACCAGATCACTCGGTGTTGAAACGATCCCTCCGGCGCCAAGGGGTATGGAAATGTCTGTTTCAGTCTGTAATTCCCAGGTGCCCGTAAAACCGTATGAATTACATTCATTGCGTTTTGTACTGATCTTTCCACCCAAATAGGTGTTTGTCAGAGTGATCGGCTTGCATATATGTTCTATTAACAGGTCCGCATAAGGTTTCTTAAAACTCTTTTCGAGAATGTAACTCAATAATACGTAGTTCGAGTTGCTGTATTGTGCTTTGCTGTCCGGCTCGAAATCACTTCCCGATCTTTCGATAATTTCAAGCATTTCCTTTTCGGACTTGGCAATTGAATTCCAGCTCAAATAATCTTTTTGATCAGTGAAATTAGGGATACCGCTTCTATGGTAAAGCAGGTGCCTGATCGTAATTTTATTCGCATTTTTGATCCCCGGGAAAAAGGTGTCTATGGTCTCGTCCAGGTTTATTTTTCCTTTTTCAACCGCTTTAAAAACCAAAACCGCCGTGAATGTCTTGGATATTGAGCCTATTCTGTATTTAGAATTTTCGTTTGCTTTAACTTTATTCCCAAAATCAGCATATCCGATAGTTTTTGTATAGATTAATTTGCCGTTTTGAGATACAGCAACACTTCCCATGAACTTGTTATTTTTATCCAGCGCTACAAAATAGCTGTCCAACTTAGTTCTGTCAAAATCCTGCGCAAAACTGAAATAACTTATAAGTCCCGTTGCCAGGGTAAGAATGAATTTATTCGTCACATTCATAATTAATGTCGATTTACTCAATTATCGGGCTATAATAAGTTTGTGTGTCTGTTGGTTTCCATCAGCATCATACACCTGTAGAAAATAGACCCGTCCTGAAAGGTCACGGATATCCAATATGGTGTTCGATTCCTGAAGAGCCATGCTTAACACTGTTTTTCCATTAAGGCCGATCAGTTCCAAACTTAAGGGATGGGTGAATTCTTCTGCCTCTATCCTTACAAAGGAATTGGCCGGATTAGGATAGATATGAATGGGGCTTATTTCAGCCTTTTCCGGCAAACTCATTATCGGGAAATTCAAAAGCTCCTTCTGCAATTTGGCCACGTACAACACCTGCAATCCGCCATTGTTCAGGCTGTCCTGGTTGGTAAAAACCGTAATACAGGTTTTGGAAACGGTATCGTATAAATTTTCATTCAGGTAGCCAAAGAAGGTTCCTCCATGCTCGTAAACAACCCGGTTATTGGCATTTCTGCGTCGCATTATTCCCAGTCCGTATTCTATACCACCACCAACTTTTCGCATGGTAGTCATTTCAGCCAGGGAAGCCGGATTGACGATATACCCTTCGAACAACAGGTGCCAAAATATGACATTCTGCTCGGGAGTAGTTATGAGCCCTCCGGCAACATCAGCCAGGCTAAACAGCTGATCCAGATAGGGAGTTGTGGTGAGGTCGGTGAGGTACATGCCGTTGATGTTCATGCTCCAGGGATGCGCATACACCAGCGACTGGGGTTGTTCACCAAAATTATAAACGGGGTCAAGTCCGTTGGGTTCAAGGATCTGCTCTTTTAAACTTGTAAAGGGCGACTGGCTCATAACCTGGTTCAGAACCTCGCCAAGAATGATATAATTGGTATTCGAATACTCCCAACTGCTGCCGGGTTGAAAAGAGGGTGCCGTAACGAAGGAAAAAAGCTCGGCATAGGTCCATATTTTGGATGGTTTACCTAAAATGCTGTCATTGATGGTTTCGTTTGCAAAATAGTCGGCGATACCCGTTGTATGGCTGAGGCATTGCCGAAGAGTGGCCTGGCCGTTAATATTCGGATAACCCTGTATCCATTTGCCAATCGTATCGTCGAGATCTATTTTCCCCTGCTCCTGCAACTTTAAAAGCAGCGCCGAAATATAGGTTTTGGTATTGCTGCCCATACAAAAAGCCATGTCGGTTGTTAATGGAACTCCCTGATGCGATATGCCCGAGGTACCTTTCCATATGCCTCTTCCCGGCACCAGAATGGCTGCAGAAACGCCCTTGACCTTATATTTGGCCGTAACACTATCCATAACAAACTGCAGCCTGTCGGCCACTTCTGATGGGAACTGTGCCGTGGCAGAATTTGCCAGGACCAAAAACAAAAGGATAAGAGAATAGAGATGCTTTTTCATGATCGTCTAATTAACGGATGCAAAACAAAGGAGATCAGCCTACTCGTTTAGAAAAAATAGACCAATTCCGCAGAAGTTTAGACATCCCGGGTATTTGGTGTTTCGTCTACAAAAACCCCTAAAACGTCTATATTTCGCCAGGATGAGCTTTCCTGGACCCACCTTGCGGCATGAATAATCAAAAAGCCTTTCGTTTTTTAGGATCGAGAGTGGCGCTGAATATCTACTTCTGGGTCTTTCTTTTTGTGTTAAAATATGAGGATGCCGATGACCAAACGGTCTATTCAAAGGGGGTGTATTATGCCTTTATGGTCTTCTATATGGCCATCATAGCGGGCTTCACCTACTTTAACACCTTCATACTCCTGCCGCGATTTTGGATCCGGAAAAAACGACTCCGTTATGTAGGGGCGATCGGCGCACTCATTGCTCTGTTGGCTGTCTTTTATGTCTTTATTTTAAAGCTCTCCATCTTTATCCTGCCCGGACTGCGCCCGGAACATTTAAGCATCATCACCTACCCGGTTTCGGCTGAACTAAGCCTTGTTGGCATACTCAATGAAGCGCCAGCCTTTGCGGCCATCTTCGTGCCCTGGTTTTTGGTCTTTAACCTTGCCGGACTCTATCATCATAAAACAGCCGAAGTAAAACGAATGGAAGCGGCTATCGGCAATCACCGTGAAGTGGAACTGGCCTTTTTAAGGAACCAGATGAACCCGCATTTCCTTTTTAATACCCTTAATAATCTGTATGCCCTGTCGTTAAAAAAATCGGAACAAACGGCCGAATCCATACTTAAACTTTCCTCCGTATTGCGTTATATACTGTATGATACAAATACCGATCTGGTGCCCTTCTCCACCGAAAGAGCGAGCATGCAATCGTATATCGATATCGAACTCCTGCGCCTGGAATCCAATCCGGAACATCAGTTCATCATCAGCGCCGATCAGTCTTACATGATCCCTCCGTTGATCTGGCTCCCCATTCTGGAAAACCTGTTTAAACACACCCGCATGGTGGAGGAACTCGAGGTTGATTTCCGCTTCACTATTCAGAAACATCAGTTGCGGGTCTATTGCAAAAATAACTGGGTCAAACCTGCTGTTGATACGGGTATCAGACAGGGTGGTATCGGTCTTGCTAACCTGAAAAAGAGGCTCAACCTCCTGTATCCGGATAAACATGAATTGTCAACCCGCTTTGAGGATGGGTATTTTATTGCAGAAGTAAGTATAGATTTGAGTGAATCATGATTCGCCTTGCGATTGTAGACGACGAACCCCTGGCCCGAGAAGTGCTGCTTTCCTACGTGCGGCAAATGGAGCACCTGGAGCTGGTGGGCACCTGTAAAAATGCCTTCGAACTGCTGGCCCTGATCAATCAAAAGCAGGTAGATGTTGTTCTACTGGATATCGATATCCCGGAAATAACGGGTATTGATTTTATTAAGTCTTTGAAAAATCCGCCTCAGGTTATTTTTACCACGGCCTATCCGCAATTCGCACTGGAAAGTTATGAGCTCAATGCCATTGATTACCTGGTAAAACCGATCTCTCTCGAAAGGTTTATCAAAGCGATCCATAAGATCCCGCAGGCTCTGTCGCCAAAAAATCAACTGATCCCTGATCCTGCCTCACAAACAGACCGCTTGTTGTTCGTGCGTTCCGAGGGGAAATGGATCAAAATAGACGTGGGCAAAATATGGTTCGTTGAAGGCGTTAAGGATTATATCCGTTTATGGACGGACGATGGCAGGGTCGTTATCCATAGTACCATGAAAAATTTTGAAGAACAGCTTCTTAACCACGCCCAGTTCATCCGGGTTCATAAATCGTTCATAGTCAACCTGGACTATATCGAAGAGATCGACACTAACTCCATCAAGATCAGGGACCAATTTATTGCCATTGGCGGTACTTACCGCGATGAGGTGCATAATCGGCTCGATGGTTATAAATTGCGCTGATTCCTTCTGATGAGAAACCACGAAAATGACCCGAATAGCATTAAATACCACGTCAAAAAATTCCTGATTCGCCACCAGGAACGTTTTCGTAACAAGATCGTGGTGGATATGCCCGCAGGAAACGGGGTGACATCCCGGATCCTGAAGGATATCGGCGCCATTCCACTCGCCTTTGACCTGTTCCCCGAATATTTTGTGCAGGAAGGAATAAACTGCACCCGCGCCAATGTACTGGAACTTCCTTTGGCGGATAAACATGCCGACTTTGTGATCTGCCAGGAGGGTATTGAACATTTTACGGATCAGTTTAAATCGCTCACCGAGTT
>JAKFCJ010000028.1:0-28342 GCA_036676705.1 Bacteroidota bacterium
GGTACGGGCAGGATCTCTACTTCCATACGTTCATAGGAACCAAAACAGCCGTCAGGGGTGAAGGTCACCACGTTAAGTATGCCCGTGCCTTCCGGTCCCCATTGTACCTGTATGCTTCCGGTAATGCTGTCCATACTCAAGATGGTTCCTCCCAAACAGGTCCAGATATGGCCGTCGCGGTAATCGCGGGGGGAGGAATAAGTCTTGATCAGTCCGGTTGTGCTGGTATCATTGCCGCTTATCGCCGAAGTTAGCGGAGTCCGCAGCACTTCGAAATAAAAGGAATCGGGCTCGGATATGCAGCTTCCAATTACCACCCGGCTGCGGTAAAAACCAGATTGCAGGGTATCGTTGGCTACAAAATAGGGGGAGGAGGTATCGCTCTGGAACCCGTTCGGACCGTTCCAATCAAATACGGCACCGGTTACAGACTGGCCGTCAAAATACACGGTATCACCCTGGCATACACTGTCGCCTACCAAACTCATCAATACGGGAACCTGGGGTGGCGGATAGGTATACAATGCGGTGCTGTCGATGCCCGAAACACAATTTCCGTCTTCTACATACACAAAATAAGTCCCTACATCCGTGGTGTCCAGCGAATAAAAACGGAAGCCGTCGCTGCTGTCTGTAAAGCCATTCGGACCACTCCAGCGGTAGGTGATATTCGGAGAGGGTGAAAAGGCGTTAAAACTCACACTATCGCCCACGCACTTAGGCCCATCGTTGGTGACAGCAGGCGTTTGCGGGGTTTGATGGATGATGAGCTCGGTACTGGTATCTTTGGAAGTACAGGTCATGTACTTCACATTGACCGTATAGGTGCCGCTCATCGAGGTATCGGTGACCGGAATAAAGTTGTTTTGGGTCGTACTGCTAAAGCCATTCGGACCGGTCCAGGAATAAGAAAGTCCGGGAAGCAGATCTGAAAACAGATGGGCGCTGTCGCCGCTGCAATGCGGACCGTCATTCCCAATAGCCGGAGGGAGGGGCGTATAGGGCACGGTCTTGCTTCGTATGTCTACACAGCCCGTCGTCCATCCATAAAAGGTATCTTTTAAGGTAACCTGGTAAGGCATGCGTTTGGTATAGGTGTGGGTACCGTTGATGGCGTAATAGAGTCCCGTTGTGTCGCCGTAGTCCCACATCATGCCATACTGAGGGATATTGTAGAATGCATAGCGGTTATAAAAACGGTTTTGCATCACCGCAGAGGAGGTATTCGTAAAGGTGAATGCGGTATTGCCGTTGTTGCAGCCCGAAAAGAAAAAGTCGGCATTGAGGTCGTAGGCTACAGTTGGCATCAGGATAAAATCGGCATTAAAGGTCGATCCACCCACATTGATGCCGTAAGCCCTGCGCCAGGTATTGGCCAGTTCCACACTGCTCAGCCATTCGCTGTCGCCATCACCCGCATTGTAATTGTTGCAGATCACCGAAACGCTTACGCTGCTTGAGGTTTCCAGGGTAACCACATAGGGGGTGCTGATGGTGATCGGCGTGGCGAATTTGGCGTGTTTGCGTAAGGCCGACAAAACGCCGCCCCCAAAGGTCGAATCAATTTGTATGGTCACACTTCGTGCGGGATTCGCAAAGGGCAGGGAATCAGAAGTTGACAGGTATAAATTGCAGGTAATGGTCACCGCTGCTCCGGTGCCCGCACTCTGCCAGGCAAAAAAGTCAAAGCCCGAAATGGTAATGGGCTGGGGCGCCTGGAACCACTGGCCAAATCCGCTTCCGCTATTCGAAGCATTTAAAGAAACCGCATAAAAAGCCGAGGTTTTGTAATAAGGGTAATACAGGGTATCAACCCCGCAACTACCCGCCTTTCCATAAGATTGCAGGGGAAAATGGACCGGCTTCGGAACAGCGATATCGTTGACGAGGTGCACGGTCGTGGGACTGAGTTGCGCCTGGCTGAAAAAGGCAATGAAGACGAAGAGAATGGATAGTAATGACCTGGAAAACATAGGCATAGGTTTCCATAAAATTAGGTAGTCCTCATCATTAAACCAAAAAAAATTAGACGAGGGTGTTCAGGAATGGCTGGTTTCGACCAGGAAATTTTTCGCTCCGAGATAAAAGAGCCAGGTTGAAAGTCCAAGAAACAGGTGACTCAGGTCCATGGGGCTAAGTAATTGGGTGGGCGACAGTTCCAGAACAAAAACAAGTCCGGCCAGCAGGGTGGCTCCGATCCCGGCCCAAAACCATAAAAAGGTACGGGCAAATCGTTTTTTACGGATGAGGATGATCCCATAGATCCCGGTAAGCAGGAGCAGTCCGTAAACGGTATGCAGCATCACCCAAAAAAACTTGAGGGAAATGATGGTCATTATTGTACATGAAATAACCAGGGCCGCACTCAGGGCATAACTAAAGGTATATCCCCTTTGTTTCACAACGCCGGCTCCGATGCGCAACATAAAGATCTGCAAGGCAAATACACTGGCGATGCTAAATAACCAACCCGGAAGTTTGCCATAGGGACCGGTGAGATAGTAAAGGGAATGGCCGAGCAGTCCGCCTAAAAAGGTGGCCAGCGACAAACAGATAAAATGCACCAGAAGCAATTTTTTACTTCCCTGTTCTCCCGGGATCTTCGCCAGTTTATAGGCGGCAAAGGCGGCTATCAGGGCGACCAGGGTATCAGTCAGGAAGGAAGAAAGTTCATCGAAACGTAAAGACCCGAGATGAATTGATTCGCCAAACATGCGGCGAAGATTGCTAAAAAAATCAGCCTCTCCAAACCCCGGGCTCAGGGATTTTTCCGGAAGGGCTTGAGCATGTCCTCCACTTTCTCAACGATTTCCCGGGCTTGCCGCACTACGATCAAACCTTCTTCGGTAGCCACAATGGGCTGTCTGCTTCGGTCGAACAGGGATTTGCCCAGGCGCTCTTCCATGGCTTTTACCTGCTGGCTCACGGTGCTTTGCTCGGCTGAGCAAATGTCTGCTGCCTTGGAAAAACTTCCGGTTTCGGCAACAGCAATAACGTATTGTAATTGACGTAAAGTTACAAGCATAGCGGGGGTCTTAGCGACAAATATCCACGATTCGCAGCATATTTAAAGGAATATTTTTTGAATATTTTGACAGAACCCTGACCGTACAATTTGGTGGCGAAATCAGGATGGCGCTATCTTTCACCTATGAAAAGGATCGGGCTCTGGATACTCAGTTTTGGGTTTTTGTCTGCCAATGCACAGGTTCCATCTTTTGGGGCGCCAGACCGCATCGACCTGGCATCCTGGAACCTGATGTGGTACGGTCATCCGGTGTATGGATCTACAAATAAGTCCGCGCAACGCAGTGGTATTGGCGAGGTGCTGCGGAATGCGCAGGTCGACATCTGGTTTTTCCAGGAGCTCTGCGATACGGCCGATTTTTCCAATTTGCTTATGGAAAGTGGTCCGTTTCAACACGTGTATGCCCGCTATTGGCAAAGCCAAAAAACTGCCTGGGTTTGGGATTCCACCCAATGGACCCTGCTTGACGACAGCATGGTATTGGAGGATTTTGCGGAGGATTTTGCCAGCGGGAGGCTACCGCTCCTGGCAGTTTTAAAGGCTAAAAATAGCCCGGATACCTTATTTTTGCTGGGCATACACCTGAAGGCCAATACGGGAACGGATACACAAAAGCAGGAGGCCTGGTACAATAGAAAAGCTTCAGCGGATCATCTGTTCAACTGGCAGGAAGGGTTCAATGACCGAAAGGTCATTATTGCCGGCGACTGGAACGACGGCATGGATACCAGTGTATATAGAGATACCCTCAGTCCATTTATCCAGCTCCGCCAGGCCGGTTTGTTTTTATTGGAGAAGCAGGCTTTGGCAGGGGAGAAGTCCTGGTATTATGGCAGCACCTGCATCGACCATCTTTGGGCAAATACCCGTACTGCTGCGATGTATCGGAAAGCTTCTTCGCAAATTTTGCCGATGGAATGGTATTTCAGCAACTACCCCACGGAAGTTTCGGATCATTTTCCTGTTTTTGCAGCCTTGGATTGGAGCGAAGCGGCGGGTGTTCACTACGAAAAAAAGAACCCTGTTTCCATTTGGCCTAATCCTTCTTCAGGCACTTTTTATATGGATGGATGGGACGAAGGGAACACTTTCCACGTGGTGGATATGCTCGGTAAAGCCGTTATGTTTGAATGGAAGAAAGAAGGCGACAAATCCATCATCCATATACCCAAACAGGGAATTTATACACTTTTCATGCAGTATGGTGGGCAAGTCTTTGTTTATCGCTTGGTAGTGAACCCATAGGACGATTATATTTGCCTAAATTTTAATTATGGCAAGTACATCTGATGTAAACGTAGGTTCTTTTATCCGGTTTAATGGTGAGCTGGTACAGGTAGTGGAATGGCAACACCGCACACCCGGTAATCTCCGGGCTTTTTACCAGGCCAAGATGCGGAATGTAAAAACCGGTAAATATGTTGAAAACCGTTTTCGTTCAGGAGAATCCATCGACGTAGCACGGGTTGAGGTGCGTGAACTTCAGTACTTATATAGAGATGGTGACAGCTTGGTGTGTATGGACCAGGATACCTTCGACCAGATCTATATCGACGTGGCTTTATTTGGCAATACCGTTCAGTTTTTGAAAGAGGAGATGATCGTTATCGTGGCTTTTGAATCGGACATGCCCGTTACCGCCACCCCTCCAAGTACGGTTGAACTCGAAGTGACATATAGCGAACCCGGCTTAAAAGGCGATACCGCTACCAATACCTTAAAACCCGCCACCCTGGAAACAGGAGCCGTTGTGAATGTTCCGCTATTCGTAAACACCGGGGATACCATTAAAGTGGATACCGCCACCGGTGCTTACCTTGAAAGGGCAAAAGGCTGATGAAAGCACGGAATTCGGAAACTAATTTCCTGGGAATAGAAGATCCGGCGCTTTGTAGTTATGCATCTTCCCGTTATGTGATCCAGTCGGCCCCCTACGAACATACTTCTTCTTATTTGAGTGGTTCGGATAAAGGTCCGCAAGCCATCATCGACGCTTCGCATTATGTGGAGTTTTATGACGAGGAACTCGACCAGGAAACCTTTCGCCTGGGGGGCATCGCTACCCTGGACCCGATCGATTTCAAGGGAAAAGTCAATAAAGACGCCATTGACCTGATCGAAGCCGAAACAGCCAAACTCCTTGCGGATGACAAATTTGTGATCAGTCTCGGTGCCGAACATACGGTAACCTACGGTTTTGTCCGGGCTTACCTGAAAAAGTACCCGAAGCTGAGCGTACTCCAGATCGATGCACACAGCGACCTGCGTGAGGCGTACCAGGATAATCCATACAGCCATGCTTCCGTCATGGCACGGGTTAAAGACCTGGGAATTAAGATCTCCCAGGCCGGTATCCGGGCCCAGTGCAAGGAAGAATCCGACCTGATCAAAAGCAATGCGAACATCAAAACGGCCTATGCCCACCAGGTAAAAAGAAATCCCAACTGGATGGAGGAACTGGTAGCCCACCTGAGTGAAGATGTATATATTACGATTGACGCAGATGGATTTGACCCATCTATTGTTCCTGCAGTAGGAACGGCTGAACCCAACGGACTAAGCTGGACCGAGGCCATGAACCTCCTTGAGCTTTGTGCAAAAAAGAAAAATATTGTCGGTTTCGACATTGTTGAATGTGCCCCAATGGAAGGAAGCATTCTTTCCGAGTTTACCCTGGCTAAGGTGCTTTACCGGCTCCTGGGTTATATTACCATCAATAAAAAATAATGAGAGTTTACCTTGATAATGCCGCCACCACGCCCCTTGATCCGGGTGTTGCAGAAAGTATGCTGGAGATCATGCAGCATAAATTCGGGAACCCTTCTTCCATCCATGCCCATGGAAGGGAAGTGAGAACCCTCGTGGAAGAGGCGCGGAAAACAGTGGCCCGGCTCCTGAACGTTACCCCTTCCGAGATCTTTTTTACCTCAGGAGGAACAGAGGCAGATAATATGTCCATACGCTGCAGTGTCGAAGACCTGGGCGTTACCCGCATCATCACTTCGCCCATTGAGCACCATGCCGTGCTGCACACTGCCGAAGAACTGGCCAAAAAAGGCAAGGTTCAACTGGATCTGGTGAACATTCTGGAGAATGGACATATCGACCTGGCCCATTTGGAAACCCTGCTAAAGGCTTCCGATAAAAAGACCCTGGTTTCGTTGATGCATGCCAATAATGAGCTGGGTAACCTGCTCGATCTGGAAACCGTTTCAGCCCTGTGCCAGGAGCATAAAGCCCTGTTTCATTGCGATACGGTACAAACCATCGGACATTACCCGATCGACCTGCAAAAAACCAAGATCGATTTCCTCGCTGCCGCCGCCCATAAATTTAACGGGCCGAAAGGGGTGGGCTTTATTTATATCAGCAACAGGAACCGGCTCCATCCGCTGATCACGGGAGGTTCGCAGGAACGAAACATGCGCGGGGGTACCGAAAATGTCTACGGAATTGTAGGATTGGCCAAAGCCCTTCAGTTGGCCCATGATAGCATGGATGCCAAAAGGACCCATATCAGCGGACTCAAATCCTATATGATCGATCGCCTCGAAAAGGAAATTCCGGGTATCCGCTTTAACGGAGATGCCAAAGGACAAAGTTTGTATACGGTGGTAAACGTGAGTTTTCCTCCATCAAAGGTATCGGATATGATGTTGTTCAAACTCGATATCGAAGGAATATCCGCTTCAGGGGGCAGTGCCTGTTCTTCGGGTTCGGATGTGGGCTCGCACGTACTCACTGTTTTAGGTGTAGATAAGGAGCGTGCAAACGTGCGTTTTTCCTTTGGGAAGTACAATACGATCGAGGAAATTGACTTTGTTTTGGAAAAATTAAAAGAAATGCACCATGGGTAAGGGGAATTTTGCATTTTTGCTTTAAATACAAACCATGCGGCCTGCCCTAGCTCTGATCTTTTTTCTTTTTATAAGTTTAGTCGGAGCACAACCCTATTACCTTCTCGATAGTGCATTAAAAGCGGGGTACACCTACATGTACCAGGGTAAATACGACCAGGCCGGTAAATTATTCTTCCAGGCCTTAAAAAAAGCCCAGCTAACAAAAAACAAACAGGTCGAAGCCGAGGCTTACCGGCTGCTCGGCGAGGTAAACAGGGCTTCATCCAATCGGCCTGCTGCGATCAAATACCTGGACAAGGCGGAACACCTTTTTAATGAAATCCAGGACGATTACGGGGTGGCATCCACCAAGAACCGTAAAGCTGCGACGTACTACGAAAAAGGGGATTCCATCAATTACATGAAATTCCTGATGAGTTCCCTGAAGATAAGCAGGGACAATCATTTTCGGGATATCGAATACAATTCGCTCACCATACTCGGGTCGGTCCAATTTTCAAAGGCGCGCGATTATCCGGCTGCCGTCCATACCCTTTCGGAAGCCCTGCTGATCGCCCAGGAATTAAACAAAGTTGAGGATTACCCCTATATCTATACCAATTTGGCAGGCCTTTACCAGGCCATGAACCAGCTTGACAGCGCGCTGGTATATGGAAATAAGGCCCTGGAGATCGCCGAATCGCACGGTATAAAAGCCTCGGTCAATTCAGCGTGTAGCCGCCTGGCGCAGATCTATGCTGCCATGGGTAATTATGACAGCGCGTATAAATATGAGCGCCGCTTTAATTTACTGAGTGATACCCTGAATATCGAGTCGCGCGACAAACAGTTTGCTGAACTGGTGGAGAAGTATGAAGATGAAAAGAATACGGAAGCGTTGGAAAAACAACGCGTTACGATCAACTACATCCTCTTCGCAGCCATTCTTTTTCTCATTGTTTTGGTGTTTATGTTTATTCTGTTCGGGAACCTGAGAACCCAAAGGAAAATGCTGACCGAGGCCAACGAAAAAATGGAAGTGCAAAATGCCGTATTAGCCGAAAACAGTAAGCTCAAAGACCGGCTGCTTTCGGTACTTTCCCATGATCTACGTTCGCCTATGGCCGCATTAAGCAGTTCCCTGGAACTTATGCGCAATGGGGAAGTGAACGAGGCAGATTCAAAAATGCTGATCGAAGAGTTAAGTGTAAAGGTGGAACGCACTTCCGAATTACTCGATAACCTGCTCTTTTGGATCAAAAATCAGCTGAACCGCATTGCTCCCGAGTTGCAGGAAATTCAACTGGCCTCCCTGATCCGGGAAACGCTGGGCTTTTTTATTCCGGAGATCGAACAAAAGCAGTTGCGCCTTCAGGTTGAAGTGCCGGATGATTTTGTTCTCCATGCCGACAAGGAAATGATCCGTCTGGTTATCCGGAATTTGGTCAGTAACGCAGTGAAATTTTCTAAAAATGGCGGACAAATTCGGGTCGGAGCCGAAAAGAAGGGAAGCGGCGTTGTGTTTTTTGTGGAAGACGACGGAATTGGAATAAACGCGAAGGACCTGAAGGAGATCTTCCAAACCAAAGCCATTTATACCCTGGGTACCCAAAAGGAACTGGGAATGGGAATTGGTCTTTCGTTGGTACGCGATTTTGTTCACGCCAACAAAGGAAGTATCGAAGTGATCAGCGAAGAAGGAAATGGAACCCGGGTACAATTGCTCTTTCAGAACTGATCGGGCGACAGGGGAGAAGCCATCACTACTTTTTCTTTTTCTACCACAACAGCTCCTGCGGCATCACCCTTTCTTTTGCGAACGAACTTCTTTTCGGTGTAAATAACCGGTGCCAAAGCCTCATTGCGCCTTTTTGAAAACCACAGCGCCAGTCCCGCAGCAGCCATCAATACCGGCTCGGGAAAAGGCAGCATCCCTTTTTTTCGAACCACCACATGCGAACCGCCCACATCGCGCGCATGAAGCCAGAGATCGTCCTTTTTGGCTATTTTTAACGTTAGCTCGTCGTTGTCCTTGGCCTGTTTCCCAACCAGGATATCAAAATCCATAAAACTGAAACGATGATAAGGCAAGCGAATAAGCTGGTCGGGCTGTTTCTTTTTTTCCTTTATATGGATACGCAGTTCGCTCATCGTCGAAGCGCTTTGTATGGCTTCCATCCTTTCACGCGCCTCGATGTAGCGATCCTCCAATAGCATTGATTCCTGCTTTAAACGTGCTTCCTGGAGGTGCTGGTTTTTGGCTTTCCGGTAATAACGCTGGGCATTGTCCTGCGGACTCAATTTCTCCCGCAGGGCAATGCGAATTTGTTTTCCATCGAGATAATCAATCAGATCGATATGTTCCATTCCCTCCCGGATGGAGGGCAGGTTGCTCAGGATCAGATCGCCCAGGTGCCGGTAGTTTTTTTCGGCCTGGAGCTGGATCAGTTGTTTCTCCAGGGCTTTTAACCTCTTTTCACAGGAACTGACTTCATTTTTCAGGTCGCGCAGCAGGGCTTCTTTGCGTTGCGTAAAAAAATGCAGTCCCAGTTGCAGCTCTGTAAATGGATTTAAAGCCTCGCTAAGCCTCGGATAGGAGGAAAGTGGGGTGTTGCCGGGTATTGCGTCGAACGTATACTGACCGGTCTCTTTATGGATAAATACAGGGCCTTCCAGATAGTCTTCCAGCAACTTTGTAAATGCCGTTTCCGAATCGGTAGTTGGGGAAAAATTCCTTTTAAGCAGGGGTGTAATAAAAGACGAGGAAAGAAAACCTTCAGCGTTTCCAGGCCATTTTGCCTCGCTTAATTCCTTCAGTTGATCCCCGGAAAAGATCAGTTTGTTTGTTGTTTTCGTCCGGAAAGACTGTATCGCTTCGTTTTGTTGGAGGACAACATTGGCATGGCGCCCGTAGCATAAAAAAACGAGGGAAGCCCGGCCGAGGTCCAAATGAAAACTCCTTTCTCCCGGATGGGCATGAACGGCCCTGATCACCATGTCCCAGGCCGATTTGAACTGGTCCAGGACAAGCCGGGATTTAGCCGGTTCTTCTTCCGGGAAATACAGGAACATGCCATCCCCCTCGACCCGGAAAGCCAGGGTGAGGTACTGCTTATTCACCCGTTTAAAACGTAAAAAAAGGTGATTTTTTTCTGTTGAAAATGCCTGGAGGAAGATGGCTCCCTGCAACATTTCGTTCAGCTCATGGGCCAAACGGCATACGTACAGGGCATGAAAGCTCATGATTAAAAAATAAATTCCCCGTCAATATCGGTGAGGGCAATGGGTTTGGTAGCGGTGACGAGTACGGTATGTTCGTACTGGGCCGATAATTTGCCGTCGATGGTGCGGGCAGTCCATCCATCCCTGCGATCCACCTTGGCCCGGGCTTTACCGGCATTGATCATGGGCTCGACCGTAAAGATCATGCCTTCCTTTAATATCGGACCCGAATTTTTAGCCGCCACATGGGGCACTTCCGGTTCTTCATGAAAACGCAGTCCCACACCGTGACCGCAAAACTCGTATACGGTGCTGTATCCGTGGCTTACTGCCAGTTTATTGATCTCATAGCCAATATTTCCCAAATGGTTGCCAGGGTAACATTGGGCGATCCCCACACGCAGGCATTCTTTGGTGACATCCATGAGTTTTTTTGCATAGTCCGAAACCGTTCCCACGGGGTACATCTTACAGGTGTCGCCAAAATAACCGTCGAGGATGGTTGTTACATCGATATTCAGGATATCGCCGTTACGCAATTCGTATTTGCCGGGAATACCATGGCAGATCACATCGTTCACCGATGTACAGCAGGAGGCTGGAAAACCGTTGTATCCTTTGGTAGCAGCCGCAGCTCCGTGGTCTTTTATATACTCCTCACATTTCTGGTCGATATATCCCGTAGTAATACCCGGCTGTACAAATTGGCCCAGGTATTTTAGTGTTTCAGCAGCGAGAATGGAGCTTTTCCGTATTCCTTCAATTTGTTCTGCCGTTTTAATTGTAATTGCCATGTCTTAGATCGTGGCGCGAAAATACGCAATCAGGGGCGCAATTCCTGAGCCGCCATTATTTGATAGAGGTACATCACAAAAAGAATAAAGGTAACCACCATCACCCCAAACAACTGCGAACGGATCATTTTTTTGATAAAATCGGTTTCGTCCTGCGGAATGAAAAAGAGGATAAGCCCGATGGGGAATGCACAAACCACGGCAAACCAAAGCGGGAAAGTTATATTCAAGAGCCATTCCCACAAGGTGTCATAGTTCTTCGCGTATTGGGTACGTATGCTGATCAACAGATTTAAACTTAGGATCAATCCAAAAAACGACAGCAGCCGGGGATGAATATTCAAAAATTTCATGCTTCGAAATTAAGACCGGAAAAGCAGAATCGCGTTATGTCGTATTGAAATTAGATGTTGTGACAACTTTATTATATATATCGTAATATTGCAGTACTAATCACAAACAAATGGCAAGAAAAAAAGGGGCAGTAGCCGTTAAACCGGTTGCTGAAAAACAGACAAAAGAGGTTAACAAAACTATCGAATCACTTTATTCTCAGTTGGTTACGTTGTTGAAAAAGAACAAAATATCCAAAAATGAAGTTGCAAAAAGGTTGGGTATGAGTTACCAGGGTTTCTTAAATTCATTTAATAAAAGAAACCTTCGCCTCGAAGCATGGTTCGAAATTTCAGAAATGGTAAATAAACCATTTGTTGCACGTTTCGACTCAGCAAAAAATATAGCAGAAATGGAAGCGGGTGCTTCTGCCGATTCTGCTCCAATGTCTAAAGCCAGCGCGGCTTCAGATGCGGCCGATGATTTCAAAATTTTGCGCTTGAGAAATGCGGAAGAAAAGATCGCTATTCTCGAAAAACAGATCAGATCATTGGAATCTCAGATACAGGACAAACAAACGATTATTGAGTTAATCCGGAAGTAGGTCTTCAGTGTTTTTTTAAAGCCCTATAATTGAAATAATTATGGGGTTTTTTTATGGATTTGAGTGAATAGATGGTCCAGATAAGCTGGAAATTCTGTCATTCTGCTTCCATACCAACTAAAGAGCTCTCCGTCAACCAATAAAATCTGGCTTTCCGCTACTTTTTCTTCCAGTTCACGAATATGGACAATGTTGAACGGATAGGGTTCACTGCTCAGGAAGATC
Organism: Bacteroidota bacterium; assembly: GCA_036676705.1. Classification (GTDB taxonomy): domain Bacteria; phylum Bacteroidota; class Bacteroidia; order UBA8524; family UBA8524; genus UBA8524. The sequence goes on from JAKFCJ010000028.1 coordinate 12,046, forward strand.
AGGTCGGGGTGGCAGTTTTTTATCGCTGCCTCATCCATTTCCGGATACCTTTCAGTGGCACAAACATTATCAAAGCCCGCCAAACGAAGCATGGCGTCGATAAAGGTTCGCTTCCCCGCAAACATCCAGGGGGCTCTCCAAATGGCGTAAAGTACCTTCAGGCCTTCGAATCTTTCCCTTTTGTCATGGATGTTTTCCAGTCCGCAGCGAATGGTGCTGATGAGTTCCTCAGCCCGGGTTTCGCAATGCAGGATGCCGCCTAAGAGGTGCATCATGGCCAGCGCATCTTCCGGGTGGTAAATATTACTCATCCATACCGGAAAGTCGGCCGCAAGGGCCTCTATTTGGCTTTGCTCGTTCTCTTCTTTGTTCCCGATGATCAGGTCGGGCTGCAGTGCACGGATCTTATCCAGTTGTAGTTTTTTGGTACCGCCAATGCGTGTAACCGATTTCAGCTCTTCAGCGGGATGGATACAAAACTGGGTTCTCCCAACCAGCCGCTCACCGATACCGATCGCACATAAAAATTCCGTCTGGCTGGGCACCAGCGAGATGATCCGCTTCGGAAAAGCCGGCAGCCCTATTTCCCGCTTCATCTGGTCAATATGGCGAATCAGGCCCATCACCTAACTTAAGGCTTCGATAATATCGTATTTGGTAATGATATGCCAGTTGCCGCCCAGGTCCATCATGAGCACGGCATTGTTTTCTTTATTGATCTTGCGGGCCACAGCTTCGATCGTCTCACTGGTTTTAACCACAGGAAAGGAGGGTAGCATTACCGAAGCTACCGTAGCTTCCCTGACCGTTTGATTTTGCAGCAATTTTTGGAAAAGCATGCTGTCGTCCAAAGCACCAACAAACTGTCCCTGCTCATCCACCACGGGAATTTGGGAAATGCCGTATTTCTGCAATATCTCGCAGGCAACACTGATCCTGTCTTCAGCCCGAATGGTGATCAGCTTCTGGTTTTTATGTTTTTCAATGAGGTCGAGGGCCGTTTTGGGCTGGGGCGTGTCCATAAAGCCCCGGTCTCGCATCCAGTCGTCGTTGAACATTTTGCCCAAATACCGGGTGCCATGGTCATGGAAAATAACAACGACCACGTCTCCTTTTTTAAACCTGTCTTTCATCTGGACGATGCCCGCCATGGCTGCCCCGGCTGAGTTCCCGACAAAAATGCCTTCTTCCCGGGCTATTTTCCGTGTATAGATGGCCGCATCCTTGTCAGTAACCTTTTCGAAATGGTCGATCAGGTCAAAACGCACATTTTCGGGCAAAAAATCCTCGCCAATACCCTCTGTGATATAGGGATATATTTCTTCTTTATCGAAGATCCCGGTTTCCTTATACTTTTTGAAAACGGATCCATACGTATCAATACCCAGAACCTGGATAGCCGGGTTTTTTTCTTTGAGGAACTTCGCCGTTCCGCTTATGGTTCCCCCGGTTCCCACACCCACAACCAGATGGGTGATCTTGCCTTCCGTTTGTTCCCAGATCTCCGGTCCCGTTTGTTCATAATGGGCCAGGGAATTGGAAAGGTTATCGTATTGATTGGGTTTCCAGGCATTGGGGATCTCTGCCGCCAAACGGGTGGAAACGGAATAATAGGAGCGGGGGTCTTCGGGTTCTACGTCCGTGGGACAAACGATCACGTCGGCTCCAAAGGCTTTTAGGGCATCTACTTTTTCTTTTGACTGCTTGTCGGTAGTGGTAAAAATACATTTATACCCTTTGATCACCGCTGCAATGGCGAGTCCCATACCGGTATTCCCGCTGGTCCCTTCCACGATCGTACCTCCGGGCTTCAGGGCACCGCTTTTTTCCGCGTCTTCGATCATTTTAACAGCCATCCGGTCTTTGATCGAATTACCGGGATTAAAGGTCTCGACCTTGGCCAGTACCAGTGCAGGAATGTCCTTTGTAATGCGGTTTATTTTAACCAGCGGCGTGTTGCCTATAGTTTCGAGTATGGAAGAATAGTAGTGCATGCGGGACAAAGATAAAGATTCATCTTAAGCCCATGCTCATCGAAGCAAGGTTATGTTTCCACGTAGTATTCCACTCACTTTTTCCCCATGAAGGGTATAGGAGTAGTGAACAAGGATCAAATAAACATCCTGCTCAACCGGCACCCCGGCAAAATTTCCATCCCAGCCGGCATCGTCGATATTCCCTTTGTAAACGATCTGTCCCCAGCGGTTGTATATGATATAATCCATTTTATCCAGGTCGAATTCAACGGGTTTATAATTTTGATGGAAATCATCCCCGTTCGGCGTAAAAGCATTGGGTAAATAGATCCGGCACAGGTCATCGAGAAAGCTTACCGTAACGGTATCGTAATCCGTTCCGCACACATTGGTCACGGCAACATAGTGGATACCGGGTTTGCTGATCACATAATCCGGTTTGGAAGTAATTCCCTGGACGAAATACTGCGAATTCCAGAAGCTCAGGTCAAAACGGAGGAACTCGTTTTTGCACAATACCGTATCCGGACCCAGGTCCACAACAGGGAAGGGATATACTTCGGTTTTTTTCGAGGAAGAATCGGTACAGCCGTTGACGGTTACCACATATTTAACCGTATCGTTCCACAGGATTTTGGGGTCAAATAGCTGGTTCACAATATTTTGTCCGCTGAATATTCCACCCGGAACCACGGGCGTGAGGGCAAAGGGTGCTTCATTGTTGCAATGGAAGGAATTCAGTCCGCTAAAAGCGGGGTCAGGCATGGGTTTCACATATGCCATCCGGACTATGGTATCCCAACATCCATCCATGCTTTGAACCCAATGAAGGAAACGTTTAGCACCTTCTGTTTTAAAATGATAGGAGAAACTTGAATCCTGGGCCATGCTATCCTGCCCGATGATCCATCTCCAGGTTTGGATACCGGTACTGTCAGTAGAAAGGCTATGCACGTCATACAGGTTGCCGCTCAAACATTGGGCAGAATCATTATACCCGATCGCCGCAACAGGTTTAGGGAATACACGCATATCCTTCCGGGCGGTATCCCAACAGTTGCTGTCGGTTTGAATGCGGAGTGCCACCTGGTAATTACCCGAATTGGCATATTGATGATTCACCACCCGTCCAATGGCCTGTGCTCCATCATCAAAATCCCAGTTTTCCGATTGGAGAATGCCCTGCACCACATTGCTGCTGCTGGCAAAGAAGAAAAACTGATCATTGATACACTGGCTGGAGTCGTTCACAGAAAACTGGGCCAGCGGCTTGGGGAATACCCGTATCGGACCTTCTATCGAATCTTTACAGCCGTAATCGCTGGTAACGACCTGCCGCACCGTATAACTTCCGAATGCCGGGAAAAAGTAAGAGGGGCTGGCATTCGTATCAATGTCTGTCCCGGCTAAACGGTAGATATAGTGCCGGTTTCCATAAGCGATACCGCTCTGGTCCGTAAATTGGAAATACTGGGTATTAAAACACTGTCCTTCATCGTTCACCGTAAATCCCGGAGTAGGTTTCGGGTACACGATCATGGTTTTTATCAGCGAATCGCTGCAGCCCAGGTTGGAGGTGGCTTTCAACTTAACCGGATAGGTGCCATGAGCGGCATAAGACATATTCCAATTGGCCGAACCTGAGATCTGTCCATCGCCAAAATCCCACACATAATTCAGGTAACCATAGTCTATAGTCGAACCATTAATAAAGGAGAACAGGTTTCCGTTCACACACTGGTCGCTGTCGTTTACGCTGTATTCGACCATGGGTTTGGGGAGGATGGCCATTTGATGGGTTGTGGTGTCGTAACAACCCAGATCGCTTTGGGAGTAAAGCACTACGACCAGACTGTCGTGTTGGGCATAGGTTTTTAGCGGCTCGAAAGCACTGGAGGTATCGCCATCCCCAAATTCCCAGAACCAGGTCAGCGTGCCTGCAGAGATCGTGCTCTGGTTGTCGAATACAATATCCTGGGTATTCACACACTGGTTGCTGTCATTGATGCTGAATTGGGCATGGGGCTTCGGATGAACGGTCAGCACCGTGTTCAGGGTATCCCAGCAATTTAACAGGGATTGTGCATAGAAGTATACGGGATAAATTCCCAGGGCAGCATAGGTCCTGGCGGTATCCAGGTCTCCGCTGTCAAGATCGTTTTCGAGATCCCAGAAGTAGTTTCGGTAGCCCCCCGAGCTGATCGTTACCTGCGCGGTAAACTGAAAATCGTTGGTATTGACGCACTGGGCCGTATCGTTGATAACCCAGGTGGCATGGGGTTTCGGGAATACCACCAAACTCCGGTTCACTGAATCCAGACACCCGTGGTTGCTCGTTAATTCGAGCACCACTTTAAAGGTATCGGCATAGTTGTACTGGTAGTCAGGATCCTGCAACACCGAACTGTTCCCGTCGCCGAAAGTCCACACAGGACTATACGTTCCGCTGCTGATGCCGCTCTGGTCGGTGAAGGAGAACAGTTGATCGTTCTCGCACTGGGCCGAATCGTTGATCATAAAAGCCGGATCGGGTTTGGGGTAAACTTCGATATCCACGGTATTGGAATCGCGGCAGTTTTTGTCGCTGATCAACAGCAGGCTGATCGTATGGACACCAAGCGTGGAATAGGGGTGTACAAAGGCGTCGAGCTGGCTTGTGGCGCCATCTCCGAGGTCCCAGTAGCGTTGGTAGGTGCCTTCAGCCAGCGTGCTGCTGTCGCGCAGGGAATAACTTTGGGCATTGATGCACTGGAAACTGTCGTTCAGCCATATTCTTGCCAGGGGGTTCGGATCTATTCTTAGTGTCCGCTGAAGGGTATCCGCACATAAATTAGGTGTATTGGCGATCAGGGTAACCGTATAATCACCAAAGAGGGTATAAACATGGCTCGGATTGGTCGTATTGTCGGTGTTTGCATCACCAAAATCCCAGGAATAGCTAAGGGTGCCCGAACTAACCTGGCTTTGGTTGCTGAACTGGAAAAGGTGCCCGTTAAAACACTGGAGGGTATCGTCGATCTGGAATCCTGCCGCTGCCTGCGGGAATACCTCATAGCTCCGGAAAGCCGAGTCGCGGCAACCCAGGTCACTGAGCACACGCAATGCCACGAGGTAGCTGCCTTCACTGGCATAGGCATGGGTCGTTTGTATGGATGTATCGGTGGCCGCATCGCCAAAACTCCACTCCCTGCTTGTGCTTCCGCTGGCAATGCTGCTCGAATCAATAAAGGTAAAAAGATGGTCGCGGAAACAATCCTGGCTGTCGGCCAGTCCGATCAGAGCCAGAGGATTCGGGTCGATGCGTACGATCTTCTGCAGGGTATCGGAGCATAAATTCGGAGTCTGGGAGATCAACCTGACCGTGTAGCTCCCAAACAGGGCATAAATATGACTGGTACTGGAGCTGGTATCTGTTTGTCCATCGCCAAAATCCCATTGGTTGCTTATTACACCGGAACTCACGGAACTTTGGTTGCTGAATTGAAAGAAATGTCCGCTAAAACACTGGATGGTATCGTTGATCTGGAATCCTGCTGTTGCCTGTGGGAAAACTTCATAATTCCTGAAGGCAGAATCGCGGCAGCCAACATCGCTCACGACCCGTAACGCAACCAGGTAGGTACCTTCGGAAGCATAAGAGTGGGTCGTAATGGCTGCGGTATCGGTTGATGCATCACCAAAATTCCACTCCCTGCTAAGGGATCCACTGACGAGTGTACTGGAATCAATGAAATTAAACAGATTGTCGCGGAAACACGCCTGGCTATCGGCCACTCCGATGACGGCATCCGGCATGGGGTAAACTTCCAGATCCCGGGAAAAAGTATCGTTGCAGCCGAAATTGCTGGTGGATATCAGCGTGGGACTATAAACCCCTTCACCGGGGTAACTGTGCGACGGAGTTCCCGAATTGCTACTATCCCCATCTCCAAAGAACCAGCGAAGGGTCCAGGTTCCGCTGTGGATGCTTGTGGAATCATAATAAGAAAAACTATTCCCGCTTAAACAGGAGGTGGTGTCGCTTAATCCAAAGGAAGCCACCGGCATCGGGTAGGTGATCGCCCCATGCCAGGCCGTATCCGTACACCCCGAATCCGAAGTGGATAACAGCCGGATACTCCAGGTAGAGTCGATGGAATAACTATGGGCAGGGTTAAGCGCCACTTCCGTTGTTCCATCACCAAAATCCCAGTCGGCAAACAAACTTCCCTTGCTCAACTGGGTGGCATTGGCAAAAGCAAAAACATGGTCGCGCAAACATTGGGTACTGTCGTCGATCACAAAATCAGCCTTGGGCGAAGGATTTACAAGTACCTGTTGCGTGACCGTATCCCTGCAGGCAAAGTCGCTGAGTAAGATCAAACTCACCTGGAAATAACCAGTATCGTTGTAATGGTGGGTGAAGATGCTGTCGGTGGAACTGCTTCCATCACCACTTAACCAGCTACGGCTGATGCTGCCCGAACTGATCGCCGACGTGTCGGTATACGCAAAACTATTCTCGAATTCGCATTGGAACAGATCATTAACGATAAACCCGGCCGCACTCTGAGGGTATACTTGCACGGTTTGGATGGAAGTATCCCGGCAGGCAAAAACCGATTCCAGATAAATTGACACAGCATAAGAGCCTGCCAGCGCATAGGTATGTGAAACAGAAGTACCCGCATCCGAGTTTCCGTCACCAAAATCCCAGGCAGCCGTATAGCTTCCGGTTCCGGCCGTGCTTTGGTCGTCGAAGAGGAAGTTTTGTTCAGCGAGGCATTGTCCGCTGTCGTTGATAGAAAAGGCTGCCGAAGGTTCCTGGTACACATCAACCGACAGGGTGGTCGAATCCGAACATCCCCATTGGGTTTCCACATGCAACCGGATCAATTTGGTTCCTGAAGTCGCATAGAGATGCCGGGGTGAAGCGGCATTCGAAAAGGATCCATCGCCGAAATCCCAGGTATAGGCCAGGGGCAACTCCACGCTCGTGCTGGCATCAGTGAATTCAACGGAATCATAGCGGCATTCCGGAGCGCTCGTAAAATCCGCTGCAGGGAAGGAATGGATACGAATATCCCGGCTCACCGTATCCCTGCAGCCACCGACATTGGTTACGATGAGCCCGACCGTAAACGTACTGTCGGCTCCATAGTCATGAAAAGGATCTTCGAGGGTACTGGCCCCGCCGTCACCGAAGTCCCACTGCCAGTCGTAGATCAGATCATTAAAAGCTTCGGTAGAATCAAGGAAAAAAGTCGTACTCCCCAGACAAACTTCGGTATAGGTAAACCAGGCTACCGGCTGGGGGGCAATAATAACGGTCTGGGCAATGGTGTCTTCACAACCTAATTCACTAAAAACGTGCAGGATAACGGTATAATGACCCGTGTCCGCATAAATATGGGTGGGGTCTTGTGAACTGGAGGTATCTCCATCGCCAAAATCCCAGATATAACTGAGGGTGCTGTTGTTTTCTGTCAGGCTTTCATTCTGGAAGACAGAGCTTTTTGTGGCACAATCGGTCTGGAAGGAAAATCCGGCTATCGGGGTTTCATAAACAGAAACCAGGCGCAGGCTGTCCCACGCGGTCGAATCAGGGAATTCAGCCTCGCAGCTGATGGTGATCCCATCCTGGTCAAAACTACCCTGGGCGGTAAGGCTCGCTACAAAATTTCCATAGATAGCATAGTCAAAATAGAAGACCGAATCGGAAGTCGTGCTTAAAACGGCATTGCTGGAATCGTTAAACTGCCACACATAGTTGGTGGCATTGCTGCTTTCATTTTTAAAATAGATCCGCAAAGGTTCACAACCAAAACTATCGGCTACAAAGGAGTAGTGCGCCACCGGCCCGACGACGACGATGGTTTTGCTGATGGAATCCTTACACCCGGTCGTATTGGTGGCGAGCAGTTCTACTGTATAGGAACCCGTTCCCAGATACCTTTCCGGATGTTGCAGGCTGCTTTTGGCCAGTCCGCTTCCATAATCCCAGGACCACTGCACCAGACTGTCATCTGTTTGGAAATATCCTGCAGTCGAATCGTAGATGGAACTCAGGTCGGTAAAGGCGATAGCCTGCGGACAAAGGAAGGTGTCTTCAATGGTGCTGAATTCGGCAAAAACGCCAAAAACCCGGACGGAATCCGAATAGTTCAGGGTATCCCAGCACATCATACTATCCCGGTAGGCAATGGTGATGCTGTAATTTTTTATGGCGTCGCTGTAGATCCAGGGTTGCGTGCCCAGGTCCTGGAAGCCGTTTCCGTCATCCATATCAAAAAAGAGCGCTTCTTTATTGGCGGCTATCCGGCTGCTGTCGTTCCAGTAATTGACAAAATCGTTGAGGTAATTGATGTTCGGCAGGATCTGAAAACTGTCGCCCAGGCATAAGGTATTCACGGTGAATCCGATGGAGGCCATCACGCCCACATTCAGGGTAAAGGTATCGGTACCCGTACAGCCATCGGTGGTAAAGATCTGACTGACCACCGTATACGTGCCCGATTCGGCAAATTGATGGGAAACCGTATCGATGGTGTTGGTATCCGTAACTTGCCCGTCGCCCCAATACCAGACCACCCGGTTTACCGAATCCTGGTCCTGCTCAAGCAGATAAAAATCAAAGGTACTGCCTTCGCAATAGTATTGGGCGGGATCATAGCTGGATCCAAAATTCGGGTCCATAAAGTTAAAACGCAGGATATTATGGTACCAGGCGGTGTCGCGGCATACATTTCCCAATGAATCGTCGCCATTCTGGATGATGAGTCCGATGGTGACATAGCCATTCGGATCGCAGGGGGCATTGGCGTAGGTATAGTTATGCTCTGTCTGATTGGCTACCCATTGGCCGTTAAAATTCCCGGAAGCCACGGCACAGGTCGAATCCCACATGACCCAATAGATCTCTTTGCCGCAAAAGGGTTGGGTTTGGGTCAGGCTCAGGGATATTTCTTTATCGGCCTCAGGTCCTAGACAGGTTTTGCTCTGTATCGTAAAGAGACCCTGCATGCCTAGGGCAGTGTCCGGACCGGCAACGGGAGGGGTGAGGGCCACAAATTCGGTAACGGTATCGCGGCACCCGGAAACCGAATCATAGGCGATCATGCGGATGGAATAACAGGCCTCCTGGTTGACATCGTAAAAATGTTTGGTGTTCACACTATCCGTGGCATAGCGGCAATTGGAGGTGGCATTTACTCCTGCAAGGTAGTTGGTGGTACAAGACGCGGCAAAGGCATCGCCAAAATCCCAGATGGCTCCGTGCTGGGTATTCAGGTAATAGGTAGAGGCATTCACCGCATAAACTGTATCGCTGATCTGGCATTGATAGCGGTTTGTGATCGCCCCGATGCGTGCATAAGGACCGGAAATGGTGAGGGTGTCCAGAAATTTAATGCTGTCGCAGCCATTCAGGCTGATGATCACCCAGGGGTAATAGGTATTCGGGAATTCGTAGGAAAAGGAAGGTGAAAAGGTACCGGAGGTATCACCACTTTGCCAGATCCACTGTATGGTTCCGCCGGCTACCGGCGTTTGGCTGGCATAGATCCGGTTATTGCTGGAACATTCGGATGGAATGGAATCGATCTTGGCATCAACGGTAAAGGTCACATTGGTTATGGATGAACTGCCGAAGCTGCTGTCCCGGCATCCGTCTTCATTCTCCGCCCATAGTTTTACGGTAAAACTTCCATTTAGGGAATAAGTATGGTTGGGAAAAAACCAATCGGTCGTATTCGTGTTTCCATCGCCAAAATCCCAGTAAAAATCGACCACTTCTGGCGGGTCCTGGTTGCTGGTATTGGTAAAATTCACGGAAGTAACAAAACACCCGTTGCTGGCATTTTGCGTGAATTCCGTATCGAATTCCGGATAGATGAGCACCGCGGTATCACTGCCTATACTCTGTGAACAGCCGTTGGAGTCGAGCATTTGCACGGCGATAAAATAGGAGCCACCGGCAACATCGGTATAGGTATGGCAAACGAAGGTATCAGTAGGGCCATTACTGACGTCAACAAATCCATCATCAAACAATACACGGCGCCGAAGTGTATTGGAACTTTGGTCGGTAATATGAACGCATACCTCGTTGCCTTTAAAACATTGCGTATCGGTATCAATAAGGAAGTTAGCCCCGGGTAAAGGAAGTACACGTATGGAATCGTTGTCGCTGGTACAGAACGCGCCGTTGGTGAATTCAGTCCGGAGTGTCACATAAAAATTTCCGGCACTTGTGTACTGATGGGCAGGGGCAGGCGCTGTGGAAGTAAATCCATCGCCAAAATTCCATAAATACGCCTGGACGGCAGCACTTGGATTATCTAATTGAAAATCAACACTAGAACCGCGACATGCGCTATCGGAATCCAAAGAAATAGCCGGTTGGAGAAAAATAGGCGGACTTTGAACCGTCGTATCGATACAACCGGAAGCCGTTTCGATGATCAACCGGACGGTATAGGTTCCTGTATCTGTATAAGCATGAAGGGGAGCGGCCGAGGAAGAAGTATCTCCATCGCCAAAATCCCAGGAATAGCCGGTGATGCTGTCGCTGGCATCCTTTTGTGAAGTGCTGCTGAAGGCGGTACTCATTCCCAAACATCCACTACTATAATCGAAATCGGCTACCGCATTTTGTTTGATGGAAATGCTTTGGATCAGGGTATCGCGGCAGGAAAGGGTATCAGTAATGACCAGGCGGACATTATAACTTCCTGAATTGCTAAAACGGTGCCGGGGATCGGCCACCGAGTCGGTATTGCTCCCTCCCGAAAACACATCGCCGAAATTCCAGCTGTATTTTGGAGAATGGGCATCTCCTGTAAATTGGAAGGTAACCGTATCGCCTTTGCATAATGCCGAATTATAACTGAAATCGGCCTGCGGTTTTTGCCTGATGAATACCAGGGAATCCAGCACACTGCTGCACGATGTTCCTGTCACCTGTAAACGAAGGGTATAATAACCGGATGAGGGGTAAAAATAGGAAACCGTATCGCCCGTTAAACTGTCGCCGGTGCCTGTAAACCACTTCAGCGTTCCCAGCGTGTCGGAGGCATGGGCACTTTTAATTCCATATAAATAAACCAGGCTATCCGTACAATTCTGATCGGTGTTAAAAGCAAGGACCGGAGGGGAAATGACCTCAACCGTGTCGAACACCGTGTCTTTACAGCCACCAAGTTCTTCTATGATATGGCGGATGACATACGTGCCGGTTTGGGTATAAACATGATCAACCAGGAGCCCGGTATCGGTATTTCCATCACCAAAATCCCAGTCGGAAGCAATAATATCGATGCTGGCAAGGCTGGCCAGGGCAGAAGTGTCGCCCAGGCATTGTTTCGGGTCAAAATTAAAGGTAGCATCACACTGAGCCTGCAACTTCGCAAAGGGAAGGAGCAATGCTACGAGCATAAGACCGCTAATCCAACGTAACAACTTGAGCATGGTTTGGTTGTTGGCAAGATAGCCAATAAAATTTTGTCAGCTATAAGGTAGATACATTTGCCTGCCTTTTAGTTGTCTGGCTTTTTTCGTTCTTTGGCCTTGCTGTATTTTACAAGGCTGTAAATACTGGAAAAAACGGCCCAACAATAGCCGGGGTACCCATTCATAAAATTGAGTTGCAGGAAATAAATTTTAATAAAATTAAAGGGAACGCCTGCTACATTGGAAAAAACGGATTTGTACTTTTTCCTCCGAACCAGTTCTTCCGCAGCCAGGCTGGTATAGCGGTTGAATTTGCCGAAATAATTGTCGAGGCTGTCATAACTTTTATGCGCCACCGTTCCCTCCAGGATTCCCTTTTTCCCTTGGTATTCAACGCTTTCATGCACGGTTGCTGCGTTCCAGCCCATATGCCTGCGGTCAAAAAAGCGCAGTTGTTTGTCCCGCGATTCCTTTCCATAATGAAAGGCTTTGCCCATAAACACCAAATGACGCTTCATGTACCATCCTTTGATGGATGGCTCGTCATTCATCAGGGAGGCAATATGATCCCAGCATTTTTCATCCGGAATTTCATCGGCATCCAGGCTCAATATCCAGTCATTTTTCGCGGCATCCACGCCTAGTTGTTTCTGTTGTCCGAAGCCCAGAAATTTCTGTTGGATCACCCGGGCACCGTATTTTTCGCAGAGGGCGGCTGTTCCATCCGTGCTAAAGGAGTCAACCACAAGAATTTCGTCGACTGCAGGGATCTTTTTCAGGAGGTCCTCAATTCGGTGGGCTTCATTGTAAGTGACAATAACAACTGAATATTTCACAGGCGAAATGTAGGGAATTTCTCCGGCTGCAACAGGGTCGTCCTTACGCTCCTTAACCGGGTTCAGGAACAGGATGGCAAAGGGGAAAATAGCGATCCCCAATTGAGTCTGCAGGATGGATTCAAAACAAAGCGCCATCAACAGGCAGGAGAAAATACCCAGCATCAACGTGTTTCGGGCGCGCCAGGAACTCCATATTCCGCCAAGGAGCAAAGCAAGCAGGAGCAGGGCTGCCAATATCCCGGAGGCCAGGGCTGTTTCCAGGTATTGATTGTGGGGAGGGATGCGGTTTTCGGGCCAAAGCATGGTATGGTCCGCTTCATACTGTTCATCCATGGCGTCTTGTACGTCGCCGGCTCCAACGCCCATAGGATGTTTTTTTATAATTTTCCCGGCCGTTTTCCACGCTTCAATGCGCATGGCAAAACTCCGGTGATTGATGCTTCTTTCGCCATTTACTGCTTCAAGATCTTCAAGTGAGTTTTGTACTTTATTTCGAACCGCATCGAAGGCAAAATAGCTGAACAGGGGCAGGAGCAAAGCCACCACGGCAACCAGGATGAGCCATTTTTTGTTAGGACGGGTAAAAAGGGAATACACAAACAGGACCCCCACCGCAAAATAGAGCGCCAGGATGCCCGTGCGCGCCAAAAACCAATGGATGGTAAGCAGGTGAATGAGCCCAGGAACGAGCCAGATCACCTTTTTGGAATTTTGCCAGTACCTCCAGCAAACCAGAATGGCCAATGCCTGGATCAAACTGAAATAAATATGGCTGACACCTCCCTGTACAAACTTGCTGCTATTGATGGCATCCAGCTTCCAGGGCCAGGAAACACCGTCCCAGATGGGTATGGCTCCGGATTCCAGGAGGGAAAGGTCTATGGCTTCTTTATGGATGAAATAACGGACCAGGCTGACCAGGGCAAAAACAGCACTCAGGCCGATCCATACCCGATCAACTTTTACTTTTTGTTCAGGCACCAGGGTGATGCCTCCCAATACGGCTACAGGCAAAAAGACCAGGGCCAGTTGCCTGACCAATATGGTTCCCCATCCATCCAGGTCCTGACTCTGAATTCCGCTCAGGAAGTTAAACACCCAGATAAGCAGGATAGCCAGGGCCAGGTAGTTTTTTTTCCAGGAAACAGGAGGGAAGAAGGCACTTAAAAATAAAAGAATACACCCTACTGAAAGGAAAAAGGGTGTGGCTTCCTGGTAAACAAATCCAATACCGATCAGCACTGAGCCGAAAAACTGGAATCGATTTTTCAGGGTCAGCACCATGGTCAGTTAACGGGCATAGTTCAGCCGAACATTGGTTCGGTCATTTTCACCTATCCCCAAACGTTCTCCCGCGGCTTTGCTCAGTTTGATAATAACCTGCGCGTCGTTGTTTATGGGTTTTCCGACTACCCGGACGAATACCGATTTGTTGGTGGCGATATTGGTGACCATGATAATGGTACCCGTCGCAGCCGTCGGATGCAAACAAAAACTCCGTTCCTGGTTCATGTTTTCATCCATGGCCACAACCGCAAATCCGGTTTCTTTTACTTCACCCGTTGTAGCATTGTACTCATAACCCGGTTTATCCATGGTCTGTGGGGGAGTTTTTTCTTCGGGTTTGGGAGTAAGGTCCGGTTTTTCTTCACCCCCGTAATTTTCCTGGTGTTCTTCGGGCTTGGGAGCTGTTTTTTCTCCTTTGATCACCAGTTCCTGTCCCACGGTCAAATTATTTGAAGTCAGTTTGTTTTTGATCTTGATCTCATCCACGCTCACATTGTATAATTTGGAGATCGAATACAGGGTTTCTCCGGTCTTAACAACATGCAGAATGGTTTCCCCCTTTTTCGGTTCCTCTTTTTTGGGTTCTTCCTTTTTGGTTTCAGGGGTATAGTTATAGGGGATAAGAAGGATCTGTCCGACCTTTAGTCCCTCGCCGGCTTCCGGATTTGCCTTTTTAATATCTTCCACATTGGCTTTATACCGACGTGCTATGGCGTATAGTCCTTCCCCTTTTTCTACTTTATGGAGGATGAAATATTTCCCGTTTACTTCTTTAATTCCAACAGAGTCAAGTGGTTGTGTGGTATTGGCCATGCTAACGCCAGCTACCAGGAGGCCGATAATGAGTAAAATGCTTTTCATGCTTTTGCGGAACTATTCCAAACAAAGGTAAGCACTTGAATGCTTTTGCGTTAATTTCGTGGCATGAGGCTCCTTGCATTTATCATCACCTGCCTGTTAATAATTCCTGAGGTGTCGGGACAAAGCCGACCCGACAGTGTTTTTGGCAGTAATTTAAAGGTCTACCAGTTCGAAATATTTGATGAAATAGCGCCCGCTGCTTCGCGTAGGACGGCCCAGGCGCTGAATGAAGCCATCGGGATGGACGCTGACCTTATTATTCTACACTTGAATACGTATGGCGGACTGGTAACCGATGCCGATTCGATCCGTACCCGCATTTTGAACTCGCCTATACCCGTTTATGTATTTATAGAAAATAACGCTGCTTCGGCAGGCGCATTGATATCCATTGCCTGTCACCGTATTTTTATGAAAGAAGGTGCCACCATCGGTGCTGCAACGGTTGTAGAGGGAACCGGACAGGCGGCCCCGGATAAATACCAGAGTTATATGCGTTCAAAAATGCGCGCCACGGCAACGGCCCGGGGAAGGAGCCCGGAAATAGCCGAAGCCATGGTCGATGGCGATAAGGTAGTGCCCGGATTGAATGATACCGGCGACGTGGTCACCTTAACCACGGATGAGGCCATTTTATGGGGTTTTTGCGATGGAAAATACGCAAGCATTGCAGAAATGCTGAAGGAACAAGGAATTACAGACTATACCCTTATCAAACAACAAATCTCCTGGGTCGACAAAGCCATCGGTTTCCTGATCGCACCCGCGGTAAGCAGCGCCCTGATCCTCCTTATTTTGGGTGGGATCTATTACGAATTACGCAGTCCGGGTATCGGATTTCCGCTTTTGGTATCGGTACTGGCTGCCCTGCTTTACTTTGCTCCGCTTTATCTCGAGGGGCTGGCCGCCAATTGGGAGATACTCCTGTTCATAGCGGGACTGGTTCTCCTCGGCGTTGAGGTATTCGTCATTCCCGGCTTCGGAGTGGCCGGAATATCAGGATTGGTGCTCATGTTCGGAGCCCTGGTGCTGAGCGCCATCAACAATATTGTTTTTGACTTTAGCATAACCGATCCCGAACAGATCGAATCGGCACTGACGCGGGTTGTGTTTGGTCTCCTTGGATTTATCGTCTTCGCTTTGTTATCGGCCAAACTTTTTGCGGATAGTCCCTTGTTCAAAAAAATAGGCCTGGAAGCTACCCTTGGAGAAACGGAGATTAGGACTCCCGGAGGCCTGGTTGGTAAGGAAGGAGTATGTACCAACGACCTTAAACCCTCGGGCTATGTGGAAATTGAAGGAAAAGAATGGGAGGCAAAAAGTATGGATGGCTATATCCAAAAAGGGACACGCATCCGGGTAGTAGGAAAAGAAAGTTGGCAACTCCTCGTTGAACCCTGTTGATTTCCTTCACATTTTTAGCTGATTTTATAGATATTGCGGGCGATTTTAATAAGCCAGGATGAAAAAAGCACACCTTATTTCCGGAGCATGCGGTTTTGTGGGAAGAAACCTCGTAAAGCGCCTGCTCCAAACCCGGGAAGACACCTTGTTTATTGTGGATGACCTGTCGACCGGAACCTTACCCGAAACCTGGTTGTTTGAAGAAGGAAAGGACCTTGGAAATGGACTAAGAAGTTACCGCAATGGTCAACTTCTATTTTGGAAAGGTGATTTTCGTCGATTTTTAACCCAGGTCACCGATGACCATGATTATGTGAATAAGGCCTTTGGACTTTCCCTGCCTAAATTCTCCGATATCTACCATTTTGCAGCTATCGTCGGCGGAAGGGCCAAGATCGATGGCGACCCCATGATGGTGGCTTTAGATCTGAGCATTGATGCGGAGTTCTTTTACTGGGTTTGCCGTTACAAACCGGAACGGGTGCTTTATCCAAGTTCTTC
>JAKFCJ010000029.1:0-3655 GCA_036676705.1 Bacteroidota bacterium
TATTTCCATGGAAGAAATGATGATCCCCATTATTTCCATGAAGGGGAAAGGATAATGGCGAAGCACCTGGTCTCTACCCTCGAAGAATTAGCACCCATAGCCGATGCCTTGGTGCACCTGGCAGAAGAACGACGCATCCTCACCTTTTCCGGTGATCTTGGCACGGGAAAAACGACCCTGATCCAACATATCTGTGCCCGGCTTGGCGTGCATGAAGATGTGGATAGTCCCAGTTTTGGCATGGTCAACGAATACCAGGGAGAGGAGGAACAGATCTTTCATTTCGACCTGTACCGGCTAAAAAATACGGAGGAAGCCCTGGATATTGGCCTTACGGAATACCTGGATTCAGGAAGCATCTGCCTTATCGAATGGCCGGAAATTGCGAAGGAATTACTACCTGAAGAAAGCATTCATATTACGCTGAATCACGAAAAAGAGGGGAAAAGAAGTATTTCCTGGTCAGAATCCTAGGTGATTTTACTATTTTCGTTCGTTCAACAAAACGATGAAAAGAACCTATACCTTCCTTGTAATGGTCGCTTTGGTCCTGGGCATTGCCTCCTGCGCGCGCGACTACACCACCCCTGTTTTTAGCAGCAAAACCGTCGGCCATAAGTTGGTGGCCATACTCCCATACCAGATGGTTTATACCGGCCGACAAGACGCGAACCTGAGTCCGGAAGAAATTCGCAAGATCACGGAGGCTGAATCCCAGGCCTTCCAAAGGGCGCTGCACAACCAGCTTTTACGCGAATCGGGTGCCGATAAAAAGGACATTAAAATTGAATTCCAGACTCCTGAACGTACCAACAAGATCCTGCAGGATAGCGGCATCTCGCTCATCGATGCCTGGAAAGAAACCCCGGAAAGATTATCTGCTATCCTGGGTGTTCATTCCATTGTGTATACCCGGGTTGAAAAGGAAAAATTCCTGACCGACCTCGAGAGTTTCGGGCTTGAAATAGCCGGAGATATCCTGGATAAAATTGTCATACCAGAAGGAATTCAAATCCCTATGGGAGCAAATCCGGATAATTATAACCGTACTTACCGCATCAAGATCGACTGCCAGCTTTTGAATGGTGTCGACGCCAGTTTGTTATGGAAATTGCCCCTCGACACGGAGATCGACTGGAATTCAAGGGCAAACGATGTGATCGAACAGTCGGCACGGCTTTGTGCCAAAAGATTTCCTTACCGAAATCGGAGTTATTATCGTTAAGTAACAGGAATCTTTTTGTACCTTTAAAGGACCTAGTCAGCCTTCATGAAAGAAAACCCAAAGTCACCGTTCCAGGAGCTTGCAAAACAAGCCTCTCTGCAGCCACAGGAGCAGTTATTGGAGGTTCGTAAGCATCAAACGCAACTGTCGGTTGGCGTGCCGAAAGAGATCACCTACCAGGAAAACCGGGTACCCCTGACGCCTTCTTCCGTGGCCTTGCTGGTGAATTCCGGACATGTGATCACGATCGAATCGGGTGCAGGGAAAAATGCGAATTTCCTCGACCGCCAATACAGCGAGGCTGGTGCACGCATTGTGTATGGAAAGGAGGAAGTCTATAAATCGGATATCATCCTGAAAATAGACCCGCCCACCAAGGAGGAGATCGACCTGATGACAGCCGGGCAACATTTGTTTTCGGCCATTCAGATGACCAACCTGACGGATTCCTATATCAAACAGCTGATCAACAAAAAGATCACTGCGGTGGCGTATGAGTTTTTGAAAGATTTTGAAGATACCCTTTCCATCATTCGCAGCATGAGTGAAATTGCAGGCAGGTCGGCCGTATTGATCGGTGCGGAATACCTGGGCAACAGCCATGGAGGTAAAGGCGAGCTGCTTGGCGGAGTTTCCGGGATCCCACCATCTGAGGTAGTGATCATCGGTGCAGGAACAGTAGGGGAGTATGCGGCCCGAACTGCAGTAGCTTTAGGCGCAACGGTAAAAGTTTTTGACAATTCGCTGGCCAAATTACGTCGCCTGCAAAACCACCTGAACATGCCGGTTTTCACTTCGGTCGTACAGCCCAATATCCTTGCAAAGGCCTTGACGACCTGTGACCTGGCCATTGGCGCCTTACGGAGTGATGAAGGAAGGAGTCCGAATGTGGTTACCGAAGAAATGGTTACCCGCATGAAACCCGGAGCCGTGATCGTGGATGTAAGTATCGACCAGGGCGGTTGTTTTGAAACTTCCGAGGTGACTACCCATACCAACCCAGTGGTGATCAAACACGACGTGATCCATTACGGTGTTCCCAATATCCCTTCCCGCGTAGCCCGAACAGCCAGTTACGCCCTGAGCAATATTTTTACCCCTATCCTGATCAACATCGCGGAATCCGGAGGCTTTAAAAACTTTTTCTGGGAAAATACCATGATCCGCAATGGCGTCTATATTTATAAAGGAAACCTCGTAAAACGCCATATCGGGGAGCGGTTTAATATGAAGTATAAGGATATTGATCTGCTTATCGGGGCGCATTTGTGAGAGTTTTCAGTGTTCAGTTTTCAGTGTTCAGTAAAATGTAGGTGCCGGATATTAACTTTTACCTCAACCTCAACCTCAAAAGCTGGAATTTTACTATATTAGCCCTACCAAAATTAATCCTATCAACTATGAAAATCGATTTCAACAAGATCGTATTCCTCTTCTGTGCTGCCTCCGTGGCGGTATTTAGCTCGTGTAACCGTGAAGACAAAAAGGACGACAACCCCGATGCGGCGGATGTTACGGCAGCCCAGGAAATGACCATTGCCGAACAGCTTTTTGGCGAACTTAAAAATATGGCCGACCAGGGTGAATCCGGAACCCTGAACTCATACAAAAACGGAACAGCTGCCTTTGCCGATTGTGCGATCGTAACGCTGGATCAGCCCCAAAAGAAAGTTACCATCGATTTTGGCAGTACCAACTGCCTGTGCAAAGACCTGCGCCTGCGCCGCGGGGTGCTGGAGGTAACGTATACGGGTAACAACTACTGGGACAGCGGCAGCGTGGCGACCATCATTCCCACGAATTATTATGTAAACGAGTACAAACTGACCGGCTCGAAGGTGATCACCAACCTGAACCACCTTTCTGATAACCAACCTGCCTGGAGCATCGTGGTAAATGGTACCGTGACCAAACCCAATGCCGGTGGCAGTTTCGGATGGACCAGCGACCGCACACATACCTGGCTGGCGGGAAAAACAACACCCCTAAACTGGACGGACGACGAATGGCTGGTCCAGGGCAATGCTACCCTCACCACCAGCACGGCCGATGACTGGAACCTCAATATCATCATTCCCCTTCACCGGGCGATGAGCTGCCGCTACGTGGATAAAGGCACCATCGAGATCAAACGTCTCGGCCTGTCCGATCGTTTTGTCGATTACGGCGACGGCACCTGCGACGATGATGCGGTGTATATTGTGAATGGGGTGAATTATCCGTTTAAACTAAAGTAAGCTATAGGCTTTAGGCTATAAGTTTTTAAATAAAATGGTTTTGAAATCGCTTATATAAAGTAAATTTAGCCTACAGCCTACAGCCTACAGCCTACAGCCTACAGCCTACAGCCTACAGCCTACAGCCTACAGCCTACAGCCTACAGCCTACAGCCTACAGCCTACAGCCTACAGCCTACAGCCTACAGCCTAC
>JAKFCJ010000030.1:0-34781 GCA_036676705.1 Bacteroidota bacterium
TTCTCGGAACCACCGGAGTTGGAAAAACCGAGTTGGCAAAAGCCTTAGCCGAATATCTTTTTAACCAGGAAAACGCCATGGTACGTATCGATATGAGCGAATACCAGGAAAAACATACCGTTTCCCGTTTGATCGGAGCACCTCCGGGATATGTGGGTTATGATGAAGGCGGACAACTCACCGAAGCCATTCGCAGACGGCCGTACAGCGTGGTACTGCTTGATGAGATCGAAAAAGCCCACCCGGATGTATTCAATATCCTTTTGCAGGTATTGGATGATGGAAGGTTAACCGATAACAAAGGCCGCACTGCGAATTTCCGTAATACCATTATCATCATGACCTCTAACCTGGGTTCAGACGTGATCCGTGATAATTTTGAGCAGATACAGGATCAGGATATGGATGAGGTGATCGCCAAAACCAAAATGCAGGTTTTTGATATTTTGAAAAAATCCATACGCCCTGAATTTTTAAACCGTATTGACGAAACCATCGTGTTTACTCCGCTAAGCCGGGAAAATGTGCGCCAGATCGTGGAATTGCAGTTTAAAATGCTGCAAAGGATGCTGGAAGAAAATGCCATCACCCTCAACGCAACCGATGAAGCCCTCGACTGGCTGGCCCAACTGGGATACGACCCTCAATTTGGAGCGCGTCCCTTAAAGCGGGTCATGCAAAAGAAAGTGCTGAACGAGCTGAGCAAAAAAATTCTCAGTGGTGAAGTACAAAAGGAGAGCAATATTCTCATCACCATCGACGAACACAACCAGATCAGTTTTGTAAATCAATAATGCCTCGAAAAATTTATATTCGAGGCATTGATGAGGTTATTAATCGTTTTCTTTTTCACCTTCCTGCTGGCTGCCTGCTGCACAGAATCCTGTGATTGTGCTGACGAATGCAAAAAACCTTACGTCTTCAGTTTTATAGTAGGTCCGGGTGAATACAGTACGGAGGATATCGATACCCTGGAGATCCATTATAAATTTGAAGGAAACAATTACTTCGACACCTCCTGGTTTTATCTGAATACGGGTAAATACCATCCTGTTCACCCCTGTGCAGGCAATAATCAATTGCTGCTGGATAAAAACATTCCGGACGAAAACGGGAAACTTCTTCGGGTTGGTATTTATAAAGTTTTTACCGCTGTTGATTCCTTTCAGGTCGATGGCATGGACCTGATCGTTACCAAGTCTGGAGAAAAATGTTGCCGTTGTGTGAAAACAGTGAGACGTGAATTTCAGCTTGATAGCGTAAAGGTGGTGCAAACCAGCCTTATACCCGCACCTGTTCCGATTGCAAGAAAGAACTAAATTTTAATACTAACTTAGTGGTATGCGAAAGCTGCCTCTTATTCTTCCCGTGCTCCTCCTCCTTTCGCATGCATGTGTAAGAACCTGCGACTGTTTTGATGAGTGTACAGATATCATCACCTATAATTTTGATACAAGTGCCGGAGGCTTTAACGCCACGGAAGTCGATCGCTTTTATGTACAAATTCAGTTGGAAAATGACAGCCATTGGTTTGCTGACTCTGTCAACAACCCTTCGCATATTGAATACCATCTTCGCTTCGACTCAACCTGGATTGGACCAAGCTGCGGGCCTCTGAATTCACCAGGCTTTGGTCTGGGTGCGGTAGTGATAGAACAGGATACCCGGAAGGAGAAAAAGATCAAAAGTTTGCGTATAATAACCGCCAGCGACACAGCCACACTCGACAGTCTGAACATGTCCATCCATAAAAGGGGTAGCTTAACCTGCAAATGCGTCAGCTATATTGAATTTTCCTTCTATCAAAAAGGAGTAAAAACGGAATTGCTCGCCAAAGAGCCTTCACCGTATATATCTGTTAAACTTATTCCCGACTAAATGCCACTTAACTCACTAAGAGCGAAAGTCCGATCCAAACGCATTCCCTTTTCGGTCATTTTCACCGTTCCGCATTCGACCACCGGATCGTGTTCAAAGTAATAGATATAATCGTATTGAAGGGCTTCCTCATGGATGCGTAACCTTTCTTTCATGGTATCGAGCGGGCGGATATCATAACCCATCACATAGTTCACCGGTACATGATGACTGGATGGCATCAGGTCGGCCATATAAATGATGGTTTTGCCTTTGTAACGGATCTTGGGCAACATCATGGCTTCAGTATGCCCGTTTACTTCAATAAAGGAAAAGTCCTTCATCAATTCTTCTCCACTTCTCAGAAATTTCAGTTGTCCGTGCTCCTCGATCGGCAATATATTCTCATGAAGAAAGGATGGTCTTTCCCTGGGATTTGGCGCCAGCGCATGATTCCAGTGTTTTTCATGGCTCCAGTATATGGCATTGGGAAAACGGGTTTGTAAAGCACTGCGGTCTTTATTCCATTTAATTGCCCCGCCTACATGGTCGAAATGAAGGTGGGTCAGAAACACATCGGTTATGTCTTCCACAGAAAATCCTTTTGCTTTTAGCGAGGATTCCAAATTCGTATCTCCACTGAGGCAGTAATGCTTAAAAAAATTCGCGTCCTGCTTGTCACCAATTCCCGTATCGATCAATACGAGCCTGTTGCCCTCTTCAACAAGCAGACATCGCATGGCCCAATTACACAAATTATTCTCATCAGCCGGATTCAGCTTATTCCATATCACTTTGGGTACCACTCCAAACATGGCTCCACCATCCAGTTTGAAAAGCCCGGTATCGATCACGTGTAATTCCATCACACAAATGAAGGCATTGTATAGTAAAAAAAAAATCCCGGAACTCTTTTGAGTCCGGGATTTTATAAATGTAGGTTATTGGCTTAACGCACAACAAACTGAAGAGTGCTCTGTGCTCCTTCTTTGTTGATAACACGTAAGTAATAGATTCCTTCAACTGCATTTTGCAGATCAAGTTCCATGGCATTCGCTCCGTTAGCTGTTGCCTGGAATGCAATGCTTTGTCCAAGTGCATTTACTACTGAAAGCGTGACGTCATTAAAATCTGCACCCTCAAGTTCAAGAACAAACTGTCCTTTATTCGGGTTCGGGTAGAGACTCATTTCCGCACCAAAAGCAATATTCGAAATGGCCGTTCTGTAAACATAGATGGTATCCGTACTTTCATTGGTACAGTTATCCGCGTTTTTCGTAACCAGCCTAACGATATACGAGCCATCAAATTGGTACTGGTGATCCGGATCGGAAGTAGTCGATTTGGCTCCATCACCAAAGAACCATTGGTAGCTGATACCGGCACCTGTAGCTGTTGCAAGGAACTGGAAGCTTCCGTCCCGAGTCTTTCTGGAAGAATAGGTAAAATCTGCCGTTGGGATGGCTGATATCCGAACATTCTGAGTCGCCGTATCCGAACATCCACCGGCAATGGTGGCGATCATGGTTACGGCATAAGTTTGCACAGAACCGTAAGTAAATGATGTGTCTTTTGCTGAAGTCGTTACGCCGTTATTGAAATCCCAGAAATAGGTTACTGCTGAGATATTCGATGAGGTGGTACTGTTGAGGAAATCGATTTCTGTTCCATCGCAAACCACGGCAGGAGCGACAATTCCTGCATTTGGTTTTTCATTCACCAGGATGGTCGTTTCAAACGAATCGGTACAGCCATTGCTGCTGTATGAACGCAATTTGAGGGTATAGGAACCAATTCCCGGATAGATGTGGTTTGGAGCCACGGCAGTGGAACTTGTACCATCGCCAAAACTCCAGTCATAGGTATTGCTGAATCCGGAAGGCACGATCGTATTGTTCACAAAATCGATCTGTTGCCCTACACAAGGAGCGGAATAACTTACACTGATCTTAGGTGCCTGAATGATCGTAACCTGAGCGGTGAATGAATCGACGCATCCCAGATCTGTATAGGCTTTCAGCTGAACATCAAAAGTACCGAATCCAGCATAGTTGTGAGTTGGATTGCTGGCGGTGGAGGTTGTACTATCTCCAAAATCCCAGTGAAATCCCATTGTTCCAAATGCCAGCGTACTGGAATTCGTGAATGCCATGGTGTTATTGTTACATGAGCTTGAGGAGAAGGAAGAAAAATTCACCGCTGCTCGTGGAGCCTGGGTTACCGTTTTGCTCACTGTTTTGGAACATCCGTTCACATCCACTGTATAGGAAACGGTATAATTTCCCGGCAGGCTATAGAGGTGGGTTGTATTCTGGTTATTATCCCCATTTCCATCTCCGAAATCCCAGGTAAATGTTGGAGTACCAGTTGGCATTAAGGTGGTGTTCGACAACTGGATGGCAGTGCCTTCACAAGCATTTACCGCGTCGAAACTCGTTTGAGGAACAGGTTTTACAAATATGGTTTGGGTATCGTATTCAACATAACCGTAATCGGATGTCACTTTGAGGATCACATCGTAATTACCCGTTGTCGGGAATTTAAAGCTTGGATTTTCGAGGATGGAGAAATTTCCATTTCCAAAATTCCATTCATAGGATATGGTCCCAGACAAAATAGTCGATGTATTGTCAAATATCACGTCGCTTCCATCACAGGTCGGAACATAAGTGAAGGATGGCTGTGGTCTTGGAGCCACAAAAACATAAGCTTCGACGATCGAATCACAGCCTGTTAACAGAGAAGTAATCGTGGCACTTATATGATACAAACTATCCGAAGTTGCCAGCGATGGAACAAAACGTAAACGCCCGTTGCTGTTCGTTGTTGGAACAAATGTGGCCGTATCTGTATTTGGCACTGCACTTCCATTTACTGTTTGAACAGTGATCGCTGAAATATACCAATTTGTTCCGAAGCTGCTATTGCTCATACCAGTTGGAGCGGTAATTTCAAGGTTGATCTCATCGCCGTCAGCTACAACATGTGGAAGCGAACTGGTTCCTGAGCGGAAAGTTCCCTGGAAAGTTGAACCTGCTACAACTGCAGACCCAACAGGCAATGGTTTCACTTCAACCTGAACGGCCTGGCGGTTACTTTCGCAAAGCGGGAAATAGCTGTAATGAAGCGTTCCGTTAAAAACACGCGGACTGAAGGTGGCCCCAAAATTAGCACCCTTTCCGGCACCAGCTGTGAGCTGAACCTCAGAATTGGTAAATGTCTGGAGAGAAGCTGCGTTGGTATAATTGATCGCCGTAGCATTCGGTAACTGGATATAAAAGGCATAGGTACTGTTTGCAGGCAGTGAAAGTTTGTTTCCAACATTCACATAAATACCCGGTCCACCGGCGCCCAGTGTGCTCACAACTGTAGTAGAACCTAAAAGTGTCCATGCTCCGGCATTCGTTTCAAAGCCCTGGTAAGTTCCTTGTTTGTAATACACTTGTACAAGGTGAGTACCGGCATCCATGCTCACTTCGAAACTATCAAGGATGATGCTGCGGAGGGCGGTAACATTAAACATCACACCGGATTGCCCGTTGCCTGAAGCATAGGTGGTGGTCAGCGAATTTTTAAGCGCGCCACGACCGCCACTAACATAATAGGTATAATTTCCTGGTCCGGCATAAGGCGTGTTAAACGGCGTGCCTGATCCGATGGGGATATTCGATGATGGGCTGTTATACCAAACAATAGAATCGGTAGAAGCTACACCACTGGCCTGCAAGCTAACGGAACCAGATCCGCAACGAGCTGCATTTGCTGCGCTTGGCATGGGTGGAGTACCTAAAAAGTTGATCGTAGCCGTCGTAAAGGTGTCGTTCGATAAATTTTGTTCTGTTCCTAACTCCGTATATGCCCTAACCACAACCGAACCGCCTGCTGCAGTATTAAAAGGAGGAAGTATGATCGTTCCTTTGGCTCCGGGGGTCAATGTACCTGTGTAGGTTCCACTTACAGTACTATTTACTGCGTTTCCACCCAATGTACCTGTTAAATTTGCTCTTACAGTGAAGTTACTGATGGACGTTAAACCGGCATTGGCTACATCCACGGTTACGCTGTCTGAAGTACTTCCACAAACTCCGGAAGCAAAAGAAGCTGCCAGGGAAGTGGCATCATAATTATAAAGTCCCAATACCCGCACATTGTCAACCAACCAATAGAACGACCAATCTCCGACAAAACGGAAACGAACCTGGGCACTTGCTTTATTGCCAATCAGGCTGGTTACGTCAAGATCCTGGGAATTCGTTATGGAACTGGCTCCGTTGTAACTGTACACACCGATCCATGTCGAACCATCATGTACTTCGACGATAATACTGTCGGTACTGTTATAAATTCCATCAAAATACTGATCGAATTGCAGACGGACGGCCGAATATCCAACCGTTGAAAAGGAAGGCGACTCCAGGGCTACATTTTCCGCTCCGCTTCCATTCGAAAACCAGTCACTATCGAAATTAGCAAATCGTCCTGCGATAGGGGAAGAAAAACCACGCCCGGCTGCATTATTGAAAAGCCATTGGTCAACGCTGGAATTTCCCGTGATCACGTTGTTCGTCCACCCCTGATTTGGTAATGCAGGGTTGGTGGTCGGGAAGGCATCAAAGTTTTCATTGATCAGGTAAGTCTGGGCCTGAGAGATACTCCCACCCAATAAAACGATCCCTGCAATGACGAATTTCATCATTGGGTAAAATTTTAATTTCATATTCTTCTGGCTTTGGTAATTAGATTTCTAAGACAAATGTAACAAAAGCAAGGCACACAGCCGAATAACCCCGTTAAAATTACTAATTTTTTAGACAAAAGACCGCTACAATTTAACCTGTAATTGTTCTTAAGGATTGAAAACGAAGGAGATAAGGTTCGCTCCCATTTGTAAAGCTTTCTCCCGAATTTCCGGACTATCCGGGTAAGTACCCGCGTCTTCCCACCCGTTTCCCAGGTCACATTCATAGGTATAAAAACAAACCAGACGGCCTTCATAAAGCAGCCCAAAACCCTGAGGAGGATGCCCGTCGTGTTCATGGATCTTAGGTAATCCATTAGGGAATTTGTATTTCTGGTTATAGATGGCATGGGAATGAGGAAGCTCAACAAAGTCCAATTCAGGAAAAACTTTTTTCATCTGCGGCCGAACAAAAGGGTCGAGGCCGTAATTATCATCTATATGTAAAAAGCCACCTGCCATCAAGTACTTACGCAGGTTTTCGGCATCCGCATCAGTTAGAGAAAAAGTACCATGTCCGGTCATGTAAACAAAGGGGTAATTAAAAATATCCGGACTGGCAGGCTCAACAACCGCCTCTTCTGCACCAAGGGTCGTTCCCAGATTTTTATTGCAAAAGGAGATCAGGTTCGGCAGCGCACTTTGATTGGCATACCAGTCACCCCCTCCGCTGTATTTCAAACGCGCGATCTGAACACCGCGTTGCGGGGCAAAAGAAACCAGTACAAAAAGTAAAATAAAAATGTGCAGACGACGGGCCATATCCAAAAAGCGAAGTTAAGAAATCTATTGCTGTGCTGAACCGATCTTTCCTATAAAAAGTTCAGGTTTGTCACACCGACTAAGGCAGCTGTTTCCGTCCTCAGCCGTTTTTCTCCCAAAGACAATCCCACCCAACCTGCATTTTTTGCCGCCATATATTCACTTTCAGAAAAATCCCCTTCGGGACCGATCATTAAATGAACCTCCGCTTCCAAAAGAGTCCGTTTGTTCAACACTACCTCCGCATCCTTACATACCGCAATAAAGCCCTGTTTAGGCTGCACGTTTTGCAGGTATTCTTTAAAGGGAACAAGATCATTCAATATGGGAAAATGCCAGGTGAGGGACTGTTTGCAGGCAGCCAGCGCCACTTTTTCCAATCGTCCCATATTCACCTGTTTCCGCTCTGAATGTTCACACCGAATAAAACTCAACGAGCTAAGACCGATCTCTATACTCTTTTCAAGCAGCCATTCCATTCGGTCCATGTTTTTGGTCGGAGCGACCACCAAATGAATTTCTTTTTCGGGTCCGGGGAATTTTTTGGTTTCCAGGATCTCGAGTTCCGTTTCTCTTTTAGCAGCCTTTGTTATCCTGGCACCATATAAATTTCCTTTTCCATCGATCACCTGTAAATGATCACCGGGAACCTTTCTCAAAACCGAAATAGCATGACGGGTTTCCTCTTCACTCAACAAGATCCGGCCATCTTCAATACGGGAACTGTAAAATAGCTGCACCAGGCAAAGATAAGCGTCGCCCGGGAATGAAAAAGCCGCTCGGGAAATCCGTAATTCGCAGCATGAAGGAACAGATCGAAGCGTTTGTTGTTGCCTTAAAGGCACAGGCATCTCCTGAAAAAAAGCCTGCCATGGAAGCCTATATGAAAGGACGATTTTCCTTTTTAGGTGTCATGAATGCAGAACGGAAAGAGGTTCAGAAGATGTATTTTCCAATTTGGAAAAAGGACAGGTCCCTCGACCCTATACAACTTGCCCAAGCCTTATGGGAAGAGCCTTTTCGTGAATTTCAATATGCCGCGATGGATTGGATGAAGGCCGCGTCTTTATGGAAATATCCGGGAAGCATTCGTCATTTCGAAAGCTGGGTTTTAGACCGGAGTTGGTGGGACACCGTCGATTTTTTGGCCAGCACCTGTATCGGAGGCTATTTCCTCAAATACCCCGCTGAACGCGATCTGTGGATAGAAAAATGGAACGCCAGTCCTGATTTTTGGCTCAACCGATGTGCCCTGCTCTTCCAGTTAAAATACAAAAACCAGGTAGACACCGATCTGCTATTCGCCATTATCGATACCCACAAAGACCAAAAGGAATTTTTTATACGAAAAGCGATCGGATGGGCATTGCGTGAATTGAGCAAAACACAACCCGGATTGGTAAAGGAGTATCTCGAACGGGCAGAATTATCGGGATTGAGTATTCGGGAAGCCACTAAATATCTCGTGTGAGTTTTCAGTGTTCAGTTTTCAGTGTTCAGTTTTCAGTATGAAAACGTTCACCCACTGAAAACTGAACACTGAAAACTGAACACTGAAAACTGAAAACTTCCAACTACCAAATAACAACCCGTCTCGTTTCATCCTTCACCACCATAGGCATATCTTCCTTACAGGCAAAGGCCTCCCAAAATTCGGGAAGGTTGCTCAAAGGTCCAAGCACACGGAATTTGCCGGGCGAATGCGGATCGGTGATGATACGGTTACGCAATTCCTTCTCTGCAATATTCTGGGCCCATACCTGCGCCCAGCCAAGGAAAAACCGCTGTTTCCACGTAAATCCATCCAGGGAAGTTCCTTTCGGAGGATTTTTCCCGTAGTGTTTTTGCAAAGCATAATAGGCCAGCGTTAGTCCGGCCAGGTCGGCAATATTTTCACCCTGGGTAAGGCTGCCATTGATATGTACACCATCCAATACCTGGTAATTTTCAAACTGAGCAACGATCTTTTGGGTGCGCTCGGTAAAACGAACTCGGTCGCCTTCTGTCCACCAGTTATTCAAATTTCCCTGTGCATCAAATTTGGAGCCTTTGTCGTCGAAACCATGCGAAAACTCATGGCCGATCACCGCACCGATGCCGCCATAATTCAGGGCATCCTCCGCATTCGGGTCGTAAAACGGAGGCTGAAGGATACCGGCAGGAAAAACAATTTCATTTTTTCCGGATGAATAATAGGCATTCACCGTTTGCGGGGTCATGCCCCACTCCTCCCTGTCAACAGGTTTGCCCAGTTTGTCCATCATTCTGCGGTAATTAAACTGATTAATGGCCATATCATTGGCAAAGAGGTTTTCGGCCTGGATATCCAAACCGGAATGATCGCGCCATTTGTCGGGATAACCGATCTTGTATTTAAAGGCATTGAGTTTTTCCAGGGCCTTTAACTTGGTTGTATCACTCATCCAGTCCAGACCGGCAATTCGCTCACGAAAAACTTCGCGAATCTCCTCAACCATTAAACTCACTTGTTTTTTGGCATCGGCCGAAAAGTGTTCTTTGACAAAAAGTTGGCCCACGAGTTCCCCCAGGTTTCCGTTCACTTTTTTCACGGCCCGCTCTTTGAAAGGTTTCATTTCCGCTGTTCCTTTCAACACTCCGGCATAAAATGCAAACTGGTCCGCTTCGATCTGTAAACTCAGAACGCCGGAATAACTGCTTAACAATTCCCAGCGCACATAATTTTTCCAAAGCTCCAGGGGCTGTTTTTTCCATATTTCTATAGCCCCTGAAAGGTAATCGGGTTGGGCTACCACAATATGCTGCCAGTTGGGCATGGCACTTTTGGCAAAATAAGATTCCCAGTTTATTCCATCAAAAGTCTTTAAAAAAGCACCGTATTCGAATTTGTTATAGGTCTTGTCCGGGTCACGTCTTTCTGTGCGCGACATGGAGATGGAAGCCAGTTCCTTTTCCAGTTCAAAAATCCCCTTCGCCGCTCCGTTTATTTCATCCTCCTTTAGGATATTGGCCAGCATTTTTTCCAGATGCAAAACGTAAGCCTCCTGTATGGCCTTGTTTTCCGGACTGTCTTTCAGATAATAATCCATATCAGGCAGATGGAGCCCGCTTTGGGAAAGATGCAGAATATGCTCGTCACTGCTTTTCGCGTCATTGGTCACATAAAAGGAGAAAAAACTCCCTATCCCGTTCTGTTGCCAGGAAGCCATCAGCTCCATAAGCTCCTGTTTATCCTGGCAGGCATCCAGGGCATCCAGAAAAGGACGAATAGGTTCGATGCCCTTTGCATTTCTCGATGAACTGTCTAATACCGTAGCATAATAGTCTTTTACCTGTTGGTCGGCAGATCCTTTGGAAGCTTTAACCTTTTGGGTAAGGAGGCGATCGAGAATGGTCGCGATCCGTTCTTCATTCTGTTGCGCCAGGATATTAAACACTGCCCAACGGCTTTCTGTCGAAGGGATAGGATTCCTTTTTTGCCATCCTCCAATCGCATAGGTATAAAAATCGGTGCAGGGATCAACGGTGGTATCCAGATTCTCTTTGTTATACCCTTTTTTTTCACCAAGCTGGTTGAAGCCATACAGGGCTAAGATCACTACGGAAACACCTGCAAAAACGGCACGCTTTGACATACTTTTCATCGCGGCAATTTAGCAATTGGCGGTCAATTCACAATTTTATCCGCACAATAGCTGCTGGCAAAGGCTTCGGGTTTGGCTTTAAAGCAGAATCCCATTCCGAGTATATAACCTGTCGCCTCTTTCAGGGCAGAATTCGATTCAAACTGGGGGTTGGTATTAATATCGGCATGAACTTCCAGGTCGATCATGTAGCGATCCAACAGATCGCAAAGGCGATAAGCAATATCCACCGACATAGCCACTTCGGTGATCATACGTTCTTTCAAGCTGATAAGGTTTTTACGACGCTCCTGGTTGATGAACATAAATCCGCCTTTTTTATGGCGAACAAACACGATCACGGTCGCATATTCAGTGACCATGCCTTTAACCTGTGAATCAGTACCAATACATACCTTGAGCTGGTTGCCCAACTTTTTTTCGCGAATAATTGCAGCTTCTACTTCCTGAAGTATATCGTCGCTCAACTGAACCCCTTCGAAATTCTTCCACATAACACATTGTTTTATCGAAGATAGCGAAAGAATTCAAGTTACAAGTACCTCAACCTCAACCTCAACCTTAACCTTAACCTTAACCTTAACCTAAGCTAATTCAAACACCGTGATCTCCGGCAATATCCCTACCCTGCCGGGATAACCGATAAAGCCAAAACCCCGGTTCACATACAATTGCTGGCCCTGGTCTTCATACATACCGGCCCAGTGTTTATAGATGTATTGAACCGGACTCCATTTGAAAAATTTGTTTTCAATTCCCAGTTGGGCTCCATGCGTATGGCCGGAGAAGGTAGCGGCAATATCCGGATGCTGGCTTTTTACGACCGCCTCCCAATGCGAAGGATCGTGCGACATGAGCAGCTTAAAATCCACCTCACCCATCCCTTTTTTTGCCTTGTCAATATCGCCCAGTTTCGGGAAACGTTTGCTATGTCCCCAGTTTTCAACCCCGAGGAGACCCAGTTTTTTACCGCCGATCTCGATCACCTCATTTTCATTGCGCATGAGGGTCCAGCCTATTTCTTTATGGGTGCGAAGCAGGTCTTCAAAATTGGCGTGCATTTCTGCTTTGCTGTCCCATTGATGATACAATCCATAGTCGTGATTACCCAAAACGGAATAGGTGCCGATATCCGCCTTGATGCCCCTGAGCATGTCGACCATTTCTTTGGCCTCCCAGGCGAAGTTGTTTACGAGGTCTCCTGTAAAAAGGAAAAGGTCGGGTTTCAGGTCCTTCACCAGTTGAATGCCTTTGGCGACGGCATCGGTATCGGCCAGGCTTCCGGCATGGATATCAGAAAGCTGCACAATACGTTTGCCCCTCCAGGCTTTGGGCAACCCTGGAATTTCAAGTTTGACATGATGCACCTGGTAATCGTAAGCGCTTTTGTACACCCCCCGCATCATCAGATAAAAAGGAGCCAATGCAGTAACGGCTCCGGCGCTGTATATAAAATCCGCCCTGCTGATACCGCCTTTGTCTTCAACGATCTGGTCTGTTCTTTTCCGGTATTTTTGTGTCATCCATTCAAAAAAACCAAGGATATCTTCAAAGAGCACAAAAACGGTAAAAATGATCTTTGAGGTATAAAAGGCCATTACGAAACCGGAGAAAAAGGTTCGGAATCCATCGTATTTTTCTGCGTTGCCGTTGGAGAAAAAATAAACGAATCCGCTCAGAACAAGCAAGGTGATCCCAAAATGGGCAAAAGCCGCGCTACGTTTCCATACTTTGGACTTATTTCTCACCAGATAACGGATCGCCCGCCAGGTGAAAAGGTCGGTGATCAGGATAAATCCAAACACAAAAACGATGGTATTCAATAGTGGAGATTTCATTTACAGGTTCTTGATCTACATCAAAAAAGTTTCAATTCTAATTGTCTAGTTTTGTCGCAAATTTTACATCCATTGGAACTCAAGGACAACACCGTATCCGATTTTTCATTTTCCAATACCAGCATAGCATTCCAGGACAGAAGCGATGAGGATCTCAAAAAAGCCAGACTCATGTTCTCCGCCTTCAATTACAAATGGGTATTAAAGGTAGGACCATCACTCGCCCGGTTCGGTATTAATGCAGGTTTGCCGATCAAGGGTATTATCAAGGACACTTTATTCACGGTATTCTGTGGTGGAGAATCTATCGAAGATTGTGCCGAAACCGTTGAACGGCTAAATAAAGCAGGTATAGGGACAATACTCGACTATTCGGTAGAAGGACAGGAAACTGAAGCCTCCTTCGATGCCACAACGGCAGAAATTTTAAAAACCATTGAAGCAGCGGCCAAACAGCCGGATAAGATCCCCTATGCGGTATTTAAAGTCACGGGAATTGCCCGGCTTGCCATTTTGGAAAAGGCAGGACGTGGAGAAGAACGCCTGAACGGGGATGACCTGGCCGAATACCAGCGTATCAAGGCCCGTTTTATGAAGCTGACCGGGAAAGCCCACGAATTGGGGGTGAGTATCCTGGTCGATGCCGAAGAGACCTGGATACAGGCTACCATTGACAATCTGGCAGAAATGGCCATGGAAAAGTTCAACAAAGAACGCTGTATCGTATTTAATACCCTGCAGTTTTACCGTCATGACCGGATCTCTTATTTGGAGAAACGGATAGAACATGCCAGGGAAAACGGCTATTACATCGGCTATAAGCTGGTTCGGGGTGCCTATATGGAAAAAGAAAGGTTACGTGCCTACAAAAGGGGTTACCCCTCTCCGATCCAACGCAGCAAAGCAGAAGCGGACCATGATTTCGATGAAGGATTAAAAATTTGTATCAACCACCTGGACCGTGTAAGTATCTGTTGTGGCACGCATAATGAGCAGTCGAGTAAATACCTCACCGAACTCATGAAAGAAAAAGGTGTGGCTAAGAACGATAAAAGAATTTACTTTGCACAATTACTCGGCATGAGTGATCATATCAGTTATAATCTGGCTCATGCCGGATACAATGTGGCCAAGTACGTTCCTTACGGACCTTTAATTGAAGTTTTACCCTATTTATCAAGAAGGGCAGAAGAAAACAGTTCCGTAAAAGGACAGGCAGGGCGCGAATTGAGCCTTATCAACGCCGAATTAAAACGAAGAAATCAAGTATAATACATGATCGATCCCGAATTTTACAATACCCAGCGCGAAAACCTGCGCATTTCTGAATACGGAAGAAACATACAGGAAATGGTGGCTTATATCAAGGCCATCGACGACAAGACAAAACGTACCCTGCTTGCAGCGGGTGTAGTTAATGTCATGGCCAACCTGAATCCGCATTTGAAAGAAATGGCCGATTACAAACAAAAACTTTGGGACCATCTGTTCGCCATTGCCGATTTTGATCTGGATGTCGATGCTCCGTATCCGATGCCGGAAAAAGAGATCTTAACAAAAAAACCTGACCGGATTCCTTACCAGGGCAGTATGATCCGCTTTCGCTTTTATGGAAGGAATGTACAGAACATGGTGATCGCCGCATCTGAAATGGAAGAAGGAGAAACCCGTACGGCATTCATCAACCTCATTGCTTCCTTTATGCTCAACTCGTGCAAAAACTGGAATAATGAAAGCCTGACAGAAGAGATCATCGCCGAACACATGCGCATCCTTTCTACCGGAAAACTGGACCTGAGTCCTTCCGATATTACCATTCTGTACCATACCAAAGACAGTCCGAGGACACAGCCTATGGAAAGAAGTTTCCGCGGAGGGAATAATAAAAACCGGAATAACCGCGACGGACGTAATCCTTCCGGCCAAAACAACCAGAATAACAGGAACAACCGGGGTGGTAACCGGAACATGAACCGGAGCAGAAAATAAGCAGCGAGAATGGGATCATTTAAAATCAAAGGAGGAGTAAAACTCCGTGGAACCATTGTTCCACAGGGAGCAAAAAACGAAGCTTTGCAGATCCTGTCGGCCGTTCTGCTCACCTCTGAACCTGTCACCATCCATAATATTCCGCTAATTCGCGATGTGCTCAAACTCATCGAACTCCTGGCTGAGCTGGGCGTTACCGTACAAAAACTGGATGAGCACAGTTACCGCTTTCAGGCCAAATCGGTTGAACTTGAATACCTGAATTCCCCTGAATTTAAATCCAAAGGAGCCGGATTACGAGGCTCCATCATGGTACTCGGTCCCCTGATCTCCCGTTTCGGAAAAGGGTATATCCCCAAACCCGGTGGTGATAAAATAGGTCGTCGCCGACTTGACACCCATTTTATCGGATTCCAAAAATTGGGCGCTCAGTTCGAGTACGATGCCGAAAACAGCTTTTACCGGGTCAATGCAAGCAACCTCAAAGGTGCTTACATCCTTCTGGATGAGCCTTCGGTTACCGGAACAGCCAACGTGATCATGGCCGCAGTACTTGCCGAAGGAAAAACAACGATCTACAATGCAGCATGTGAACCCTATTTGCAACAACTCTGCAAGATGCTTGTTTCCATGGGAGCAAAGATCAGCGGGTATGGTTCGAACCGCATTGAAATTGAAGGGGTGAAATCACTGCATGGATGCGAACATACCATGCTTCCCGATATGATCGAAGTAGGCAGTTTTATCGGACTGGCCGCCATGACCCAGAGTGATATTACCATCAAAGGAGCCGGGGTCGAACACCTGGGTATCATACCGGAAATCTTTCGGCGTATGGGTATCAAACTCGAGATCATTGGCGATGATATCCGCGTACTTCCTCAGGAAAGTTACCAGATCGAAAGTTTTATCGACGGTTCGATCATGACGATCGCTGACGGTCCCTGGCCTAATTTTACCCCAGACCTGATCAGTATTGTTTTGGTTACCGCTATACAGGCCAAAGGCAACGTATTGATCCATCAAAAAATGTTCGAAAGCCGCCTCTTTTTTGTCGACAACCTTATCGATATGGGAGCCCAGATCATCCTCTGCGACCCCCACAGGGCCACGGTAATGGGCCTGAACCGATCCATCCGTTTACGCGGAATTACCATGAGTTCTCCCGATATCCGCGCCGGTGTAGCCCTGCTTATCGCCGCCCTTTCAGCCGAAGGAACTTCTACCATCCACAATATTGAACAGATCGATCGGGGGTATCAGTTTATTGATACGCGTTTGAAGGCACTTGGAGCTGAGATTGAGAGGGTAGAATAAGCTGTGTTGCCAGGACTGTAAATTCAGGGTTAGGGGTTATGGGTTTCAGGTTATGGTGACGAAAGTTCCAAATTCCAAGCTCCAAATTCCAAATGGTTAATGCTCCAAACCAGAACCCATAACCCAAAACCCGGAACCCTCCTTCGCTTTGGGTAAATTCCAATCCACACAGAGTTATCGAAAGCCTTCGCAGAACTCAACCCAAAATAGGAATACTTTTTGCAACTCCCCCTGTTATGAATAAGCGTATTACCCTTCTGATCCCTATCCTCATCCTTTTTGTTTTAGCCATTGCCTTTTCATTCAGCAGTCGGCCCGAAGCGAAAAGTTTGGCCGCCAGCGGACCCAAAGTCGGGGATATGGCCCCGGAAATTTCTTTGGGTGATGCAAGCGGAAATATCATAGCCCTGTCGTCGTTAAAAGGAAAGATCGTCCTCGTCGAATTTTGGGCATCCTGGTGCCAACCTTGTCGGAAAGAAAATCCGAACCTGGTGAGAACCTACGAGAAATACCGGAACGCACGTTTTAAAAATGCCCGCGAATTCACGATCTATTCGGTTTCTCTTGACGATAACTCAGATAAATGGCAAAAAGCCATAGAAAAAGACAAACTGTCCTGGCCTACTCATGTCAGCGACCTGATGCGCTGGGAATCTCCCGCCGCCGCTGCTTATGGTGTAGAATCCATCCCCGCCAATTTTCTTCTCGATGAAACCGGTAAGGTCCTCGCGATCAACCTGCGCGGTAAAGACCTCGACAACGCCCTCAAGAATTTACAATAATTGGCTGTAGGCTTTAGGCTATAAGCTATAGGCCATTATTGTGCACTCCTGAGCCTACAGCCTAAAGCCTACAGCTCCCCTGTCATATTGGCACAAATCTAAGCTTGGCAAAACCTTTGACCATTGAGGGTGAAACATAGATGAGCAGGTAGCATGAGCAAAAAAAGGGAAGACAAGATCGAAGAACAGGAGCAGATCAATAGCAATTCCAATCTGGAAGAGCAAACAGCCAACGCAGAAACGACAGAAGCAGGTGAACTGGGCGAATTGGCGAAAGTGCAGGCTGAACTGGCCGAACTCAATGATAAATACATCCGGATGTATTCCGAATTCGACAATTACAAACGGCGTACGGCGCGTGAACGGATCGACCTGTTGCAGAGCGCTTCCCGCGATATGATGGTTGCCCTGCTGCCCGTTGTAGATGATTTTGATCGTGCCGAAAAGGCCTTTGAAGCAAGCAAAGACCTGGAAGCCTTAAAAGAAGGGGTTAAGCTGGTTCATCATAAATTGAGGTCCATACTCACTCAAAATGGACTCGTTGCCATGGAATCGATCGGCAAAGAGTTTAATGTCGATTTTCATGAAGCCATTACCAATATCCCGGCTCCGACCAAGGACTTGAAGGGGAAAGTTATCGATGAAGTGGAAAAAGGATATTTACTAAAAGACAAGGTGATCCGTTTTGCCAAAGTTGTTGTAGGAGAATAAGAACATGGCAAAAAGAGACTATTACGAAATACTCGGGGTTAGCAAACAGGCTACGGAAGACGAAATAAAAAAGGCTTACCGTAAAATGGCCATCAAATACCATCCGGATAAAAATCCGGGTGATAAAGCCGCCGAAGAACATTTTAAAGAAGCTGCGGAGGCTTACGAAATGCTTCGCGATCCGCAAAAACGCCAGCGTTACGACCAGTTCGGCCATGCCGGAATGGGCAACGGAGGCGGTTATGGTGGTGGAGGAATGAGTATGGATGATATCTTCAGCCAGTTTGGAGATATTTTCGGTGAAGGCAACCCTTTTGAAAGCTTTTTTGGCGGAGGCGGAGGGCGTGGCGGTGCCCGTACCCGCGGTCGTGCAGGTAGCAATATTCGTATCAAAGTAAAACTCACGCTTCAGGAGATTGCCAAGGGAGCAGATAAAAAAGTCAAATACCAGCGCTTATCCGTGGCCGAAGGGGTAAGTTTTAAAGGCTGCTCAACCTGCGGAGGTTCCGGACAGGTTCGCCGGGTTACCAATACCATACTCGGCCAGATGCAAACGGCCAGTGCCTGCCCTACCTGTCATGGTAGCGGAAAGGTGATCGATAAAAAACCAAGTGGTGTCGATAACTCAGGATTAAGCCATGTTGAAGAATTCGTAGAAATAAAGATCCCCGCCGGGGTTGTGGAAGGCATGCAATTGTCGGTTTCCGGAAAAGGAAATGCCGGTCCGGGAGGAGGTCCAAATGGGGATCTGCTTATCCAGATCGAAGAAGTGGAAGACGAAAACCTGCAGCGGGAAGGCCAGAATGTTCTCTATAACCTGTATCTGAACTTTGCTGACGCCGCCCTCGGAACCCAGGTTGAGGTGCCTACGGTTGATGGAAAGGTGAAGATCAAGATCGATCCCGGAACACAGGCAGGAAAAATACTCCGCCTTCGCGGGAAAGGATTACCGAGCGTGAATGGCTATGGAACAGGTGACCAGCTCATTCAGATCAATGTGTGGACGCCAACGAAACTGAGCAGCGAAGAAAAAGACCTGCTCAATAAACTTAAAAATTCAGAAAACTTCCAGCCTAAACCTGAAAAAGGCGAACGCGGCTTTTTTGACCGGATGAAAGAATTTTTCCAGAATTAGGTTTCTGCCAGACCATTTTTTACATGTGCCACGTTTACTTTGTACAAGTACGTGGCATTTATTTTTAAACAGCCTTTATGAGATCTTTCAGCCTTGTCGTGTTTCTGGCTTTAATTTTTGGTTTTGCTCCCTTCTATACCCTTCTGGAACAGGAAAAGCAGGCCTTCGAGGCAAGTAATGTTTACCGGGCTAAAAAGAACCGGGATGCCCTCGAGCTTGACACCTTTTTATGTATGCTGGCCAGGGAACATAGCGAACGCATGGCCTCCGGAAAAACAAGTTTCGGCCATGACGGATTTGATAAACGGGTTAAAAAGGTTGAAAAAAACCTGGGTACCGGATCCGTAGCGGAAAATGTGTTTATGGCCAGCTATGAGGCCGATGGAAATGAAGCGGTTGAAGAATGGATAGACAGTCCCGGTCATAGAAAAAATCTCCTGAACAAAAGCTACAAGCGGGTTGGACTCGGAATGGCCCGTGGGGATGAAGGAACCTTTTATACCCAAATCTTCTGTGACTAGCAGCCCGCTTTTTTAATGTACCTTTGCAGGCTTGAAAAGCTTGTATGAGTAAAATTGTAGCCATAGTCGGCAGACCAAATGTAGGAAAATCCACCCTTTTTAACCGCTTAGTCGGTGCCAGGAAGGCCATTGTGGATGATGTGAGCGGGGTAACACGGGATCGCCACTATGGAAAAGCCGATTGGCGAAACCGGGAATTTGTGGTTATTGATACAGGAGGCTATGTGCCCCATTCCTCCGATGTATTCGAAGCGGCCATCCGGGATCAGGTAGATATCGCCATCGAAGAAGCGGATCTGCTCATCTTTATGGTCGATGTTACCACAGGCATCACCGACCTGGACCAGGCCTTTACTGCTATTTTACGGAAAAGCAAAAAGCCGGTTGTTTGCGTTGTGAATAAGGTGGATAACACCAGCCAGATCATCGATGCGGCCGAATTTTATTCATTGGGACTGGATCCTATATTCAACCTTTCCTCGATCTCAGGAAGCGGAACCGGCGAGATGCTGGATGAAATATACACCATGCTCGACCTTGAAAAAGAGGAACCGGCAGTACCCACGGAAGAAATTGACGAAACAGATCCTGACTCTGTTTTTCCAAAAGAAATTAAACTCCCCCGTGTAGCTATCGTTGGACGTCCCAATGTGGGGAAAAGTTCCCTCATAAATGCTTTATTGGGGTATGACCGAAATATCGTAACCCCGCTTGCCGGTACAACCCGCGATACCATCCATACCCGGTATAATTCCTTTGGCAAAGAACTTTTGCTGGTTGATACAGCCGGGATCCGTAAAAAAAGCAAGGTGCATGAGAACATCGAGTTTTACTCGGTTTTGCGTGCCATCCGGGCCATAGAAGAATGTGATGTATGTGTGATCATGGTGGATGCGACTTTAGGCTTCGAGGCCCAGGACATGAACCTTTTTTCCCTGGCATTAAGAAATAACAAAGGCATTCTTTTGCTCATCAATAAATGGGACCTGGTAGAAAACAAAGAAACCAATACCATCAAACAGATCGAAGAAAGCATCCGGCATAAAACGGCTCCTTTCGTGGATTTCCCGATTCACTTCATTTCCGTTTTGAATAAGCAGCGTATTTTCAAGGCTGTTGAAAGCATCGAAAATGTTTTTGAAAACATGAAGCGGACAATCCCCACTTCCAAATTCAACGAGTTCATTCTCCCTGTTATCGAACAAACTCCACCTCCTTCTCAAAAAGGGAAATATGTGCGGATAAAATATGCGACCCAATTGAAGGCAAACTCAGTGGTCTTCGCATTCTTCTGCAACTTGCCCCAGTACATCCAGGAATCCTATAAACGTTTTCTCGAAAACAAAATCCGCCAGGAGTATAATTATCAGGGAGTTCCGATAAAACTTTTTTTTAGAAAAAAATAAAAATACTCGTTGTGGATTTGAGAATTTGGTTATTTTCGCAACAATTTTCTAACAAACTATTTAATAAACCCACTGAGAAAATGAAAAAAGTATTTGCTCTTATGTCAATCGTAGCCATGTTTTCCATGGTAGCTTGTGGTCCTTCTAACCAAGAAAAAGAAGAAGCTGAGAAAGCCCGCGTAGCGGATTCAACTCGTATCGCTGATTCTACTCTTGCTGCTCAACAAGCTGCTGAAGCAATGACTGCACCAGTAGACACCATGGTAACTGATACTACAGCTCCGGCTGAAGGTGCAGAACATGAAGGTCACTAAGATTTGGCTTCAAATCGATTAAAAAAACCCGGCTCGATGAGTCGGGTTTTTTTTATGCCTTGAAAGGGCGTTATTTATTTCTGATCGGCAAGCAAACGATCATAATCGAGCAGGCTGTTCAATGCGGCACGAATCACCGTGTCGTCCTGGTTACTCACCATGTAGTACGCGTTCACATCAAACAACTGGCGGGCTAACAGCGCACGCATATCCGTAAAGATATAAGTCAGGGTTGCCTCTTTGGTTTTTTCTTCCATTTCAATACCTGCCTGATTGATCAGTTGGGTAAAGTTCTTCTTATCCGTTTCATTAAATCGGAAGCCGGAAGCATACTGTTCCGCACTGCGGTACTTTTTTAATTCTGCCCGGTTTGTTTCCAGGTAGTGGTAAACAAAACGACGATGCAATGCTTTCTCGTAAATAGCTGAAACCACATAACGATTAAAGAGCGTATCAAGGCCTACAAAGATGTCGGGGTAGATTCCACCCCCTCCGTATACATATCGTCCGCCAGGGGTCGTGTAACGCAGCGAATCGATGCTCTTAACACTGTCCTGGTTGTCCAGCTCTCCATGTTCCCATCGATCGTAAACTTCCATCTGGTATTTTTCGTAGCCATCGTTGTATGATTTCTGTATCGAACGACCCGTTGGAGTATAGTAGCGCGATATGGTCAGGCGGATAACCGAATGGTCCTTTAATTCGAAGGGTTCCTGAACCAGTCCTTTGCCATAGGACCTCCTTCCAATGATCAAACCCCGGTCCCAATCCTGTATGGCACCCGATACAATTTCGCTGGCTGAGGCCGACTGCTCGTCGACCAGTACGATCAATTTTCCCTCTTCAAAATTTCCTTTTCTGCCAGCCTTGTAGGTTTTTCTCGGCTGGGTACGGCCTTCTGTATAAACGATCAGTTTTTTGCCATCCAAAAATTCGTCTGCTACCTGTATGGCAGCGCTTAGATAGCCGCCAGGGTTTCCACGCAGGTCCAGGATCAGATCGCGCATTCCCTCTCCTCTCAATTCCTGCAGCGCATCTTTCATTTCATCGCTGGTAGTTGCTGAAAAGCGCACCAGTTTCACATATCCTGTAGAAGCATTGATCATAAAGCGTGCATCGATGCTGTGCACGGGAATCGTTCCGCGAATGATCTCGATGGCCATCAATCCTGGTTTCCCAAATCGTTTGATTCCGACTCTAACGGTAGTCCCCCTTTTTCCTTTTAAGGTTTTAATGACCCGTTCATTATCCAGGTCGGTACCGCTGAACAACGTGTCATTCACCAGGATGATCCGATCTCCGGCCAGCAATCCGGCCTTTTCGGATGGGCCCCCTTCGATCACATTGACGATATAAACCGTATCGTCCAGAATATTAAACTCAACACCGATCCCGTCAAATTCTCCTTCCAAAGGCTCATTTACGGCCTGGATATCCCGTGATGAGATAAATACAGAGTGCGGGTCGAGGTTTTGCAACATATCGGAAATGGCCATTTCTTCCAGCAACTCACTGTCGACGGTATCTACATAATACCCTTCGATCAGACCGATAATTTCGCTCAGGCGGTTTCCCTGTCCTGAAAAACTTCCGCCTCCTGCTGGCACCAGAATAATACCGA
Source organism: Bacteroidota bacterium (assembly GCA_036676705.1). Lineage (GTDB taxonomy): Bacteria > Bacteroidota > Bacteroidia > UBA8524 > UBA8524 > UBA8524. The sequence continues at coordinate 22,615 of JAKFCJ010000030.1, forward strand.
TGAGAACACCCAGAGCCAAAAAGAGGGCAAAATAAAAGGGCTGCAAATAATACTTTGGTTTACGCTCCACGAATCAAAATTTTCCAAATATATAATCTTCCCGCTGCCCAAAAAGTTCATTCACCACTTCTTTCACGTACTTTAGCTAATCAGGCGGCTTTGGTCGATGAAAATCCACGATTACCTTTGCAAAGCATGAAAGAGCAACGAACCACCGAAAAAGATTCAAACTACCAGGGTTTGGATCAAATGGAGATCAGCGAATTACTCAGGCATATCAACACCGAAGACCAGCGCGTGGCCCGGGCAGTGGCCGACTGTTTGCCCGATATAGAAAGGCTGATCGCCGCGGTTCTGGAAAATATGCAACTGGGAGGCCGGCTGTTTTACCTCGGGGCCGGCACTTCCGGTCGCCTTGGCGTTGTTGATGCTTCCGAATGCCCACCCACCTTCGGGGTTCCATTTGACCTTGTAATCGGCATCATTGCCGGAGGAGACCAGGCCATCCGAAAAGCCGTCGAATTCGCCGAAGATGATCCGGAACAAGGATGGAAAGACCTGATGGTGTATCAAATTGATAAACTGGATTCCGTGATCGGCATCTCCGCCTCGGGTACCGCACCCTATGTGATCGGTGCCCTGGAAAAATGCAAATCGGCCGGAATCTTAACCGCCGCGATCACCTGCAATAAAAACTCAAAATTAGGCGCTCTGGCGAACTTTCCCGTGGAATGTGAGGTTGGACCCGAGTTTATTACCGGAAGTACGCGTATGAAGGCCGGGACTGCCCAAAAAATGATACTGAACATGATCAGCAGCATACTCATGATCCGTTTGGGCCGGGTAAAGGGCAATAAAATGGTCGATATGCAACTCAGCAACCATAAACTCATCGACCGGGGTACACGTATGGTCATGGAAGAAACGGGATGGGATTATGCGGCTGCAAAAGAGGCGTTGTTGAAGTATGGTAGTGTTAGAAAGGCCGTGGAGGGGAAGTAGTTTTCAGTGTTCAGTTTTCAGTTTTCAGTTTGTCATTGGACGGTCAAAAAATTAGTTTCAACGCATTTTTTGGGTTTAGGGTTTTGTTTTTGATAGAAATCAGAAAACAAGAATTATGTACACGAGCTTTGAAGATTTAGTGGTTTGGAAAAAGGCGTTTGACTTAGCTGACGACATTATTCCTTTTATTCAGGACCATTTTCCCACATATTCAAAATTGGGAGATCAACTATTGGCCTGTGCTGTTTCGGTTCCAAGCAATATTGCCGAAGGAAGCGAGCGAGGCACGAATTTAGACTTTGGTAGGTTTATTAAAATTGCTAAAGGTTCAAATGCTGAACTTAGAACCCAGCTTATGCTCTCGAAAAGGTACCTGCAAAACAAAAAAGACCAGGAGCTTGGAGATTTTATTACCAGATCCCGTGAAATTGGCCGTATGCTTCATGGCCTCCAGAAATCTCTACAACTGAAAACTGAACACTGAAAACTTCACTCCGGCCGTGCTATCTCCTTAAAGTTAAGCATCCCCTTCTTCACTTCCACCTTCGCCGGACCGAAGTAAATGGCATAGCGGTAAGTTCCGCTCATCAGGTTTTCACGATGAAGGACATTTTCATTTTGATCCAGGTCGGTGAACATACGAAGCACATTCCCTCTCAGGTCGTAGACATATAATGAAAAACTTCCCGGAACATTGACGATCTCCATTGGGATATAAATCGTGATTTTATCCTCTACTTTGCCGTCTTCCGGAAAGACCTTGATTCCATCCTGCAACTGGTTCAGAATTACGGGAGAAAGCTCTCCCATGGCCGGATAGGTGAAATTATCATAAAACAAAGCGATCTGGGTTGCGCCCTTTTTATTGACCCTGCCCAGGCGGTATTCGCTCAAAGGAACGGCACGGATCACCAGGCTGTCATAGTCGCTGTCGTCCGTCTCTATCACCATATCTTTCCGGCCTTTTAACAGCTGGTCGATATTCAGGTTCAGGCCATAGGGTATCGGGGTCATGGCATAATTATTTTTGCTGTAGAGTGCCCCGCTTGAGTCAATATAAATTCCCACTCCCCCTTTTTCATAGAGCATGATATCCATGCCGGTATGATCCTCAACATGACACACCAAAAGGTCAGGGTCGGGTTTTTTATTTTGAAAATCCCGCAGGTCGAGGGAATCGCAGGTTTTGCTGCTGTTAAAAAGCATGCAACGATGGTCGAGGTTATTAAAGTAGCCCTCAAAATGGGTAATTGGTTGTGCCCGGCTTTCCATAAAAAAAAGCCATACCACACACGTTAAAAAAACACGCAAGGGGATATGACTTTTTCTGACCATCATACAGGAACACCCAAAAGTCGGGCCTATTTTGCGAACGACACCGAACGACGCTCGCGGATAACGGTTACCTTGATCTGTCCGGGGTAGATCATTTCTTTCATGATCTTCTGTGAAATATCGAAAGAAAGCATTTCTGCCTTTTCATCGCTTACCCTTTCGCTTTCCACGATCACACGCAACTCACGACCGGCCTGGATGGCAAAGGCTTTTTCCACTCCGTCATATCCCAGGGCCAGGTTTTCAAGGTCTTTAAGTCGTTTGATATAATTCTCAACATCCTCGCGACGTGCTCCGGGACGTGATCCGCTGATGGCATCACAGGCCTGGACGATCGGTGATAAGATGGAGGTCATTTCAATCTCGTCGTGGTGAGCGCCAATGGCATTGACTACCTCCGGATGCTCTTTGTATTTTTCGGCAAGCTTCATCCCCAATAATGCGTGTGGAGTTTCGGCATCATCATCGGGCACTTTACCAATATCATGGAGCAATCCGGCTCGTTTGGCAAGTTTCACATTAAGCCCCATTTCTGCAGCCATGGTTGCACAAAGGTTGGCCACCTCGCGGCTGTGTTGCAGGAGGTTTTGTCCGTAGGAAGAACGGTAACGCATCCTTCCGACCATGCGGATCAGTTCGGGGTGCAAACCATGAATCCCGAGATCGATAGCGGTACGTTCGCCGATCTCCACGATCTCATCTTCTAGTTGTTTTTTTGTTTTGGCCACGATCTCCTCGATACGTGCCGGGTGTATGCGGCCGTCGCTAACCAGTTTATGAAGGGATAGCCGGGCAATTTCACGGCGTATGGGGTCAAAGCCTGAAAGGATGATGGCTTCAGGGGTATCATCCACAATAATTTCAATTCCCGTTGCCGCTTCCAGTGCCCGGATATTCCGGCCTTCACGACCAATAATGCGGCCTTTCACCTCATCGCTATCGATATGGAATACAGAAACCGCATTTTCGATGGCCTGTTCGGCAGCCGTTCTCTGGATGGTCTGGATGATAATGCGCCGCGACTCTTTGGTAGCCATCAGTTTCGACTCATCCACAATTTCTTTGATCTTGGCGCTCGATTCGGTACGGGCTTCGGCGGTGAGGGTTTCCATCAATTGGGCCTTGGCATCTTCGGCCGACAGACCTGCCATTTTCTCCAGCTGTTTGATCTGTTGCTGGTGGTATTTGTCCATATCCTCTTTTTTCTTCGCCACAATTTCCAACTGCACATTCAGGTTTTCGCGAACGGCATCCAGCTCTTTTTCCTTGCGGTTCATGTTCTCGAGTTTGGTATTCAGGGATTGTTCCTTCTGTTTTACCCGGCTTTCTGCCTCGTTGATCTTCTGGTTTTTTTGACTGAGTTCCTCTTCATGACGCTCTTTGGCTTTCATGTGATATTCTTTGGAACGCAACTCTCCTTCCTTGATGATTACCTGGGCCTTCGCTTCTGCTTCACGCAGGAGCTGGGCCGCAGCACCTTTGGTACGGCCGCTTAAGATGGCGTAAACTAATCCTGCTCCGAGGGCAATTCCCCCTGCAAGTGATCCAATTAGTATGATGATATCCATATCCACTTTCTGATGTGGAAACGGACAAATGCTGCTTAGCCTTGTGTCGACCTGAGTGCCTGATCCAACTGATCTTCTATGGCCTGCATCAGATTTTTTGCGGCAGGATCCGGTCCTGCTCCTTTTTCCTGTTCTGAAAAATATTCGGTGGCAAATTCCAGTGCGATCATTGCAAGCGCATCCTGACGGTCGGCCACTGCGTATTTTTCAACATATTCTTTCAGGCGTTCATTCACTTTCCAGGCGGCTTTCCGAACGTTTTCCTCGTCGTTTGCCTGTATTTTAAGGGGATATTGCCTGTCGGCTATGTTCACCTTGATGGATAGTTCCTGCACCTGTTATCGTTTAATCACTCAGCGTAGCAATGCATTTATCAATTTCCCTGATAAACTCATTTATTTTCAGCTTAACTGCCCGTTTGTCTTCTTTCGAGAGCGCCACTGCTTCTGCAATTTTAACTAATTTATTCTGTTCTTCTAAGGCCCGTAAGGTATTTTTTTGCAAGGTGATGGTTTCCCTTGCCTGCCTAAGCTCCCGCTTCAACAGTTCCACCTCTGCTTCGCCCAGGTTTACTTTTTTGCTTAACTGTTCAACTTTGGAAGCTATACGTTCCAGGGTTTCCTTGGTAGCACTCATCCTATTTGCGTATAATGGCCTTGGCCTGTTTTTCGAAGTTAGCAATTAACTTGTTCATCAGGCTATCGATTTCTTTATCGCTCAGGGTTTTTTCATCATCCTGCAATAAAAAACTAATCGAATACGCCTTTTTCCCCTGCTCTATTTTGTCTCCATCATAGACATCAAAAACATTGATCTGGCGGATCAGGTCATTATTCGTGGCCTGGATCACTTTATTCAATTCCGCCATGGTCGTGGCCGAATCCAATACCAAACTCAGGTCCCGGCGTACCGCAGGAAACTTCGGTACCGGCTTACTTTCCATTCTTGCCTTGTTTTGAATGCTTTCGATCAGCCTGCTCCAATTCAATTCGGCATAATATACCTGACCCTGAAAGTCTGCTTTTTTCAGCAAAGCGGCAGATACCTGACCTAACTGGATCCAGGCCTTGCCCGACTCAAAAGCCGTAAAGGGGTCAAAACTCCATTTTCCGCTCTTGCAACTCATGCCCATTCGGTCCAAAAGCACTTCCACCTCCTGTTTAAGCAGGTGGAGATCGGCCGGATGTGCCACAGTATGCCAGGATTCCTGGGTCCAATTTCCCGTGGCGATCATGCCCAGACGCTCCTCTTCAAAATAGTTCCCTTCTGCATTTTTGAAATAGACCTTGCCCAGTTCGAACATTTTCAGGTCCCCGTTTTTCCTGTTTTTATTATGGACGAGTACCTGCAACAAAGAAGGAAGCAAGGCCGGACGCATAATCTCCATATCGGAGGAGAGCGGGTTTTTCACCCAGACCGCTTTTTCCTGTACTTCCTTTGAATAGTACCTGGAACTTGTCATGCTGTTGGTGGTAATTTCGTAAAAGCCCCTGTTCACCAAAACTTCCGCCATTTTTTTCCGGCTGGCCTGGAGATCCGGGTATTGCCGGTGGGAAAAGGAGGTCATCACTTTTTCCGGAACCGGGATCTTATCCAGTCCGTAAATACGTATCAACTCTTCCACCACATCGGCCGGGCGGGTTACTTCACTTTTAAAAGCGGGTATGGATAAGGTCCATTCCGCATCGCTTGTATGAAGTATTTCGATCTCCAGTTTTCCTAATATGCGCTCCACTTCTTTTGTCGGGATATGGACACCCAAGAGCTGGTCGAGGTAGTTTCTTTCCAATTTTAACTGGACGGGAAGTATGGGTTTAGGAAAGATGTCAATAACAGGGGATGCTGCTTTCCCTCCGGCTATTTCTTCCACCAGTGTGGCTACCCGGGCCAGGGCCAATACGGTAATATTCGGGTCGGCCCCGCGTTCGTAACGAAAGGAAGCATCGGTATTCAAGCCATGGCGTTTGCCTGTTTTGCGTATGGATGTGGGATTAAAGTAGGCGCTTTCGATAAAGATCCTCGTGGTTCCGGCACTTACACCCGAATTTTTACCCCCGAAAACCCCTGCAATGGCCAAGGGGCCTTCCGCATCACAGATCATCAGGTCATCAGCATGAAGGGTCCTTTTTTCTCCATCCAGGGTGATAAACTCTTTTCCGCCGAAGCCCTTTTTTACCACGATCTTTTTGCCCTTCACCTGGTCGGCATCGAAGGCATGGATAGGTTGTCCCAGGTCATGGAGCACAAAATTGGTGATATCGACGATGTTGTTGATAGGGTTCAATCCCAGGCTGCGAAGGCGGTTTTTTAACCATTCCGGACTCTCCTCTATACGAATACCTTCCATCAATAAACCCGTATAACGCGGACAGGCTTCATCCCGGATCTCTATTTTCCATTCGGTGGTTCCGCTAAAGGCCGTATAGTTTGTTTCAATGTTTTTGAGGGAACGATCCGTAATGGCAGAAAGATCCCGCGCCACTCCGCGATGGGAGGCGGCATCTCCCCGGTTGGCGGTGAGTCCGATCTCCAAAATTTCATCCTGCTCTACTTTAAAAACTTCCGAAACCAGTGTACCGGGTTTCAGGGCAGGATCCAAAATAAGGATGCCCGCGTGGTCTGTTCCGAGGCCAATTTCATCTTCGGCGCAGATCATGCCTTCAGAAAGTTCTCCTTTTAGTTTTCGTTTCCCAATGGTAAAGGGCTCTCCTTTTGTGGGATGGATGGTGCATCCCGGAGGGGCGACCACCACTTTTAGTCCGGCCGCCACATTATTGGCCCCGCAAACAATAGGCAGGACTTCCGTACCCACATTCACCCTGGTACGGCTCAGGTGATCGGTATCGGGAATAGGTTCACAGCTGAGCACTTCTCCTACGAGCAGGCCTTTGAGTCCTCCTTTAACGGAAGAAATTTCTTCAAATCCTTCTACTTCCAATCCCCCGGCAGTGAGCATTTCTGCCAGTCGTTCTGCGGGTTCGGATAGTTCAATATGCTGCCTGAGCCAATTCAGCGAAATCTTCATACGCCGCGAAAATACAAAGGCGCCTGTGTATTTGAATGAAAAAAGGCATGCTTTCCGTAAATTGCGCCCGAATGCAGCCAAACAAATACCGTCCCTTATTGCTCATTATCTTAACTGCAGGCAGCATGGTAATTGGTGCCAAGCTCAGTTTTCCACTGGGAGGAAGTACGATCACCCTGCAAACTTTTTTTCTGTGCCTCACCGCTTTGTTCTTTCGACCCGGGGAGGCTTTTTTAGGACAGGTCCTCTATCTGATCAGTGGCTTTTTTGTGCCTGTTTTTGCCGGTGAGTACATTGGGAAGGCTGTATTTAATGGCGACTCAGCCGGTTACCTATATGCTTTCCCAATTGCTGCTTATGTTTTGGCCAGGTATGGAAAAGGAGGCGACTGGTTTTCTACACTGAGCTGGACCATCATGGCTCATTTTATTATCCTGCTTTCCGGATACCTCTGGTTGACGCTGTATTCGGGAGTAGATTCCGAGAGGGCCCTGATCGCCGGATTTTTGACTCTATTACCCGGTGCTTTTGTCAAGGGCGGCGCGGCGACTTTATGTTATGCCCTTGGCGAAAACTATATCCGAAAGAAAAAATGAAATATATCCTGCTTGCCCTGCCCCTGTTTTTTGCCTGCGACGGTGGAATGCCCTTTAAAGATGTTGAACCCACTACCACCGATCCGGTGATCCGGGCAAGGGAATTGAATGATTCGGCGATCGACCTCTTTACAAGGAATCCTGCTTATGGCGACAATGCACTGGCGGTATTTGATGCTTCCATCGCACTCGACAGCAGCTACGACAAACCCCGGATCAATAAAATTGCCGTATTGATGCAGCTCAAACGGTTTGAAGCCGCTCAAAAAGCTGCCGAAACACTTCGTCAGCTCCGGCCTGCCGACGCTGACCTGCTTGTTCTCACCGGAATGCTCTTCCGACTGGATGGAGATAGTGCCAATGCCGGGGAATATTTTTCAGCAGCAACAGGCATGTACCAGAATAATATGGCTAACCTCGATTCCCTGGCTCCGGTTTATGCGGGCGAAAGGAATAAACTGGCACTGGTTCATTGGATCATGGGCAATAATGCCCAGGCAGAGCAGTACGCTCCCGGCATGACCGCTGAAGAAAGGCCAACTGACGAAACGATCGCCGCCGAATTTTGGAAAGGCTTACAACCTCACTAGAGTTAGTGAGGCACGACCACCTTTTCCCGGATCAGTTCCCGTCCCTTTTCATCCCTGACACACAGAAAATAAATACCGGGGACATCTCCGGTATTCAGACGTAGCTTCTGTTTTCCTGCTATCAGGGTCTGTTTTTGAACGAACAGGACTTTCCCCTGCGCATCGATTAGATTCACTTCCACCTCCATATCCGTAAGCAGTTCAAAGCTGAGATAAACCAATTTGCCGGGGTTAGGGTAAAGGGAATAAGGAAGAGAGGGGATCGTTTCGAATCCCAACTGCGGATCACTATTCCCAACGGCTGCGATCCAGGTTTGGGAGGTGCCGTTTGCCTTGCCAAAAGAACCCGCTATCCATACCCTTCCCATTTTTCCATGATCACGCTGGATACCGGTATAATCCCCCCAACGCTCCAGTGAGTCGCTAAAAAGGATGTTCATGGCTCCTTCTCCTTCTTTTAGGCGCACCAAATTCGAGAACGTCCAATCCCTGCCCAGTGAAAAAGCCGACGTTCCCGGATAACTGTTTGGTGAATTATGCAAGCACATCACTACCGCCGACTCATCCGGCCATCCGGCCCCGGAATAGGCGATGGATGGATAATTCAGGTCCAGGCTGTCGACACCGAAGATTTGCCCTGTAGCAAGCGGAGCATTTCCTGCCACATCAACGATCTTCCCCACATAAACCCCGGGTCGTCCCGTCGTTGCATCGATGCTGTTCGCGCAGAAATAGATATTCCCGTTGAAATAATAGCCGTTTTGAATATCGCAGTAATTCGTTCTCAGGCGGCGCCCTCCTTTTTGGCTTACATTAGGTTGTAAACCATAGGGCTTGTCGAGCTTAAGTGTTTTTATCGTCAAATCAGTGGAAGAAGTATCCCAGCTTCCTGCAATATGGATAAGGAATAAAGTATCGTTCGTTATATCCTTTGGCCGGTTACCGATGAGATAAAAACCCGGTCCATAACTTTCTATAGCCCCGCTAACCGGACGTGTATTCCAGAGTTGCCTGCCCCCTACCTTCAATCCATTGAATTGTTTTACCCTCAGACTGTCGCCGGCATATCCTTTCCCGAGGTCAATCTGCCAGATATTTTCATCAATGGCGTCGGTATCCCAGCCTGATTCGCCGTCCATCCATAAAAGTACCGAGATATAGAGTGCCTGATTCGATATGCCAATAAAAGGATAGTCGCTCCACCATTTATTGCTGCTGGTATTGCCGGGAATGGCATAAAAATTCCAGGCTCCACGCGGGTCGTTGCTTTCGCTGAATCCCACAATGACGTTGGTATTGGTATGATCCGACCCATTTAAAAAAACCAGGATAAACCGGTCGCGTTCAAAATCATAATAAACATGCGGGTCAAAGGTGCGCGTCAGGCTTCCCAACTCATTCGCAATGGCTGCAAGGGAACGGGAAAACAAAAAGGTTCCGGCGCTGTCTGTAACACGAAACGTAGTATTGACAGCGGATACGAGCAGTCCGGCTTTGGAAATCGCCAGATTATTATCCAATGGTGTTCCGCTTGGCGCCTGGGCCGTAAACCCGGCTAACACAGTGGGATCCGGGGCAGAAGCCTTTTTTGTCAGTCCGGTTTTAGGAATCGGATCAACAGGCGTTTGGGGTTTGATCCCATCTATCCTTCTAAAGGGAGCATGAAAATCTTCCAGTGTTTGAATTTCTACATCCCGCTCCGGCAGGGCGCTCATAAGGATCCGTCCCTTTAAGGGAAAATGATACAGACTCGACTGGCCCTGGGTCTGGGCCATGCTAAATGAGCTAATTATACAGCAGAGACTAAGGAGATAGCTTTTTTGCATACAGCGAATTTACACATTCCGGAACGAAGGATTCCACGAATGAAATTCACTCTCCCGAATTGGGTGTTTGTGCAAGTTTTTTCCTCAAAAGTATAAATAATTCTGCAGCCACTTTTCCACAATAGGAATAGTTTTTTAACTGTTTTAAAAAGCCGCCGGGACTGGTAAAATCGGCTATAATACTTTATCCACAAGGCTTTGCGCGTAATTATGCTTATTCTTGGCACGGTTTTAGATTATAGCAAGCGACTTCAAAAAATTACGCTCATGTTATCAAAGAACATAAATGCCTCCACATTAAGCCAGGAACAGGTGTGGGACATTCTCAACGGCGGACGAATCGATGAGGCAAAATTAGTGAAATTCTGGGCGGCATATGGCCGTTATTTTCTGTTTACGCTTGCATTTGGACTTGGTGTATTTTTCACCCTGCTTATTACTTCTGCAGGTGCACCACTAAAAGTTCAAAAACCGCTTGACTTACAGCTTGCCGCAACAGTAATCCCTACTGCTCCGGTTAAACCTGATTTTTCAAAAGCAAACTTATTAAAATACATTCAGGAATCCGGGATCTTGTGTGCCCAGGTGGTTTACGCCCAGGCTGAGCTTGAATCCGCATTCTTAACCGCAGGAAGCTCAACCAAAACCAATAATTTGTTTGGCATGCGGTATCCGGGACAAAGGAAAACCACCGCTATCGGATTGTACTTGCAGGGAAAGGATACCATTATTTATGGAACCCGCGCAGAACTTCGCCCCTATTTGAAAAAGGCCACCTATGCCGTTTACGCCCATTGGACGGATGCTGTAGAGGACTATAAATTATGGCAGGATTACTCCTTCAAAACCAGGGCGAAATACATCGAATTTTTATCGCGCAATTATGCTACTGCCCCTGAGTACGCGAAACGTATTCATGAGATGGTGCATAATAAATAAGGTTGAGGTTAAGGTTGAGGTTAAGGTTGGGGTTGAGGGGTTTGCCGGTGAAGAAAACAGCAAACAGCCTATAGCTTAAAGCCTATAGCCTATAGCAAATTTTCCAGGCCACATAATTGCGTCTTCCAGTATCTTAGGGGCGTGAAACAACTTCTTCTGCTACTTTTGGTCATAGGAACAGCCTGTAAGGTTCCCGGTGACAAAGCAATGGAACCTGCCTCAGACGGGGATTCTATTCAGGTTTATCTCACTTCTGATATTGCTATTAACAGTTGCTTACTGAGTTGGGAAAAGCTCGAAGCCTATACGTTAAGGGCAGCGGTATCCGGAGAACTGGATATTTTTGAAACGCCATTTTCTGAGCTGATCCCCAAAGAGGAGCGGGCCAGGAGCTTTTCTTTTAAAGCGATGGACCAAAGTACCGGGAAAGAACAGTTTATCCCGATGGAAAAAATTGAATTCCAGAACGTAAAGGATGGATTTAAATTGGTGCAAACCAGTCCTTTTGATGGAGAAGAATTGATCTGTGGCTACGTAAAATCCGGGGATCTGATTAAATTAAGTCCCACAGATGCCGGACTTTTGCTCTTCATGTTGCTTCGTTACGGGAAACTGCCGGCGCTGAATAAAACCGTGGGCGGCAGCGACGTCTATATTTCCGCCATGTTGCTTCTCGATACCCTCCAAAAGGATATGGCCCATCAGGCAGAAGAAAAAGCAACCTATACCCGACTCGATGAAAACCTCCATAAAATGGGTGATAGCCTGTTCCGTGAGAAGATCCATCAATTGGAAGACAGCCTTGGCCCTGACGGTCTGGTGTACAGCAAACAGGTTCGTATTCCGGAATACGATCTGTGGAAAGGGTTTATGGCTTATGGAACGCTTTCTTCAACACAGTTATCCTGGAATGCCTTCGGGCTTCTTTATCACCCGAATACCAAATTCGGAAGTTTTAATCCAGGGAAGATCCTCTGGTTTGCTGTTCCTGCTGCAGAACTGGAAAAAGAAGATCCGGACATGTACCATTTCCTCAATATAGTAGCGAAAAATGCCATACTCTATTCAACGGATCCGGGTGGATATACCAGTCAGTATTATCTGAATAATTCGATCCGGATCGATAACGGAAGGTATCCGGGGAAGCGTTAGTGCTCCTTCGTCCGTCGTACTTCGGCTTCGCTCCTTTAGACTTGTTTGTTGATTAAATTTGATTGAATAAGTTATTGAGAACGGAAGCGAGGTAAACTGTGGCATTCGCTCTGAGCTTAAGACTCATATCCTGA
>JAKFCJ010000031.1:0-1583 GCA_036676705.1 Bacteroidota bacterium
AAACCTCGAAGAAGTGGTGGTGATTGGTTATGGTGCTGTTAAAAAAGGAGATGTTACCGGTTCGATATCATCCATTAGTTCCAAAGAGATTAAAGCTACTCCGGCAGCCTCCCTAACCCAGGCAATCCAGGGCAGGGCGGCAGGTGTGAGGGTGTCCCAATCCTCTAATGCGCCAGGCGGCGGAATGAGTATCCGTATCCGTGGCGGCAATTCCATTCAAGGAGGTAACGAGCCGCTATATGTTGTTGATGGCTATCCTTTGTATAATGAAAACGGCCCCAGTATCAACCCCAACGATATTGAATCTATGGAGATTTTGAAAGATGCATCTGCCGCGGCCATATATGGTTCACGTGGGGCCAACGGGGTTATTATTATCACCACAAAAAGAGGAAAAGCCGGAAGGAACGATATTCAGTTTGAATCGTATTATGGTAATCAGCAGGTTCTCAATAAGCTGGATTTGTTAAATGCCACACAATTGGCTACACTGATCAACGAGGGCATCACAAATGTTAATCAGGATAATATAGGAAGGCCCGGTTTTCCGCGTCCGCTTACGTACACCAACGAACAAATTGCAGCCTTGGGAACAGGAACAAACTGGCAGGACCAAATTTTCAGGGATGCCCCGATACAAAACTATCAGCTAACTTTTTCGGGCGGATCCGAGAAGACCAAATATGCCGTGTCCGGAAATTACTTCGATCAGGAGGGGATTGTTTCCAATTCAAATTTTGGCCGGGGTTCTGTCCGGTTAAATTTAGACCAGCAGGTATCTACCAAATTTAAGTTAAGCAGCAGTTTAACGCTTTCTCAAACCAAAGGTAATTCGGTTGCCACCGATGGCGATGGTGGCGGCGGCGCCGGGGTAATTTACGGGGCACTTTTCTTTTCGCCTACCGTTCCCGTATTCAATGATCAGAACGAATATACCCTGAATAACAGGCCGGGAGCCATATTGATCAGCAACCCGGCTGCACTGGCCAACGAACGTACCAGCCTTGATAACAGAATCCGTTTATTAGGCAACATATCTGGAGAATACGAGCTGCTGGAAGGTTTAAGTTTTAAAACGATGTTTGGAACAAACATGGCTTTAAACAAAAACAATTTTTATTTACCCCGAACTGTTTATGCCGGTTTTGCATCAAACGGCAGGGCCGAGATATCCTCTTCCAACTATTCAGAATGGTTGAACGAAAATACTCTAAGTTATAAAAAGACATTCTCCGAAGCTCACCGGTTTAATTTTTTAGTTGGTTATACGTATCAGCAAGCTTCTTTTGAAGACGTACGTGCCAGTGGACAGAACTTTGCCAGCGACATCTTAGAATATAATAATTTAGGCACCGCCCAACAAACCAACACTAGCGGTTCTAACTCTTCCGATTGGAGTTTACGTTCATATCTTGGCCGAGTTAATTACGACCTGAACGATAAATACTTGTTTACAGTTTCCAGCCGTTTTGATGGTTCATCAAAATTTGGTGCGGGTAACAAATATTCCTTTTTCCCTTCCGGATCCGTGGCCTGGCGTTTATCCAACGAACCTTTTTTAAAGGAAGTTAAATCCATCAGTG
>JAKFCJ010000032.1:0-11744 GCA_036676705.1 Bacteroidota bacterium
AGCCACCAGATGGGCCTCCACGCTGAAATCGAAAAGCAACTCCCGGAAGGGATGTTTTTTTCGTATGACGGGTTGGAGATTGAAGTGGGCTAAGCAGCGAAGGAGCGGGCCTGCGGCCGGAGCGGGGGAGCGAGAGCGGAAGACAAGCCAAATCCCCCTTCGGAGGGGGCAGGGGGAGGAAAGAAGCCACATTATAGCAGAAAATCCAGCTGTACCCATAACCTGAACCCAGTACCCCTCAACCTCAACCTCAACCTTAACCTTAACCTCAACCTTTTTTCAATCATTTGCTAATAATATTAGAAAACTAACTATATTAGCAGAATAAAAAGAGAGGCACCATGTCACACTATTTAGCGCAGAATATCAAGCATTTAAGAAAAGAGAAAGGTTTCACTCAGGAGGCCCTGGCAGCAAAACTGGGCATTAACCGTGCGGCTTTGGGGTCGTACGAAGAGGGAAGGGCGGAACCTAAACTGGCGGTTTTGCAGATGCTGGCGCAGTATTTTTCCTGCAGTCTGGACGATTTGCTTCATCTTGATTTTGTGCAGGGCAAACGGCGTTCGGCCCCGGATAAAAAGGGACAAAACCTGCGTGTACTTTCGGTGGCGGTGGATCAGGAGGAGAAAGAGCGTATTGTGGTGGTGCCGGTTAAAGCAGCAGCGGGGTATCTGGATGGATTCAGCGATGTAGATTTTATCGAGAGCCTTCCATCCTTTAGTCTGCCCCTGCAGGAATTAGGAAGAGAACGTTCCTACCGCCTGTTTCAGATCAAAGGCGACAGCATGAATCCGATCCCTTCCGGTTCGTATATCATTTCGGAGTATGTGCAGGACTGGACACAGATCAAAGACGACCACTGCTATATCCTCATTACCAAAGACGAAGGCATCGTATACAAAAGACTGCTCAACCGCCTCCATGAAGAACAACTGATCTTAAAATCGGATAACCCCGAATACAAACCTTATTCCGTTGATTCCGACATGATCGCCGAGGTATGGAAAGCCATTGGCTATATCAGCCTGCAACTCCCGGATTCCTCCGCAGATCCTTTATCCGCCAACCAGATCATGAATGCCCTGATCCGTCTGGAAAAGGAGGTGAAGAGCCTGGCTGCAGGCCATAAGCTATAAGCTATAGGCTTTTTATCGGATCATCAAGCTTACAGCCTATAGCCTACAGCAAATCATAAATCCCAAATGTCCCGTTCGATCATGCATATAGACCTCGATACCTTCTTCGTGTCGGTAGAACGCCTCCTCGACAGCCGTTTGCTGGGGAAACCTATCCTTTTAGGTGGCGTGAGCGACCGGGGGGTGGTGGCTTCCTGCAGTTATGAGGCGCGCGCTTTTGGGGTGCATTCGGGCATGAGCATGAGAATGGCCCGGCAACTTTGTCCGGAAGGAATTGTGATCCGCGGAAACTCCGGCAATTACATGAAGTATTCGGCCATGGTTACGGATATCATCAAAGAAACCTTTCCGCTCTATGAAAAAAGTTCCATCGACGAGTTTTATGTGGACCTCACGGGTATGGACCGCTTTTTCGGCTGCCTGAAAATGGCCTCGGAAACCCGGCAGCGTATCATTCGCGAAACGGGTTTGCCTCTTTCCTTCGGGCTATCCGAAAATAAAACGGTTTCCAAGGTAGCCACAGGAGAGGCCAAGCCGAATAACCAGATCAAAGTGGACCTCGGACTTGAAAAAGCATTTCTGGCTCCTTTATCCATCAAAAAAATACCCATGGTAGGCGACAAAACCTACCAGCTCCTGTGTAACCTGGGGGTAAAAAAAATACGCACCCTGCAACAGATGCCCCCGGAAATGCTGGAGAAGGTGCTGGGAAAAAACGGACTGGCCATCTGGAAAAAAGCCAACGGGGTCGATAATTCGCCGGTCATTCCTTTTCATGAGCGGAAATCCATTTCCACGGAACGCACCTTCGACAAGGATACCATCGATGTGGAAAAGCTAAAGGGCATACTCACCGCCATGGCAGAAAACCTGGCTTTCCAGCTCCGCAGAGGCAACCGGGTTTGTTCCTGCATCACCATCAAACTGCGTTACTCCGATTTTAATACCTATACCCTGCAGGTACAACTTCCTTATACCTCGGCCGATCATATTCTGATCCCGAAAGTGCTGGATCTTTTTGAACGAATTTATAACCGGAGACTCTTAGTACGCCTCATTGGGGTGCGCTACAGCAACCTCGTAACCGGCTCCTACCAGATGAACCTTTTTGAAGACAATGAAGACTTAATTAAACTCTATCAGGCTATGGATAAAATAAGAAGCCGCTTCGGCGACCGCTCCGTGATGCGCGCCTCCGGCGTGGAAGCCAGAAGCATTGGCAGGAGCAACCCCTTTAATGGAGATGCGCCGATTTTGCTAGCGAACAGACGACAGTAATGAGACACAAGATGGTGAGACAATTCCATCAGTCACTTCGAGCCTGTCGAGAAGGGACTGGAACGATAACTTCAGTCCAAACCCGCTCTCGACTCGCCGTGGGGTTTATCCCAGCCCTGAATATACGTTTGGCGGCTCGAGCTGACTATTTGACCAGAACCCAGAACCCAAAACCGAGTGTTAAACATCCACAGCACATATAGCCTCAAATACGGAGCGGTAAAACCGGAAGAAGTTCTGCGTTTATTGCAAGGCCTGGGGTATGGGGCGGGGGCATTGACGGATATAAACAACACCTCTGCCTGCCTGGACTTTTTGAGGATGGCACCGAAATACGGCGTTCGTCCGGCGCTGGGTATCGATTTCAGGAACAGCGCCACCCCCTGTTTTGTGGGCCTGGCCCTGGACAATAAAGGCTATAAAAACCTGAACGATTACCTGGCCTTCCATCTCCACCAGGAACTGCCCATTCCGCGCAGGGCTGTGTCCATGCCGGGAACCCTGATCATCTATCCCTTTCATCAGTTCCAGGAACCCGAACAACTTGAAGACAACGAGTATATTGGTGTGCATATCAGCGACTTAAACCGCCTTCGTTTTTCTCCCTGGCTCAAACGGTCCCACAAGCTGGTCATCCTGCACACCATGAGTTTCCGGCACCGGCGCGACTTCAATATGCACCGGCTTTTGCGGGCCATGGACAAAAACACCCTGCTCAGCAAATTGGCAAAAACAGAAGAGGGGAAAGAAGAAGATATCTTTATGAAAAAGGAGACCCTCTACGCCTATTTTCAGGAGTTTCCCGAGCTCATACGCAATACCGAAGTCTTGTTGGAGCGTTGTGCCATTCAGTTTGGCTTTGGCGACAAACAGGAAAACCAAAATCAAAAGACCTATACGGGGTCGGTGAATGAAGACAGGGAATTATTGCGCAAGCTCTGCCGTGACGGGCTCCCATACCGCTATGACCGGCCAGATGAATTGGTTTATTCCCGTATCGACAAGGAGCTGGAGATCATTGAACAGAAAGGATTTTTATCCTATTTTCTGATCAATTGGGACATTGTTTCCTATGCCCGCAGCAAAGGCTATTTTTATGTGGGCAGGGGCAGCGGGGCCAATAGTATTGTGGCCTACCTCCTGCGTATCACCGATGTGGATCCCATCGAACTCGACCTGTATTTTGAGCGTTTTATTAACTTGTACCGCCAGAATCCTCCTGATTTTGATATCGACTTTTCCTGGACCGACAGGGAAGACATGACCCGCTACATTTTTGAGCGCTTCCCGCATGTTTCCCTGCTTGGGGCTTACAATACGTTTCAATACCGGGCGGTAGTACGCGAACTGGGCAAGGTTTTCGGCTTGCCCAAACATGAAATTGACGCCTTGTCGCGGGGGCGTAATGAAAATAAGGCCAGCGACCAGATGACCCGGCTGGTATTAAAATATGGAGCCTGGATCCGGGATATGCCCAGTCATCTGAGCATCCATTCCAGCGGGATCCTGATCAGCGACAAGCCCATCCATACGTATTGTTCCACCTTTTTGCCCCCAAAAGGGTACCCGACTACCCAGTTTGATATGGTGGTGGCGGAAGACGTGGGGCTCTATAAATTCGATATTTTAAGCCAGCGCGGACTGGGCAAGATCAAGGATACCGTTGAGATCGTCAGGCAAAATCAACCCGGACATACTCCTTTTGATATCCATGATATCCAGCGCTTTAAACGCGACGGGAAGGTAAAAGAACTCCTGCGCGAAGGCAGGGCCATGGGCTGCTTTTATGTGGAGTCGCCCGCCATGCGTATGCTGTTGAAAAAGCTTCGGGTTGTCGATTACCTCGGGCTGGTTGCGGCGAGTTCCATTATTCGTCCGGGGGTGAGCCGTTCAGGCATGATGAAGGAATATATCCAGCGTCACCGCGATCCGGAGAAACGAAAAAATGCCCATCCTGTCCTGCATGATATTATGCCGGATACCTACGGGGTGATGGTGTATCAGGAGGATGTGATCAAGGTGGCCCATTATTTTGCCGGGCTCACCCTTGCCGAAGCCGATGTGCTGCGGCGGGGCATGAGCGGCAAATACCGCTCGCGTGAGGAATTTCAAAAGGTAGAGGAGAAGTTCTACCGTAACTGCCTGGATAAAGGCTACAGCCACCAGCTTGCCGAAGAAGTGTGGCGACAGATCGCCAGTTTCGCCGGTTATGCCTTTGCCAAGGGGCATTCCGCCTCCTATGCGGTGGAGAGTTACCAGAGTTTGTTCCTGAAAGCACATTACCCTTTGGAGTATATGGTAGGGGTGATCAATAATTTCGGAGGGTTTTACAGCACCGAAATGTATGTGCATGAGGCACGCATGGACGGGGCCACCATCCATGCGCCCTGCATCAATCGCAGCGACTACCCGACCCTGATCAGAGGCAGGGATATTTACCTGGGACTGATGCACCTCAGCGGACTGGAAACCGACACGGCCATGCATATCCTTGAGGAACGGGATGCCAACGGGCCTTTTGAAAGCCTGGATGATTTCCTTGACCGACTCCCTGAGCTGGGACTGGAACAGGTCGATATTCTCATTCGTATCGATGCCTTTCGTTTCTGCGGTAAACCCAAACGGGCACTGCTCTGGCATGCCCGGCTCCGTGTGGGTAAGGAAAAACCCATTGGCGGAACAGCTCCTTTGTTCCGCGTGCCCACCAAACAATTTGTATTGCCTGCCCTTCCTGCCAATGCCCTGGAGGAAGCCTTCGACCAGATCGAATTGCTGGGCTTTCCGCTTTGTTCCCCCTTTGAACTGCTCGATGAAAATCTGGAAAACACCCTGATGGCCGCAGATCTTGAGGCTTATTTTGGCAAGGAAATTAAAATATATGGCTATCTGGTCACTGTAAAGGATACCACGACCCTCAAGGGGGAGCGTATGAACTTCGGGACCTTCGTTGACCGCAGGGGCTTCTTCTTCGATACCGTCCATTTTCCGGATACCGCCAAACAATTCCCTTTCCGGGGCAGGGGCGTGTATGCGGTTTGCGGACGTGTATGCGAGGAATTCGGCTTTTACAGCATCGAAGTGAGCAGCCAAAACAAAATAAAAACCATAGAAGACCCGCGTTACAGCGATAAAATTAGTCAGGCACCTAAACCACTCAGTATATGAAAGCACAAACAAGCGAACTCAAAAAAGGGAGGGGAGCACAGAGCAATTCCCCCAATCCATACAGCCGGATACAGCCGGTTAAAGAATTTTGGGAAGGCATCGATGAGGATGAGGACAGCGAGCAAAAAGTGCCAAGCGAATACACGGAAGTGTTTCCGAAATCCATACTTAACCGGGTAGATAGTCCGGACATAGGGCTGGCCTGGAGCATGAACCCGTATCAGGGCTGCGAACACGGTTGTATTTACTGTTATGCACGAAATACCCATAATTATTGGGGTTATAGCGCCGGTACCGACTTTGAACAAAAGATACTGATCAAGACCAATGCTCCGGCTCTGCTGGCAAAAGAGTTATCCCGGCCAAACTGGAAAGTAGAACCCATCATGCTTTCCGGGAATACGGACTGTTACCAGCCCGCGGAAAGGAAATTTAAGGTAACCCGAAAACTGCTACAGGTACTCCTTGATTTCAGGCATCCGGTGGGGATCATTACCAAAAATGCACTCGTAGTTCGGGATCTGGATATTCTTAAAGAATTGAATGCCATGGGTTTGGTGCATGTAACCATTAGCTTCACTTCAATGCAGGAAGACCTCCGGCGTGTTTTAGAACCACGAACCTCCTCTGTTCAGGCTAAACTGAGAACCATTGAAACGCTTAGTGCTGCCGGGATACCTGTTCAGGTGATGATGGCGCCATTGATTCCATCCATCAATAGCCATGAAATATTTGAGCTGAGTAAAGCGGTTTCCGAAGCCGGGGCGATCGGCATCCAGCACACTGTTGTGCGCCTGAACGGGGCGATCGGACCTTTGTTTGAGGACTGGATCCGGCTCACGTTCCCCGACAGGGCCGACAAAGTTTTAAACCAGATCAAGGCCCTGCACGGAGGAAAGCTCAACGATAGCCGAACAGGTACCCGGATGCGCGGAGAGGGGGCATTTGCGCGCAGTATGCACGACCAAATTTCACTGGCCAGAAAAAAATATTTTAAAAATAATGATAAAAGAAAATATAATTTGGATATCTTCGTACGTAGAAATAATGAACAACTTCTTTTGTTTTAAACTTGAGCGAATTCGTTTGTGATATAAGATAGCGCTCCTTATTATTGTATACGACCTAAACGAAAAACCTATGACCGAATGGTGGGAAGCCCTAACCGGCTTTGAACGGGTGTTATGGATCCTTGCCATACCCAGTTCGATGATCTTTTTAATCCAGTCTGTTGCTACATTTATGGGCATGGACGCGGATGGAGGGATGGATGCTGATTTTGATACCGATGGCGATGATGGCCCGTTTCAGCTTTTTACCTTCCGGAACATGATCAATTTTTTTCTGGGATTTTCCTGGACGGGCATTACGCTGTATGATACCATAGAAAACCATTTTGTACTTGGTTTGGTAGCCGTATTTGCGGGTTCTGTCCTTGTGTTTCTCGTGATGATGATCTTCGTCCAAATGGCGAAAATGTCTCAGTCGGGAACCATGAATTACCAAAATGCCGTTGGCCTTACCTGCGAAGTTTACCTGGGCATCCCCGCGAAAAATACAGGTAGGGGAAAGGTTCATATTCGTATACAAGGCGCTTTACGTGAACTGGATGCCGTCAGCCGGGATGAAGCGATCCCCTCGGGTACCCAGGTGAAAGTCGTCGCCCTCCAGAATGAAAACCTGCTTCTCGTTGAAAAAATCGAATCATAAAACACATACTAAATGAGTCCAATTATTTTGATCGCTGTGGTCATTGTGGTCCTTTTTGTGACCTTCTCGGCCATATTATCCCGTTACAAACGTTGTCCTTCCGACCGTATCCTGGTAGTTTATGGAAAAACCGGTAAAAACAAGGCAGGCGACAATTCGTCGGCGAAGTGTATTCACGGGGGGGCCGCCTTTATCTGGCCGGTATTTCAGAGTTATGCCTTCCTCGATCTGCAACCCATATCGATCGAAGCCAATCTGACCAATGCCCTGTCGAAACAGAATATCCGTATCGATGTGCCCTGTCGGTTTACCGTGGGTATCTCAACCGAACCGGATATCATGCAGAATGCAGCCGAACGTTTATTGGGATTGAATAAGGATCAGATCCAGGAAATAGCGAAAGATATCCTGTTCGGGCAACTGCGTTTGGTGATCGCTACCATGGATATTGAAGAGATCAACTCAGATCGCGACAAGTTTTTGATCAATGTGTCTTCCAATGTGGATTCCGAATTGAGAAAGATCGGTTTAAAGCTGATCAACGTAAACGTAACCGACTTAAGAGATGAGTCTGGATATATTGAGGCTTTGGGAAAAGAAGCGGCTGCCAAAGCCATTAACGAAGCGAAAAAGACCGTGGCGGAGCAGGAACGTTATGGAGAGATCGGTAAAGCAGAAGCGGATCGCGACAAAGACATCCGTATTGCAGAAACACACAGGGATCGCGACGTTATGATCGCCAATGCGAATAAGGAAAAGGAGATCCTGATCGCCGGGGCTCATCGGGATGAAAATATCGGAAAAGCCGATGCGGAGCGGGATACCCGGGTACGCGTGGCTGATGCCAATGCCATTGCGGTAGAGGGGGAGAATAAAGCGAAAATTTCCATAGCTTCTACCGATGCCGAACGCCGGGAAAAAGAGGCGGAAGCTTTGCGAAGAGCTATCGCCGCTGAAAAAGTACAACAAGCCAAGGCACTCGAAGAAGCCTATTCGGCAGAACGTGCTGCTGAGGATGCCCGTGCAGCAAGGGAAAAAGCTACCCAGCATGCGAATATCATCATCCCCGCTGAGATCGATAAACAAAAACAAATTATTGACGCAGAAGCCGAGGCTGAAAAAGTAAGACGACTGGCCCAGGGAGATGCCGATGCGATCTTTGCACGTATGGATGCGGAAGCCCGGGGTATATTTGAGATCCTCACGAAACAGGCCGAAGGGTACAACAGAGTGGTGCAGGCAGCAGGAGGAGATCCCCAGAAAGCGGTGATGTTCCTTATAGCCGACAAACTCCCTGAATTGGTGAAAACCCAGGTGGAAGCGATCAAAAATATCAAGATCGATAAAATTACCGTATGGGATCAGGGGAATAATTCTGACGGACAAACCGGAACAGCGAATTTTATCAGCGGTTTGATGAAGTCGGTTCCACCCCTTCAGGACCTCTTTAATATGGCCGGAATGGAATTGCCGGAGTATTTAAAAGGGAAAGACCAGGAGAGGGATCCACAAGGAAAGCCAAATAAGAAACCTGACAATTCGTCGAAAAAACCGGAGAAACCGGAATAAGATGCAACTAATTTCGATGAAGCCACGTTCTCAGGACGTGGCTTTTTTTTGTCTTAATGAATGAATTACGTAGATTTAAATAGTTTATGAAAAACCTGTCCCTGCTTTTTATTGTCCTCTTTTCGCTTTGTGTTTCTGTCTCTGCCCAGCAGGATTCGACCCTTGCACCCAAACATGAACATCAGGTCGCCATCAATGCAACGAATTTTATTCAGACCCTGGTAAGTTTTAATGGTTCTACCTTTAATAATACCCCCTATGACTTTCAGTACAAATATTTGTATTGGCGGAATGCGAATAAACATGCGATCGGGTTAAGAAGCGGTTTTGGGTATCGGAAATTTGCCTTTAACTCGGACCAGCCAAACAGCAATTCAAAAAGCAGTTAACAAAGCACCTTATTGGATACACGCGTTGGTGTGGAGTTTCAATACATCCTCACTAAAAGATGGAACCTCTATGCCGGTCTGGATTATATCTATGGAAAAACCGTTGTGAATTCCTCATCCACATTTACAAATTTTAATAACCAGGTATTTTTCTCAGAAACAAAGGACTACCGTGAACGGACCGGCTTTGGCCCGGTAGTGGGGATCCAGTTTAATATCAGCGAACGTTTGGCATTGGGAACCGAATTAAGCATGTATACCATTACGGAAACCATGACCAGAAGAAGCACGAATTCCAGTTCACCGAACTCCGATCAGGTTATGTATTCCAGTTCCAAAAATACCCTGGTTCAGGTTCCATCGTTCATCTACTTTATTGTCAGGCTCTAATTAAAATCCAATGAAAAAGGCTATCTATTTTTTATTCGTAGCATGCTTATCCGGGATCATCTGGACTTCTTGTCAGCGTGAAAGTTTACCGGATTCAGGCGCTTCGCGTCTTATGGAACTTGAATTGCCCGTAGGCGTGTATGATTTCAATCAGCCGGGTTACAATACCTCTGGCCTCAGGGGCAAGGCGATCAACAACGATCTGGCCACCCTGGGTAGGGTATTGTTTTATGACAAGGCATTGTCGGTGAGCAATACCATTGCCTGTGCCAGCTGTCATCACCAGGAAAGGGCTTTTAGCGACGGACTTACTTTGAGCCGGGGATTCATGGGGGAAGAAACGGGCAGAAATTCCATGGCCATTTTTAATATGCCTGTAAATGGTTCCTATTTTTGGGACCTTCGGCGCAATGGACTGAAAGAAATGGTGCTCGACCCGGTACAGCACCTGGTGGAAATGGGAACGGAAAGTCCCCAATTACTTGCTGCCAAACTCAGCGAAATACCATATTACAGCGCGTTGTTTTCGCGTGCTTTCGGAACTGATACCATAAACGGTGATCGGATTTCCACCGCACTCGCCGAGTTTATTTCCGCTATGATGTCGAATTCCAGCCGTCTTGATAAACGAACATTAACTCCCCAGGAAGAAAGAGGACAGGTGGTTTTTTTTAAAGCTCAATGTGGAAATTGCCATGGAGGAAGAAATTTTAATAACATGAATATTTTCGAAGGTTTTGCCGGAGGAAATGGTGGCGGTGGCTGGGGTGGCAGCAATGGAGGAAATAATAATCTGAACATAGTAGGCGATTTTGCCAATATCGGACTCGAGTATTCCTATTCCGATCCGGGCATGACTCCCGAAAAACAAAATGAAATTGGAATTGGCGAGGTAGAGCAGGGACTTTTTAAGATCCCTTCATTGAGAAATGTGGCGATAACAGGCCCCTACATGCACGATGGCCGATTTAAAACGTTGATGGACGTGGTCAATCATTACGACCATGGTGTAAAAATGCATACGAATCTCGACCGTCGCCTGTTTGAAAGCGTTACCCATCCAAATGGAACCATTGAACTCATAGAAAAACCACGCCGATTAAATCTTAGCCAAACAGATAAAGAAGATCTGGTCGCCTTTTTGACAGCCCTTACTGACGAAACGCTGACAACGCACCCCAGATTTTCTAACCCGTTTAAATTGAAATAAGGTTTAGGACAGGTCTGCCTCGTTTTCCTCTTCGGATAAACGCTCCATCAAGGCCCTTTTGTCGACTGGATGACGCTCGAAACTTCGGGCAATGGCATAACTGACGGCCGACACAAGCATGATCGGGATCATCAGGTCGTAACCTCCTGTGAGTTCGGCTATAAGGAATATGCCGGTAAGTGGGGTGTACATGATTCCGGAAAGCAGTCCTGCCATTCCGGCGATCACAAAATTCGTTTCGTTAACTTCGGCCACGCCCAGCAAATTCACCAGGCGCGAAAAAAAGAAGCCGATATAGGCCCCGACAAAGAGGGAAGGAGCAAAATTACCCCCGTTTCCGCCACTCGATACCGTCATGCTGGTGGCCACTACTTTAATGAATCCGGTTAAGCCAATAAAAAGCAGGACTGCCCAGGATTCATCAATAAATCGCGCAAAAAAACTGGCATTATAGAGGCTTTCCGCATTTCCATGCATCAGTTCCGTAATACTCTCGTATCCTTCGCCGAACAGGGACGGAAAAATAAAGATCAGGACTGCCAGGAAGAGTCCGCCGCGAACCGCCCTCCACCAGGGCTTATTGTCTGCTTTTTGATTCCACAGGTTGATCTTCCACGACATGCGTCCGTAGTTCACCGACATGATCCCGGTTAAAATGGAAAACAGGATATAAAGCGGCACATTGTGGTAATCAAAAACCAGGGCCTCTTTGTAGGAAAACAGGATCTCTTCGTTTAACACGATCATAGAAACCAAAGCGCCGCTCACCGATGCAATAATGATGGGAATAAAAGCGCTGATGGTCGCCTCCGTCATGATCGCTTCCAGTGCGAAGATCACTCCCGCTACAGGCGCATTAAACACCGCTGCAATTCCCGCAGCCGCGCCACATGCCAG
>JAKFCJ010000033.1:0-1518 GCA_036676705.1 Bacteroidota bacterium
TGCGGTTTGCAAAACCTCTCGATGAAGAACTGTTGCATGAAGTATTTGTCAAATTCAGGAAAATCATTACTATCGAAGACGGAACGGTCGTTGGTGGGTTTGGGTCTGCGATATTGGAATTTATGAATGCACATGGTTACCAGGCAGACGTAAGGATCATGGGTATTCCGGACAGGTTAGTTGAACATGGTTCTCCCAAAGAGTTATACCACGAGATCGGTATCGATGCCAACGCCATCGCAGAAACGCTGAGGCAATTATCAGCAGTGAGCGTACTACTGAAATAATTCTCTCTGTAGATTTTCCTGCCAGGCCTTTCCGCACGGAAAGGCTTTTATTTTAGGGGTCCGGGGTACAAAGATTGTGGAAATTTACCTGTTCCTCATCTCTATGTCACACTTTGTATGAAACGGGTTCTCCAAATTTTTACTCTCCTGGTGATCATATCCCTGGCTTTTTTAGTCACCGCGTTGTTTATGGGGGATAATGTCACCGGTTCTGCTATTCCGGTTAGGGTAGTCCCGGCAGCAGCGGTTGTAACATTGTCGTCTGGACTGGTTGCAAAAAACTTGAATCTCAATCCGATGGACTTATGGCTTTCTGCAAAAATAATGGATATAATACATCCTATTGTTTTATGGTAGATATGAGCCTGCCTTCAGGGAAAAAGCGTTTTTTCATTTATAATCTAAAGAAAAAAAGTGTGCTGGCAGGGGGCCTGGTTACGCACGGATCGGGCTCCGTAAGTTCCGATGGTCAACTTGTCTTTTCCAATAGACCCGGTAGTAACTGCACGTCGTTAGGTAAATATAAGATCGGTAGGGAATATTATGGCCGGTTTGGGCTAGCCTATAAACTGCATGGCATGGATGCCGGCAACAGCAAGGCATTTGAAAGATTCGTGGTCCTGCATGCACATGCCTGTGTGCCCGGTAGGGAAATCTATCCTTTATTGATATGTCCAAGCCTTGGCTGTCCCACCGTTTCTCCCCCGTTCCTTCAGCAGCTAAAGACATTTATAGACGGATCAGCAAAGCCTATCCTGCTTTATATATACACCTGAGGAATTTCGGCGGCTTCCTCGTTAGTTTATTGGAACTTCTATCGCCAGAACCTCCGCATCCTCAATTGCTGTGATAGTAAATCCTTCCGTGTTTTCAACTCCCGCAGCATCTCTTTTGTTCAGCCTCGTCTCTCCCAGGTCTATGCTACCATTGATCACCACGAGAAAAACACCGTTGCCTTTAAAAGCATTTTCATAATGCAGCGCTTTTCCTGCTTCCAGTTTCGTTAGAGCAAAACGTGCATCCTGGTTGATCCACAAACCGCCGTCTTTTTCGAGGGGCGATACTACGTACTGCCAGTTATTTATCCGCTCACTCACTTCAAAACTTCGCTGGTCGTAGCGGGGAGTAATATTTCTTTCTTTGGGATAGATCCAAACCTGGAATAAGGTTACCGGTTCCGTTGCAGACACATTGGCTTCAGAATGTTGCACTCCACTGCCTGCACTCATGA
>JAKFCJ010000034.1:0-34461 GCA_036676705.1 Bacteroidota bacterium
TGGAGACGAAAAAACAACGTAAAACGCCGGAACGATACGCCATTCTTGATGAAATTTATTCGGGCGAAGGCCATTTCGACGTGGAGACCCTGTACATCCAGATGAAAAACAGGAACTACCATGTTTCGCGCGCAACGGTTTACAATACCCTCGATCTTTTACTGGAATGCGGCCTGGTAACGCGGCACCAGTTCGGACAAAACATGGCCCTTTTCGAAAAGTCATACGGGTACAAACAGCACGATCACCTGATCTGCAATGTTTGCTCCAATGTAATGGAATTTTGCGACCCGCGTCTCCAGCAAATTCAGAATATGATGGGTGAATTGTTGAAATTCAAAGTGACATCGCATTCGTTGAATTTGTACGGGGATCCGGTCCTCGATGAAAATAGCCGGTGTATTTCCTGCAAGAAGGAAGTTGCCACTCCGGTTGTTGAAGAAAAATAATTGGATAGTTTACTGGATTTTAAATAGAAGAAGAGATGGTTGATGTATTGTTGGGATTACAATGGGGTGACGAGGGCAAAGGAAAAATTGCTGATTTCCTCACTCCCTCCTATGATGTGGTTGCACGCTTTCAGGGCGGGCCAAATGCGGGACACTCGCTCGAGATCAATGGAAAAAAACATGTCCTGAATACCATCCCCTCGGGTATTTTTCATGAAAACTGCATCAACCTGATAGGAAATGGTGTGGTTATCGATCCCATCCTGCTCCGTGCAGAAATTGAAAAAACCATCGCGGCAGGAGCCGATGTGCGCTCCCGCCTCTATATTTCCAAAAAAGCACACCTGATTTTACCCAGTCACCGTTTGCTCGACGCCGCCAGTGAAAAGGCCAAGGGCGACGATAAGATCGGCTCCACACTTCGGGGAATTTCTCCGACCTACCAGGATAAAACGGGTCGTTCCGGACTTCGTGTTGGAGATGCAGATTCCCCCGAGTTTAAAAAATTATACAGCAAAGCACTCGAAAAGCATATTTCTGTTTTTCGCTACTACGCATTTGAGTATGAAGAAGAGCTTGCCCGCCTGGAATCGCAATGGTTCGAGGCAGTGGAATACCTGCGCGGCTTCAAACAGGTGAACTCCGAATTTTTTCTTCACCGGCATATTGTTGAGGGGAAAAAAATACTCGCTGAAGGTGCACAGGGTTCTTTGCTTGACCTGGACTTCGGTTCCTATCCCTATGTGACTTCCTCCAATACCATTTCGGGGGGCGCTTGTGTAGGACTCGGTTTGGCCCCGAAACATATCCGTAAGGTCACCGGTATTTTTAAAGCATATTGTACCCGGGTTGGATCAGGTCCTTTTCCTACGGAACTCAACAACGAAACGGGAGAATTTCTGCGTACGAAAGGCCATGAATTCGGAGCCACCACAGGTCGTCCGAGAAGGACAGGGTGGCTCGATCTTCCAGCTTTAAAATACGCCATTATGCTGAGCGGGGTGGATGAGCTGATCATGATGAAGGCCGATGTACTGAGCGGTTTGGATACCATCAATGCAGCCTTGGCCTACGAAGGGTGTTCGGATGAAGAACAATGTCCGTTCAATATACAGGGAACAACCGTTACGCCTATCTATAAGGAATTTCCGGGCTGGCAGGAGGATATTTCTGTGATGCGGCAATACAATGAATTGCCGGAAACATTCCGGGATTATATTGCCTTTATGGAAACCGAATGTGCCGTGCCAATACGCATTATCTCGATAGGCCCTGACCGCGAACAAACGATCCAGAAAAAGTGAGAACACGATTCCTCCTTCTGTTGCTGGTATTTTTTGGCCTTGCTCAGGCACAGCAGGATGTAGGAGGTTTTTTTCATGTTACATTGGGTGTTAGTTTACCTGAAGGTGATTTTGCTTCCGACGCTCCCAATAATACGGCCGCCGGATATGCCAATACCGGTTTTACGCTCAATGCGCTGTTCGGACATAAGATCCATAAAAAGTTTGGCGGGTTTGCCATGTTAAGCTTTGCCGCACACCCGGTCGACAACGAGGCCCTGTCTGAGGCTTTAAATATTAATGCAAACACCTATCAATGGAAGGCAGAGCGGGCCTTTTGGTCGGTAACGGGATTCACCTTCGGGCCGCAATGGAGCCATAATTTTAAAAAGGCAGCCATCGATTTTCGGCTAAGCGCCGGGGCCCTGAACTTTATTTCTCCCGAACTTGTCATAAATGGCGTATCGCGCACAACAGAACCTCCTGCAGTCTATACCCGGAAAAAAAGCCAGGCTTCGTCACTGGTGCTGGGAGGGGGGATGACATTTAAGTATGAAATAAAATGGGGATGGGTGATCCTGGCCAATGCCGACTATTTCGCAGCCAGGCCGGAGTTTTTGCAGGTGGAACAAATTACCCAGGTCGAAGGACAAGCCCCTGAACAGTCATTCTCCGACTTTAAGCAGGAATTTATCATGCTCCAGTTCGGAGCAGGTGTAGGTTATGTTTTTTAACGCAAACGATCCATCGAACGGACCAGTTTTTCATCGCTGAAGATCCCGCGCATCGCCAGAAAATTGAATACGGGAAGCACGATGGCTATCAAAAAGGAATAATGCAGTTCGGACTGATCGGTAACGAGGAACCAACTTTTTCCTTCTTCCAAATAAAAATACATCAATACACCTGTTCCTGCCATAAACAGGTAATTGAAGCCGCATAAAAGCAGTTGCAGCTTGCGGTTTTTATAGAGGAAAAGAGCTAAAAGAGCCAGCAAACCCGTGGCTGCCAATCCGTATATGAGATATGAATTCCAGGTGAAGAAATCAGATTGCCCGCTAATGATCCTGTCGATTTTTAAGACACTTACCTCGATAGTTGCCAAATCGATCTTATCCCAGGACGGTTGGCCTGAAAGCGTCAGCATGACAGGGTTGCTCCCCAAAAGAAATGCGATAATACATAGGATCAAAAAAAGATAAATACTCTGTTTTCTCTGTATCATAATTTGCCTTGGAACTTGCTTTCTTTAACTTGCGCAAAGTTAAACGAAAAAGAACATGATGAAACAGAGATACCTCTTCCTGATCGGGCTTGCTGTAACTGCTTTGCTGGCCCCATCATGCAACAACTCAAATATGGATAAAGTGAAAGAACAAGATAAGCCAGCAGAAGACTTTGAGTATATAGCCGAACAGTTTGCCGACCTCCAGATCCTGCGCTACCAGGTTCCCGGATTTGAAGAATTGACCCCGCAACAAAAGGAGTTGGTTTATTACCTGTATGAAGCAGCCCTGTGCGGAAGGGACATTATCTATGACCAAAAATACAAGCATAACCTGGCCATCCGTAAAACACTTGAAAACATTGTGAACACATACTCCGGCGATAAAACAAAACCGGAGTACGGGAAATTCATGGAATATGTAAAGCGGGTTTGGTTCAGCAACGGTATCCATCACCACTACAGCAATTCCAAATTTTTACCGGAATTTCCGAAACCATATTATGCTGAATTGGTTGCCGCTTCTGATCCAAAAGGATTTCCCGTAGCCCCTTCATCTCCAGAGTTTGCTGCACTTACCGAGATCATGTTCGACCCGAAAATTGACGCCAAGATCGTGAACCAGGCGGCGAACATTGATAATGTGGCAGAAAGCGCGAACAACTTTTACGAGGGTGTTACCCAAAAAGAAGTGGAAGCCTATTATGCGAAATTTACGGAAGATAAGGGCACAAAACTTCCGGAATACGGACTCAACACCAAAGTGGTTAAAGAAAACGGCCAGGTAACGGAAAAGGTTTGGCATGTGGGCGGAATGTATACCCAGGCCATTGAAAAGATCGTTTACTGGCTCGAAAAAGCGATTCCCCTTGCCGAAACACCCGAACAAAAAGACGCCCTTGAAAAACTTGTAAAATACTACCACAGTGGAGATGTAAACGATTGGGATATTTACAATACTGCCTGGGTGAAGGATGTAAAAAGCCAGGTGGATGTGGTTAATGGTTTTATAGAAGTTTATCTTGACGCCATTGGCAAAAAAGGAAGTTTTGAGTCGGTAGTATCCTTTAAAGACCTTAAAGCTACCGAAAGGATCCAGGCCATTTCGGAACAGGCACAATGGTTTGAAGACAATTCTCCGCTGTATCCTGAGCATAAAAAAGAAGTTGTTAAGGGTATCGAGGCAAAAGTGATCACGGTAGTCGTGGAAAGCGGGGATGCCGCTCCAAGTACACCGATCGGGATCAACCTGCCCAATAATAACTGGGTACGGGAAGAAAAAGGTTCGAAATCTGTTTCCCTGGGTAATATTGTACATTCCTATAATGAAGCCAAAACAAAAGGCAGCGCATTGGACGAGTTTGGTTGCGACGAAAGGGTGATCAAACGCATTAAAGAACACGGCGCCCTGGCCTCAGACCTGCATACCGACATGCACGAAGTGATCGGTCATGCTTCGGGAAAAATCAATAAAGGGGTTGGTACTCCCGATAAAACCCTGATCCAATATGCATCAACACTGGAAGAAGCACGGGCTGACCTGGTGGCTCTTTATTATATTATGGATCCGAAACTGATCGAGATCGGGGTGATGAACACACTCGACGTGGGCAAAGCTGAATACGACAGCTATATCATGAATGGCCTGATCACCCAACTGACACGCATCAAACTGGGAGATGAAATAGAAGAAGCGCATATGCGTAACCGCCAGTTGGTAGCGAAATGGGCCTATGAAAAAGGAAAATCCCAAAATGTAATCGAGTTTTTTCAGCGCGATGGAAAAACCTATGTTCGGGTGAACGACTATACAAAACTGCGTGCCCTTTTTGGTGAATTGTTAAAGGAGATACAGCGCATAAAATCGGAAGGTGACTTTAAGGCCGGGCAGGCACTGGTTGAAACATACGGTGTAAAAGTCGACCAGGTGCTGCACAAGGAAATTTTGGAACGTTACGCCAAATTAAACCTGGCTCCCTATTCCGGATTTATCCAACCTAAATTGGTGGCGGTGTATGAAGGAGATAAGATTGTTGATGTAAAAGTGGAATATCCGAAGGATTTTACAGGACAGATGCTGGAATACAGTAAAAACTATTCTTTTCTGCCTGTCTATAATTGAGCGAATGACGATTTTTTGTTTGATTAAACAAATTATCTATATTCACACATAACTTCGTTAATGACGCAAAATTATGAAAGTTGTTTTGGTTGATGATGACTCCGTTTACCGTTTTGTAGGAACAACATTACTTAAACGCATCAGCCGCGTTTCGTCTTCCGAATTTTATGAAGACGGAGAATCAGCTATTCATGCTATCAAAGCCTATTCCGACATGACCTTTCCGGACTATTTTTTCGTGGATATTAATATGAACGCACTCGACGGTTGGGATGTGCTGGATGAGATCGACCGGGCGCAGAAACGCTTTAAGAAAAACGCCACTATTTATATCGTAAGCTCCTCGCCCCTGAATACCGATATGGATAAAGCAAGGGAGCATCCTGCCGGATTAAAGGGTTATATCCTTAAGCCAATGGGCATGGAAAAATTATCCCAGGCACTTGACTATAAAGGCGAGGATTTCCTCGTACTCTAGCCGTGTATTGCTTATATTCGTGAAATTTTTTCAAACGCCCCGAAATGCCACTTTCCATTCAGAATTACGACAGATTTGAGCACAGGCACAATGGTCCTGATGCTGCTGAAACCAAGCAAATGCTTGACCTTATTGGAGCCAACTCCCTCGATCAGTTAATTGACGAAACGGTACCCGCATCGATCCGCCTTCCGAAACCTTTGGACCTTCCGGCAGGAATGGAGGAACAGGCCTTTCTTAACAAGTTGAAGGGGATTGCTTCAAAGAACCAGATTTTTAAGTCTTATATCGGTACAGGGTATTACAATTGTTATACTCCGGGAGTAATACTCCGGAATATCACCGAAAATCCGGCATGGTACACCGCTTATACCCCTTATCAGGCGGAAATTGCCCAGGGAAGGCTGGAGGCACTGATCAATTTCCAGACCCTGGTCATGGAATTGAGCGGAATGGAGATCGCCAATGCTTCCCTGCTCGATGAGGCTACTGCAGCTGCAGAAGCCATGCACATGGCCCTTGCCCTGAAAGACAAAAACCAGGGAATGAAATTTTTCATCTCCCAGGAGTGTTTCCCGCAAACCATCGATCTTCTTAAAACCAGATCGGCTCCGATAGGGGTAGAACTGGTCATCGGAAATCATAAAGAAATTAAGCTTACCGAAGCGTTTTTCGGAGCCCTGGTCCAGTACCCGGCGAATGACGGTATCATCTATGATTATTCATCCTTCTGTGCAAGCGCCAAAGCAGCCAAAGTAATGACCTGCGTTTCGGTCGACCTGCTTTCACTGACCCTCTTAACTCCTCCCGGAGAATGGGGAGCCGATATCGTTATTGGCTCAAGCCAGCGTTTTGGTGTGCCATTGGGCTATGGCGGTCCACATGCGGGCTTCCTGGCTACCAAAGACGAGTTCAAACGCAGCATTCCCGGACGTATCATCGGCGTATCCATCGATGCCCAGGGAAAAACGGCCTACCGCATGGCCCTGCAAACACGTGAGCAACATATTCGTCGTGAAAAAGCGACTTCCAATATTTGTACAGCACAAGTACTTCTTTCCGTAATGGCCAGTATGTACGCCGTTTATCACGGTCCTGCCGGATTGAAAAAAATCGCTGGCCGTATCCATGGCCTGGCCAAGGTGCTTGATAAAGGACTGACCCAACTCGGTCATAAGGTGCGTCATGCCGACTATTTCGATACCCTTCGTGTGGATGTTGCCGGACTGGCTGAAAATATCCGCCAGGCTTCCCAGGATAGCAGGATCAACTTCCGCTATTTTGACGACCACAGTATCGGAATTTCGCTGGATGAAACCACCACACTGGAAGATGTACAGGCGATTTTGGCCCTCTTTGCTCAAAATTCACCGAAACCTGCTCTTTCCCAGCTCCAGGGATTTGCGAATAATTTGGAGATCAGCTGGCCAACAGGCTTAAAACGCAAATCTTCCTTCATGGAACATCCCGTTTTCAACAGCTACCATACAGAACATGAGATGTTACGGTATATCCGCCGACTGGAACAAAAGGACCTTTCGCTGGTACACAGCATGATCTCGCTGGGATCCTGCACCATGAAACTGAATGCCACCTCGGAAATGATGCCGATCACCTGGCCGGAATTTAACCAGATCCATCCTTTTGTACCCGCAGCACAGGCAGCAGGATACCGGGAGATATTTGACGAGCTTTCAGGTGCACTGGCAGAAATTACCGGTTTTGCCGGAGTAAGCCTTCAACCGAATGCCGGGGCCCAGGGTGAGTATGCCGGACTCCTCGTGATCCGTGAGTATTTCCTGAGCCGTAATGAAGGTCATCGTAATGTGGCGCTTATTCCTGCTTCGGCGCATGGTACCAATCCCGCCTCAGCCGTCATGGCCGGTATGGATGTGGTGGTAACCAAAACCGATGAGAAAGGAAATATCGATGTAGCCGACCTGAAAGCGAAGGCCGAACAGTATAAAGATACCCTGGCTTGTTTGATGGTGACGTACCCATCTACCCATGGTGTTTTTGAAGAAAGTATCAAAGAGATCACCAGCATCATCCATTCGTTTGGCGGCCAGGTGTATATGGACGGCGCAAACATGAATGCCCAGGTAGGATTGACCAGTCCGGGAATGATCGGTGCCGACGTTTGCCATTTGAACCTGCATAAAACCTTCTGTATTCCTCATGGTGGTGGTGGCCCCGGAATGGGTCCGATCTGTGTGGCGAAACACCTGGTTCCATTTTTACCCGGACATCCGGTTGTAAAAACAGGAGGAGACCAGGCCATATCCGCGGTATCTGCAGCCCCATGGGGAAGTGCAAGCATACTCCTGATCAGCTATGCCTATATCCAGATGATGGGCGGCGAAGGCTTGACCAATGCTACGAAATACGCCATCCTTAACGCGAATTATATGCAACGCGTTTTGGCTCCTTATTACAAAACCCTGTATACCGGAACGCACAACCGGGTTGCCCATGAGATGATCCTGGATACCCGTGAACTGAAACAAAGTGCAGGCGTTGAGGTAGAAGATATCGCCAAAAGGCTGATGGATTATGGCTACCACGCTCCAACTGTTTCCTTTCCCGTGGCCGGTACCCTGATGATCGAGCCAACAGAAAGCGAAACCAAAGGCGAATTGGATCGTTTCTGCGAAGCCATGATCAGCATACGCAAAGAGATCACGGACATTGAAAACGGAATTTCTGACCGGGAAAACAATGCACTCAAAAATGCGCCTCATACTGCTGAAGTGGTGATAAGCGATTCTTGGGACCGTCCGTATTCACGTGAAAAGGCAGCATTCCCAACCCCCTGGTCGCGTCATAACAAATTCTGGCCAGCTGTTAGCCGTATCAACAATACTTATGGCGACCGGAACCTGATGTGTGCCTGCCCTCCGATGGAAAGTTATTCTGAGGAAATGGCCGAAGCATAGGCAGCGACCTGAATAAACATAAAAAAAGCCCCTGAAATGGGGCTTTTTTATTTGGTAACGCAGGGAGTTGTTTATTTAACAACAACAATAGATTGTGAGATCAACTGATTTTTTTCACTGATACGAACAATATATTTTCCTTTTATCAGGCCATCCATACCGATCAAAAGGATGTACTCCGGCTGGACAAAATCTTCGATCACCGTTTGACCAAGCATGTTGATCACCTGGATATGCACCGTGCTGCTGAAATCTCCGCGAATATGGAGGGTTTCGGAAACCGGATTTGGGTAGATGCTGATCTCAGCTTCTGATCCTGTTTCCAGTCCGGTAGTGTTCCGTTTAAAGTAGGTACAGTCGAGGGTATCAATACACCCCTTGTTTTCAACCCGCAGGGAGTAATTACCTTCTCCGCTGATATTAATTCGGGCTTCATTCGCATTCGGAACCGGGAGATAGTCAGGACAAACCAACCACTGGTATGCATCAGCAGGTATTGCAGCGTATAAACCTTCTGTTTCTTTGATAATAGGTGAGCGGGTTTGAATGACTTCCAGTGTTAGTGTTACCATCGAATCACAGGCCCCGCTGCGAGCGTATGTGCTTTGGTATACACCGTTTTCGTGTATCCATTTGGTTCCGAAAAAGAGACTGTCGCCTTCGCACAATGACTTTTTGATGGAGGTTTTTGCCGCAGGTAATCCCTGTACATGCACAAGCACTACCGAATCGCAACCCCAGGAGGCTTTGTAATGGAGTTGGTAGGTTCCTGCTTCTGAAATAACATGGCCACCGAGGTCAAGACTTTGTCCTTCGCACAGGTGCATGATCCTTTCGCCATAGCTGTTGGGCATATGCCATAGAGCCAGGTGTACAATAGAATCGCAGCCGTTTTGGTCCTGGAAAGTAGCGTCGTAAGTGCCTTCTTTTTTAAGCCAGGCATTGTTGAAGAAAAAACTGTCGCTGGTACAGATATGTGCCTCGGCATTATTTTCATAAGCGCAGGCAACAGTAGAACGAAATGGCGTACTTTCGGCGGTTTGCACGAGCAAACAGAGGCCTAAGGCAAGTACCCATGCCTTTGAGATTAACATATTCATATTTTGTAAAAATTGGTTGGAACAAAGGAAATTCACCCGCATTATGCGCAGATGAACGAATCATAAAGGTTTCAGGGAGTTTTTGGGAGCTGGTCCCGGGATTTTATTCCCTTTTGGTGGCGCAAAGGTGCTGATTCAAAATTTAAAATAAAATACCCAATTGTTAAAATGCCATTTTCATTTTACGGATGGTCATTTTGAATTGGTGATTCAATATTTAAAAGAAATTACACAATGCTACAAATGCCTTTCTGAGTGGTAGGAGCTTCTTACCATCGGACCTGACTCAACATAATCGAATCCTCTTTTTAGTCCTTCTTCCTTGTACATCGCAAATTTGTCGGGATGAACAAACTCCTGTACATCGAGGTGCATTTTAGTTGGCTGAAGGTATTGGCCCAGGGTAAGCACATCGCAACCGTGGGCTACGAGGTCATCCATACTTTTAAAAACCTCTTCATCGCTTTCGCCAATTCCCAGCATAATACCCGATTTGGTGCGTGCTCCTCGTTCTTTGGTCAGGCGGATCTGTTCCAGGGAGCGTTCGTATTTGGCCTGGGGACGAACTTTTCTATAGAGGCGTTCCACGGTTTCCATATTATGCGAAACCACTTCCGGCTTTTCGTCAATGACCATGTAGAGCAGGTCCCACTGCGCTTTAAAGTCGGGGATCAGGGTTTCAATTGTCGTTCCCGGACTTAGCCTTTTTACTTCCCGAATGGTTTCAGCCCATACGGTGGCGCCTTTGTCTTTGAGTTCATCGCGGTTCACCGAAGTAATTACGGCATGTTGCACCTTCATCAATCGAATAGCCTCTGCCACCCGGCGCGGCTCGTCCATGTCGTATTCTGTAGGGCGACCGGTAGCTACTGCGCAGAATGAACAGGAGCGGGTACAGATATTCCCCAGGATCATGAAGGTAGCGGTACCTTCTCCCCAGCATTCGCCCATATTCGGGCAATTGCCGCTTTCGCAGATGGTATGAAGTTTATGCTCATCTACCAACTTGCGAACGGTACGGTAATTCTCGCCGGTGGGCAATTTAACCTTGAGCCAGGAGGGCTTTTTAACGCGTTCGGGAATGGGACTTGTATCGGATGTGGGCTGTATTACGGGGAGTTCTATCACAATGCTTCCTTTTCCGGGAACTACCAACTGTTCCCAATATTCAGGCAAATATACAAGGTAGTAAAGATATTCTTGTTCGAAGCAAGTGCAAGAATCGGGATATCTCGTCCGAAGGCGTCAATGACCATTCCGAGTTCCACCCCCTGGACCTGATCGTAATAGTCGCTCCAGTCGAATTGCATATTGGCTTTAAAATTTAAACCAAGTCGCCCTTTCGTACCGGAAATCCCTGAAAAAAAGGAAGAGTTCCCAAAGATAACAGTGGGGTCGGTATGTTTTTCAGGATCGTATTTTTCACTCACCAGAAAACCGGCCTGGTTATCGGGAGTCGGGTAATAGATCTCCAGGTAAACCGGTTTCAGCATGGCAATACTGGGACCCGCACTCACCTGGAAACGGGTGGCAATGGTATGTTTATAAAAATGGGTGCTCAGGTCCCAACGCCGCCCATAACCTCCGCGGGCAATAAAAACCGTGTTCAGTTTTCCATAAAAAAAGGAACCCGGCGCGCTGAAGCTGGCACTTCTTACCCGCCGCTCTTTTTCATGTTTCATGCTTACCAGGTCGAGATCGATCATACGCCAAACCCCGGATTCGAGCTTTTTGCCTGCTTTAAGATTGAGCCCAAGTCCACGCGGGTGCCAGAACAGGCCGCCCGAGATCTCACGATGAAAATTCGGATTGCTCTTCTCCTGATATTGTGCCATATTTGGTAAGGCATAAAGGAAACAAATAAGGAAGAGGAGAGTCGCCTTGGGCATAAAACAAATTTACTAAAAGCAAACTGCAAATGTTCACTTCAGAAGTAATCTATTTAGGCAATTTACGTACCGAAGCCACCCATCTTCGTTCCGGAAACAGCATGCTTACTGATGCTCCCGTTGACAACCAGGGCAAGGGAGAATATTTTTCACCAACCGACACGGTGGCTACGGCTTTGGCAACATGCATGATCACGACGATGGGAATTGCGGCACAAGCAAGGGGTATAAATATGGATGGATGCAGGGCGGAAGTGATGAAACATATGGCATCTGCCCCGAGGCGCATTGAAGCCATAGACGTAACGGTCTACTTTTCTCCGCATATCACCTATACGGAGGATCAAAAACAAATTTTAGAAAAGATAGGAAGGGAATGTCCTGTTGCGCGTAGCCTGCACCCAGACCTGGAACAACGTATCCGTTTTAAATATGACGGATAGGCCTATTTCGCTACGTTTGTAAACTTATAAGCAGGACAGCGGTCTCTGTGACACGAGGTGAACAGCGTACTGCCAACGAAGAGTATCACGAATGCGACGATGATTTTTTTCATATTCGGTTGTGGGGCTCAAATATCATGCAAAGAAATACAAATTTACTTGAAATATTACGAAGGCCGGAGGTCGAGGCTTTTGTTGCGGCGAATAAAAACGCGCGGGTTGGTGATTTGGCGCTGCGTTTCAGCGGAAAAGTAAATTTTCCTCTTGCACCTGTTATCGAATGGATCGATGCCCTCCAACGCGCTGAAAAAAAGCTTCCCGTTTTTGCTTCAAAAAGGTGTTACCTGACAAAAAGAGCGATCGAACAGGCCAGTTCCGAAACGACAGCCACCTATAAGGCAAGCTTGGTCCGGGGAGAAAATTTGTTAAACCTGTGCGGAGGACTTGGTGTCGATGATTGGGCTTTTTCAGGAGTTTTTAGATCCGTCGTTTCTCTTGAAAACGACAGCAGCCTGCATGAAATTGCCGAAGCCAATCTGGAAAAACTGGCGCTTACTTCCATCCATCGAAAAAATTGCAGCGCCGAAGCATTCCTGGCCATGGATACCCGGCACTATGATTGGATCTATGCCGATCCCGACAGGAGGGAGGCAGGAAAAAGGCTGGTGAGCCTGGCCGATTGTAGTCCGGACCTGCCCGCTTTATGGCCCGTCATTCAACAACGATCGAAATTTCAACTGATCAAATTGTCGCCCCTTTATCCTTTGGAACAGTTGGAAAAAGAACTATCCGGACTTTTCCGCATTGAAATTGTTTCCTGGCAAAATGAAGTGAAGGAAGTATTGGCATTTTGTGATTCTGCCGGATATTCGGGGCCTGTGCTTCGAAAGGCCGTTTCGATCGAAGAGCAGGGGATCGTTTCATTTGAAGGAGAAGTTGAAAGAATGCAAAGTAGCATCCCGCAGGAGGGGGGCTATTTTTATGAAGCCCATCCTGCTTTGGCCAAGGCAAATTTGGCGGTAACCTATGCAAAAAAAAGAGGGATGGAAATTTTGATCCCCAATGGACTATTTCAACGATCTTCCGAACAGGTTCCAGAGTTTTTTGGGAGGAGCTTTGTGTGGGTATATGGAGATGGGTATTCCCGAAAGAAATTTCAACAGTACTTAAAGACCCGGGGTATTATTAAGGCTAATTTTACCTGCCGTTATTTTAAACAAACTCCGGAGGAGCTGAAGAAGGCACATGAAATGGAAGATGGAGGGGAAGATTACTTTTTCTTTTTTGAAAAGCTGAACAAAGAACCTCATTTCATTCATGGCAGGAAATTGGCTTACTAAGTTTAAATTTGAACTACTATGAAAAAATTTGCTTTGATAATTGGTTGTGCAGGTATGTTATCTTTCGGTTCCTGTGAGGAATTGACGGATATCGCCCAACAAACGGGCCTTACCAACGACGAAGTGGTAAAAGGCCTGAAAGAAGCCCTCGAAGTAAGTACGGATACTTCCGTTTCTGTCCTGAATGCCCTCGATGGGTATTATGGAGATGAAACCGTAAAAATTTTATTACCCCCTGAAGCTTCTGTGATTTTTGATAACCTGAACAAAATACCGGGTGGATCCCAGTTGGTCGAACAGACCATACTTGCTATCAACCGTGCCGCAGAGGATGCTGCCATAGAAGCAAAACCCATTTTTGTGAACGCCATTACGAATATGTCATTCAGCGATGCCTTTGCGATCCTTGAAGGGCACGATTCTTCCGCCACAGAATATTTGAATGACAATACCTATGATGACCTGGTAACCGCTTTTTCACCCAAAATTTCAGCTTCGCTAAGTAAGCCGCTGGTTGGGAATGTTTCAGCCGAATCGGCTTACCAGGATCTGGTGAGCAAGTACAATATGGTAGCCAATGCCAGTTTTGGACTGATCCCGCCGATCACCCAAAATACACTGGGAGAATACACAACAACCCGCGCGTTGGATGGACTGTTCAAAAAGGTAACGATCGAAGAAGGCAAGATCCGTAACGATATCGGGCACCAGGTTTCTGACCTGCTGAAGAAAGTATTCGGAGAATAATCAGAGATGTACCAGGCCGTGTTTCAGGGCATAAATAACCAGCCCTACACGCGATTTGACCTTGAACTTTTCGAAAAGCGCAATGCGGTAATGGTCGATGGTTTTGATACTTAACTGCATCTGTTCGGCAATTTCCTTGTAGGTCAGTTCCGAGCAGGAAAGGGCCAAAAATTGGGTTTCTTTATCCGTGAGTGTATCCTTTTCGCTCGTGCTTTTATTGCTTTGGATCGTCTCCAGCATATGGGCTGTAGCGGCATCGGAAAAATAATAGCCTCCTTTAGCCACGGTGAGCAGTCCTTCTTCAAGCTCCTGCGGACGAATATCCTTGGAAATAAAGCCCTTTACGCCCTGGCGGAGGAGGTAAAGAATGCGGGCCTCTTCATCGAGCATGGACAACACCAATACCTTTACATCGGGAAACTCACTTTTCAGGATCCGGGCGGTTTGTTCTCCATCCATAACAGGCATTTGCGCATCGAGCAACAGGATTTCTGGTACCAAACCTTTACGGGTATAGTGCAGCGCATCCCTACCATTTTCAGCCTCCCAAAGGATCTCGGTGGGAATAGAAAAGTCTTCGATGAGTTGGCGTAACCCTTTCCTGAATAGCTGGTGATCGTCGCAGAGCGCTAGTTTCATGATGTTTTGTAGGTATTGGCGGGCAAATTAATCAAAAAGGAGGCTCCTCCCTCAACTTTGCTGGCAATAGTCAGCTCGGCACCTATTTGTTTACAGCGTTCAAAAAGGTTGATTATGCCACTGCCCTGGTGGAGGGACTGCGGGTCGAAGCCTTTGCCGCTGTCCTGGCAGTGTAATTTGATGCCTTCATTATCCTGTTCAATATGGATAAAGATCTCACTGGCTCCGCTATGTTTGAGTGAATTATTCAACAATTCCTGGAATACCCGGTATAAAAAAATGGCGGCTTGCGATGACAGGACAGGCATTTCTTCGGGCGCTTCGAATCGGACACTGGCCAGGCCCAGCCGGTTACTTCGGTCTACTTCAAAACGCATCATGTCGATCAGTCCGAAACGCTCCAGGTTTTGGCTGTTCAAACCCCGGGATAAGGCGCGGATCTGGTCGATCAGGCTCTGGCTATGCTCCCTCAATTCAGAAAGAACTTCATTGTTTTGATGATCTGACCTTCGCAGGAGCAATTCCACCTGCATTTTCAGGAAACTGGCCATTTGTCCGATATTGTCGTGCAACTCACGTCCAATATAGTTGAGGCTTTCGTTCTTTATCTCAGCCTGTATTTCCATCAATTCCTGTTGAAAAAGCAGTTTTTGCTCCTGCTGTTGTTGCTCATGCAGCAACTGGCGTCGGCGATACTGCATGACAAAATAGATCAAAAAGGCGCTCATCAGTATGGCAAAGGCGGTGCCTGCCACCCAGAGGCTGATTATACCGGCGATTTCATTTTGCGCTGTGTTCATATCGAAAGTGGTTGGTTTTGACCTCTGCCCAAAAAGCGAGGAGAAAAAGCAGGAGCATAACAAAAGCGAATATCC
Source organism: Bacteroidota bacterium (assembly GCA_036676705.1). Classification (GTDB taxonomy): domain Bacteria; phylum Bacteroidota; class Bacteroidia; order UBA8524; family UBA8524; genus UBA8524. The sequence goes on from JAKFCJ010000034.1 coordinate 15,527, forward strand.
CCGGTATATTTAATAAGATCAAAGGATAGTTTCCTACCCTTAGAAAATAGGCATGGAGGGCAAAGAAAAAGAAGGCCCAGGAATTGAAGACGAGCAAACCGGCACTGATCCAGAACTGGGATTGGTAGCGAAGCAGTGTTGGGATCGGGTTGGCCAGCATTTGTTTAAAGGAAAACAAGGCGATCACCAAAATAAACAGGCAATGGAACATGATGGCATTGGTGGGCATGACCTTCAGAGGCTGAAAAAAGTAGGCATTCAATACCGCGAAAAGGATAAGCAGGGTGCTACTTGCGATAAAATAGAATTTCATCCCTTTTTCAGATTTAAGCAGGGGATAGAAGTAGTAAACAACCAACAGATAGTACAACACCGTATAGATGTGATGAACGGGCGCATTGTTACCCCATTCTTGTTTGAACACGATACCTGCAAATTCGGAAAGCGGCCAATAGACCAGCAAAGGGAACAGACGCCTGAAATCCGCACTTACCGATTTTCTATAATAAAAGGTAAGAATAAGGATCAGGAGCAGTCCGAACGTATAGGGACTAAATTCCTTAAAATAAGGACTGAATCTCCATATAATAACATCGATTAAGTCGGAGAACCTGGAGGACATGGACTTGAAAAATCGTAGACAACCTGCTTTTGAATTTCGTTTTCAGCATTTACACCAGCCAAAATGGTGGTGAAACACTGATCAGCAGGGGGTTTCTCCAGATCTTCCGAACGTACCCCCAAAAGGAGCATAATGGAGGTCGCGGGGTCCTGGACGGGATTTCCTTGCTGGTCAACTCCGTTAATGATATTTTGGAGGGCGACCGAATCAACGAGAAAGGCTTTTAAAGTCTGAAAACCACCACCGGAAGCCGGGGTATTCAGCGCGTGGGGATTCGCCATATAGGCCGCATTCATTAGCTCGGCCTCGGCCCAGGTAATGGGAGTGGAATTAACGTTTTCGGGCATGGGATAGGTGCTTAATGTCCAAAAATAAGCATTCCTGCCAATAGGTCGCTTTTACTTATGAGGAAAAATCCCCATAAAAAAAGGGGATTTTTCCTCATAAAACAAGTTAAAACTTGTTTCATCTTTGTCTCGGGTTACGAAATAGTCTAATCATTGAGTTAGCTAAAACCCTTTGTTAATCCCTCCTGAGGGTGCTGAACCACACCAACAGGAATTGCCTCTCCCCCCAATTTGGCAATAAGAGCCGTGTGAAAACACGGCTCTTTTCATTTCCAGAATAACTACCTTTGCGCCGCAATGATTGATTTGGTAAATTTTAGTTTTGAATTTGGAGGGAGATACCTGTTTAAAGATGCAGGTTGGCAAATCAAACCGGGAGAAAGAATAGGGCTTATCGGGCAAAATGGTACCGGTAAATCAACCTTATTAAGAGTTATTAACGGCGAATATTCGCTGAGTGGAGGGAGCATTTCCAAAGCCAAGGACGTTACCATCGGCTTTTTAAACCAGGACCTCTTATCCTATGAAAGCGAAGAAAGTATCTTCCATGTCGCTTTAGGTGCCTTTCAAAGGGTAATGGAACTGGAAGATGAAATGGCTGCGATCTATGAACGGATGGCAACCGACCATTCCGATGCACTCATGGATAAGCTTACCCATATCCAATCCGAATTCGATTCGCTCGATGGCTACAATATCCATCATAAAACAGAAAAAGTACTTGAAGGACTGGGATTCACAACCAGCGACCTTCAACGCCCGCTAAAGGAATTTTCAGGAGGATGGCGCATGCGGGTGATGCTGGCGAAATTGCTCCTGCAAAATCCGAGTGTGCTTTTGCTCGATGAGCCTACCAACCACCTTGACCTTCCATCCATACAATGGCTGGAAGAATACATTTCGGCCTATCCGGGTACCGTGATCGTGGTTTCTCACGACAGGTATTTCCTGAATAACATGGTAACGAAAATTGTTCATGTAACAGGTCAGAAACTGGTGCATTACCCGGGTAACTACGATGATTTTATTGAGTCAAAAACAGAACGGGAAGAGATACAGGGAAAAGCCTTTGAGAACCAGCAGGCCTATATCCGTCAGCAGGAACGTTTTATTGAACGTTTTAAAGCCAAGGCCAGTAAGGCCACCCAGGCAAAAAGTAAATTAAAACAACTGGAAAAACTCGACCGGATCGACGCCGTGCAGGACGACACCGTTGAGATCAACCTGCGTTTTGAGGTGAAGCAAACTTCAGGAAAAGTGGTTTCGCGCCTGGAAAATGTTTCAAAAAGTTACGGTCCGGACCTCCCTATTTTAACCCATTCCTCGGCAGAAATTGTGCGGGGCGACAAAATTGCCCTGATCGGTGCCAATGGAAAGGGAAAATCAACCGTATTGCGGATGATCGCCGGAACAGAAAAGATACAAGGTGGAAAAATTTCCATGGGTCATGCTGTAACCCCTTCTTTTTATGCCCAGCACCAACTGGAATCATTGAGTATCAACCAGGCAATACTGGATGAACTGCGTCAACATGCCCCATCCAAAACCGACCAGGAATTACGGACCATACTCGGCTGTTTCCTGTTTACCGGCGAGGATGTTTTTAAGAAGATCAAAGTTCTTTCAGGCGGGGAAAAAGCGCGGGTAGCCCTGGCGAAAACCCTGCTTACCCAGGCTAATTTTTTGCTGCTTGATGAGCCTACCAACCACCTGGACATGCAGAGCATCAATATCCTGATCCAGGCCCTTCAGTTTTATGAGGGTACCTTTATCGTCGTATCGCACGACAGGTATTTTGTATCCAATATTGCCAATAAGATCTGGTGGATCGAAGACGAGCAAATCCGCGAATATCCGGGTACCTATGACGAATTCCAGGTATGGAAGACAGAACGGGACAAAGAACTGGCAAAAAATCCTCCGCCTAAAAAAGAGGTGAAACCAAAGGTACAGGTTGCCCCCGCTGTGGTGATCGGCGAAAAACAGGAGCTGCAAAAACATGCCGAGAAGCTGGAAAAACAGCTTGCGGAAGCCAAAAAAGAACGTGAAAAACTCGAAGAACAAATGGCTCGCACGGAAATTGCTTCCAACGCTAACGAACTGGGAAAATTGAACGCGGAATACGAAAAAGTACGTTTACGCTGTTCTCAATTGGACGAAGAATATGAAGTCCTATTTGAAAAACTCCTAAGTTTGGAAGAATAAGCCCATGAAGAAAATAAGTATCCTGCTCATCTCCCTCTTTTCGGTAGTGTTTGGTCGTGCAAAAGAAGAAATGCAATACACCAACTATATCTATGAGCCACAGATCCATACCGTATTGGTGTACAGACCGGGTACCAATGTTCCGGTTCCGGTGATCAAGTTGAACAGTTCCGAGCAGCTTGAACTGAGTTTTGATGAGTTGGTTCCTGAAAACGACTATTATCAGTATACCCTGATCCATTGTGATGCCCAGTGGAAGCCGAGCGACATACGGCCCATGCAGTACCTGGTAGGAAATACCTTCGAGTTTATCAATGATTTCAGCTTTTCGAACAATACCTACCAGAAGTATGTGCACTACAGTGTCAAATTTCCCGGCACGCAGATGAAACCGAAGTTTTCGGGCAATTATCTCCTGAAGGTTTACCGCAACTATGACGAGGAGGACATCATCATTACCCGCAGGATCTTTGTGCTGGATGATAAGACCACCTTTAAATTCGATATCCATCCTGCCACCCTCGGGCAGTATCGTTTCTCCAAACAGGAGGTTGACTTTACAGCAATCATCAACGAGTACCAGGTTATAAACCCCTACCAGGACCTGAAAGTGGTTCTGGCCCAAAACAACCGTACCGATAATGCCGTCTATAACCTGAAACCCCTGTTTATCGTTGGCAACGAGTACACCTACAATTATGAAGAAGAGAACCTCTTCGACGGAACAAATGAATACCGCTTTTTTGATTCACGGAGTCTCCGCTTTTTATCCCAGAACGTAGTCCGGAAATATTTTGATACCCTCAACCACCTGGAATTGATACCGGCAGAACGCAGGGGCAGTAGTGCCTATGTTGAATTTGTTGATTTTAACGGGAAACGGGTCATCGACAACAAAGACGGACAAAATAGCGGAGCTGTGGATGGCGACTATGCCTGGGTCTATTTTACCTTTAATTCACCCAACAAATTGAGAAGTGGGGATATGTACGTGATGGGAGAGTTTTCCGACTGGCGCGCCAATGAACGCTTTAAAATGGAATACAATGAAAGCCTTCACCGTTATGAATGCAGGGTATTACTGAAACAAGGATACTACAGCTACTTGTTCACCACTTTAAATACGGAAACACAGGTTCTCGAAACCTATGAAACGGAGGGGAATTATATGAATACGGAGAACCAGTATTATATCTACATGTACTGCCGGAACCAGAGTTTTGGTTACGATGAGCTCATCGGCTTTATCTCTGAATCCAGCAATACAAGTAATAACAAACGTTAGTGGCGGATCGCCAGTTTCCCTGTCAGACGTTCTCCCCCGACATTCACCTGAAGGAAATATAAACCTTCCGGAAGATGACGAATATCCACTTCGTTATGTTCCACCAGAAGCGTATACGACTTCCCTTGCAGATCAATCAAAAGAACTTCGCTAAGTGGTGGTTCAACAGGAAGGATCACCCGGGAGGTGGCGGGATTTGGGTAAAAAACCAGGTTCTTTTTGGTCAGGTCGCCAACGGACAGGCCATGGTAATAAAAACGCTCTTCATTTTGGTATACCCAGGCTTGACTGGAATTTGAATAATAACTGATCGTTTGTTTTTTGATCTCATCGTAGATACCATATTCAATGCTGTCGCGGTTTCCATTGTTGATCGACCAGGAATTCCCGTCGTAACTATAACTTATCGTCTGCATACGATGCCCCATCGGGTCGTAAACGTATTCGGTACGTGAACTGGTATCGATGATACTGATGCCATTGTAATAGAACTGATAACTTTTTTGAATTTTTCCGCCCGCTACAATGGAAGAATCATAGACTACCGGATTCCAGGATCCGTTCCAGGTGCTTCCCACGTACGAGGTCGGGGTGAAGTCGAAGGCATTATAACCCACACCCCAGGTCATGTTTGTAAGGCGAATATAGTTTTCAAATCCACTCTGGTAGGATTGAACCACAAGCGTTTGGGGAAAGCCAAGCTGGTTAAAATCAGACCAGGTCAGCTTTTGATAATAATAGAGTGCACCCGAACTGAGTTGGAGCAGGGTATAACTCAGGATACGGTTGTTTGCATCGTACACGTATTCGATCGAATCTCCACTGTCTTCCTTCCATTGCTGAAGGAAATAGACGTCTTTGCGATAAGAAGTACGGTTGTTTTTCGTGTCAAAATTGTAGCGATGGCGTTCAAAAGGCACCATGTTGGTATCGTTACTCGCCGTTACTACGATCATGCTCACGGAACCATTCGCATGGTAGGTATAATCGGATTGATGTTCCAGCTTTCCATTCACAGGATCATATTCCTTCAATACGGAGATCCGTCCCTGCCCGTCATAGGTAAACACCTTTTTTGCCAGCGCGTTCCAGGTTGAGCCGGTCCATTGGTAGGTCATGGATGAATCGGCCAGGCTTCCGGCAGCACGTGCCGCATGGTTGGGAGTAATGTCTGTTTTTAGCAGGTCTTTAAAATTTTTCTGCTGCGCGTCTGCTGCCACTATGGTCAGTACTGCGCTAAAGAGGGTAAATATTCTTTTCATACAAGAGCCAAAATAATAATTAAGAATGATTCCCTTCGTTTTATTAGACGAATTCAGCCCTTACATTTGCACGGAATGAAATATTTATTGAGCTTCTTTTTCTCTTTTCTGGTGCTTGGTACCACAGCGCAGAACGACCCGATTCCTGCCCATCTGAATAATGATATCATGCAAAAAATGGGGTATATCGATCCCGTTACAAAAGACTGGGTGATCCCGGCGGTTTATGACTTTTGCCGCCCTTTTGGTCCCCAGGGCAGCGCGGTGGTGTTTTTAGACGGGAAAGCGGGTTTTGTTGACAAGACCGGCAAGCTGATCATCCCCCACACCTTCGATGATGCCCAGAACTTTAATGAAGATGGAGTGGCCATTGTAAGAAGGGTAGGCCGCACCGATAATTACGATGGGCACCAGTCGACCAATGACCTGTTCGCTGCCATCGACCAAACAGGGAAACTCATCTTGCCTTATGTATTTCGTGAACTCAACGACAAGTCATTCCGGGGAACGCTAATTGGAAAAATGGAATACCGTTGGGGAATGGTATCCATAAAAGGAAAAGAAATTTTACCCTTTGAATACCACATGATCAATGTTCACGGAAGCCGGGAAGTGGCCATACTCCGGAAAGACACCCTATTGGGCGTGATCAATAAAGACATGGAGATGATCGTGCCGATGGGAGATAATATGGCCCGCTTTGCCGGAAACAGAAGGATTTCGCTTTACAAGGATGGCTTGTTTGGTTATTGCGATTTTGAGGGGAAAATGGTCATTGATTACCAATATGCCCAGTTTGCCATTTTTCGCGAGGGATTATGTGTCATTAAAAAGAATGGTTTTTACGGGTATATCGATACCATGGGCAAGACCGTCATTCCTTTTGTGTATGATGGCGGAGAACCCTTTGTGAATGATACGGCCATCGTCCTGAAACAAGGAAAGATGGGCATGATCAACTCAAAAAATGAAATTCTCGTTGAGTTCATCTTTGATAAAATTTCCCGCTTTTATTTTCCTAAACCCCCCGGTGGATTCCTGCTGATCAAGCGGGATGAGTGGTACTATATCGACCCGGTCACCCACGAAATCACCGCCTGGGATACCCTGAATATGGATGACCCCAATCTCAATCAGCCCACCAAAGAACAGATGGAACTTATCGAGGAGTTGAGGAAGAAAAAGGAAGAGGAGAAGGGAGAAGATTAAGGTTGAGGTTAAGGTTAAGGTTGAGGTTGCAGCGCCCGCCGAAGCTATGATCGTAACGAAGTGAGAGAATAGCGAAGGCGGGAGGTTGAGGGGGATTATTCCTCTGGTTGGACGGCAAGAAACCGGGCCGAGGGTGCCTTTTTTCCTTTTTGAAGGCCGAGGGTACTTCCCTGGATACTGTAATTATCGCAATTTTCTAAAACCCTCCGAAAGGCAGCCTCCAGGGTTTGTCCGGGACAGGCATTCATGCTTGAAACCAGGTTATAGAAGGAAATACGATTTCCTTCTTTGATAATCACGTTTCCGGTAATGCGGCTGCACCCGTCTTCTGCGGCAAAGGTGCTGTCCTCATAAATTTCCAGATAAGGTTGAATTTCGCGCTGGGGGACACTATTTCCCTCCAATTCCTGCAACAGCCAGGTGGTGCCGATCAAAGGAAGCGACACAACGCCCAGTTGACTCTCCTGCTCAACAGGTTCTTTAGAGGTAGTTTTTCCTGTTTTGCAGGCTAGAGAGGTGGTAACAACGGTCAGTATCAGGACGAAAGCTTTATTCATGGCGAAAATTGGGGGTTCAAGATACGGTCTTCCTGAATAGATTACGCAGACAAACCAAATGGGCGAATAGCACCAGGGGGACAATAAACAGAGGAAGCCATACAAAAGGAAAGTACAAAACTGCCCGGTTAGGCTGGTCAAATGCAAGCTGTTGAAAAGGGAACGGAGCAGCTAAAATGGCATGGGTCACAATATTTACAAGGAGGCCGATACAGATGAAATTCCAAATGATGAGCAACTTACGACCGATCGATTTTTTTCTGTATCCGAAATAGTAGATCAGGGGAGCACTGAGTCCGGAAAGGATATCCAGGTTCCGTCCTTCAAAAGTCATGAGTTCGGGAATGGTCCCGAAAGTAAAAAGCAGGAACAAAACAATTTCTACCGGGACACGCACAATATGAACGAGTGTTAGTTTAGCCGGGTCCAGTCCGTCTATAAAGTTTCTCCCTTTTTGGGTGGCAAAAAGCAGGGCGATCCCGGTAAAAGCGATCAGTGCCAGGAACAACATACGGGGCGGAAGGCTGGTGACCTGGGTAAATCCGGATAGAGCTGCCACACCGGTAATGGCCAACCAAAGCGATACAATAAGCAGAACGGGTTTTGTTTTTGGTGTGCTACGCAGGAATAAAAAAAGTGAGAACAGGGTGGTGAGTCCGAAAAGAAGCTCAAGCCAGAATGGTGTTTGTGTCATAATAATCGCTCAGGAAAGTTAAAAATTTCCGCGTAATGTCAATACCAAATTCCTTCCAGGGGCACCAATATTTGAGGCGAAAACCCGGTAGTTTTTGTCCAGAATATTTTCCAGTGCCACTTGCAGACGGAGGTATTTATTAAACTGATAAGCGGTACGCACATTAAACGTAAACCAGGCTGGCGTATAGCCATTAACCGGGTCAGCAGAAAATTGAGCATTGTCTTCCCCGACCAGGTTATAGTCTTTCGACTCCTTGGCCCCACTGTACACGATAAAAAACTCCCCCTTGAATTTTTTGAGTTTAAGCTGGAAACTGCTTTTCCCGAATACCGGAGGGATATGATCCAAAGGATAGGGAACGCTGTCCGTTTTCAGGCGGCCATAGGTATAATTTAAAGTATGGACCATGGAAAATTGCGGACTGATATCGGCCTGAAAGTAGGCGCTGAATCCATAAATATAGGCACTGCCAACATTATCATTGAGGATCACCTTACTCATTTGTCCGTCATAAAACAGAGAATCCTGCCCGTTAAATTGCCCTTCCCGCGTTGTAATGGCATTGGTGTAAAGGGTATAATACATATCGGTGCCGAGGCTGATTTTGTCGGTGAAAGAGCGTGTCGCTCCTCCGCTCAGGTTCCAGGTGTATTCGGGAAGGATATCCGGATTCGGAATGATTATTTTACCCGGTACCGATTCAAACACCTTGCTCAGATCATCTATGTTCGGTGCCCGGAACCCCGTTGCTGCCAACAGGGTATAACGCCACGATTTATTTGGCATGTAGATCATCCCGATGTTCCCGTTTAGCGCCTGGTTGGTCTGATTTATTTCATTGTATGGAAAGGGGAAAAAGGACTTATCCGCAAACCGGGCATTCAGTCCGATCAGACTGTATCGTAATCCATCATTGAGGATAAGCTTTTCGCTGATCTCCCAGGCATGAGTCAGGTAAGCCGCCACATTCTGCATGGTCGATCCTCCATCCGGATAGCGGCTGATCAACTTGAAGGTGCTGTTATCCAGGATGTTTTGTCCACTGCCTGCCGAATTCACATCATTATACCAGGCATCCAGTCCATAGCGTAGTTCATGTTTCCCCATTTTTTTTGCCAGGTCGATATTCAAGCTCAGGATATTCAGTGCCTCTTCCTGAATTTCCAGGGTATCCCTGTTAAAGAGGCGGCTGTACCGGCTTTCTTTAATGTTCTGGTAAGCGAGGATCAATTTCGCTTCCTGGTAAAGCTGTGTAATGGCTTTACTGGAAAGGGTATAGGCGGCAAAAAAACGGTTTTGAGGTCCGTAATACCATTCGGCGTAGCGGGCAACACCATTCCGGGTTTGGGTGAGCCTGTCGTAACGCGGAATATTGGAAGAGCTGGAATACTGGATGTTTAACTCATGCGTAACGGTTTTATTCTGCTGGAAAAGCAACTTCTGAAAGAGGTCGATCTGATCATAGCCCGACTGTTTTTGGAGGTTTGGATCCGGATTCACGAACATAGAATCCTTGCTGCCAACGCGTTCTACATAAAAGCTCCGTTTGCCCCAATCGCCATAAAAGGGGTTACGCCTGTTGCCCTGCCTCAGGTCGCCAAAATGGGAAAAGGTGATGCTGCTGAGCGAGGCAAATCGTCGCGTGCCTAAATTAAAATCTACATGTGCGCTGCCTTCAGAACTGGCGGAAGAATAGCGGGTAAAGGCATTGACATGAAGGCGCAATTTGCCTGTATCTGCCAATAAAGGTTTTTTGCTATGGAAATGCATCACCCCGCCCAGGGCATCGCTTCCATATACCACCGAACCGGGACCATATACGATCTCGACCTTATCGAGCAGCGAATTATCCAGCGTAATGCTGTTCTGAAGATGGCCACCCCGGTAAATGGCATTATTCATCCTGACGCCATCAACGACCATGAGTACTTTATTGCCTTCGAAGCCGCGCATAATGGGACTCCCCCCGCCGAGCTGGCTTTTCTGGACGAGAATATTCCCGCTGTTCTGGAGTACGTCGGCAGTGGTTTGCAGACTAACAAAAGCCAGCTCTTTTGCATCAATAACCTGAACCTGTTGGGCTATGTCCTTTGCTTTTTCTTCAAAACGGCTGGCAGATACCACGGTTTCATAAAGGGAAATGGATTTCTGGAAAAGCGGGACAACAAACTGAAAAGCCTTTACCTGGGCGAATGAATAACTTTCCGTGAAGTAGCTGATATGGGTAAAGTGAAGGGTATCCTTAGGGTCAAAGGCGGATATGTCGGCTTTTCCTTCGTTATTGGTGGTAGCGCTGATGGTTTTTTGTGAATTGAATAAAAGTACTTTGGCAATGGGTTGTAAGGTGCTTTGGTCAATAACCAGAACGGTTTGGGCTTTAAGATGGATGATGGATAAAAGAAGGACCAGTACCAGAAGCGCTTTTTTCACGCGACGAAGATAGGAATTCGGAGTTTTCAGTGTTCAGTTTTCAGTGTTCAGTAATGTTTGTCCATTTATGGCGTCGTAGGCGGAGCAGAGGCCCTAAAAATAGCCTCCAGTTCCTTAGTTCCCATAATGCTCCCGATCCCAACCGGATCTTTTGGCTCCGAAGGGTATTCCCCCAGCGTGTACTGAAGCCAAAGCGTATCCCGCCACTGCCCATGTTTATAGCCCGACTTTATAAAAAGTGCAAAAGCTTCGAAACCCATCGACTCATGGAAACCCACACTTTGCTCATTGGGATATCCTACGATGGCGTAGACGGTCAAAAATCCCTGCAAACGCAGGATGGCCAGAAGGGTTTCGTACAAACGCCGGGCGAGTCCTTTGCCCTGAAAATCGGGATGGATATAGACGGTAATTTCAACCGACCATTGGTAGGCAATTCGATCCCGGTATCGACTGGCGTATGCATAGCCCACCACTTTACCCTCATAACGGCATACCAGCCACGGAAACTTTTGGGTTATGGATCGGATTCGTTCTGAAAATTCTTCAACCGTTGGAACCGCGTATTCAAAGGTGATCACGGTATCCCGGATATACGGCGCATAAATATCCAGGCAGGCAGCATGGTCTGACTCTTCGATCAACGCAATCTGGTATTCTGGTTTCATTGCCTGCTAATGTCGGATTTTCCTTTTAATTACCCATTATTCCCTCCCCTGGCATAAGGCCTGTCTCCCAATGCACCGAAATTTTTCGCCTGGAAATGATAATAAGCACTCATCCCGATCATAGCGGCATTATCCGTACAATACGCAAAAGCAGGAATATAAGCTTGCCAGTTTTTGCGAAGGGCGAGATCCTGAATACGGCTGCGTAAAAGACTATTGGCCGACACCCCGCCGGCTATACCAATATGGCTTATTCCCAGTTCGCTGGCCGCCCGCTCCAGGTTGTGAATGAGGTACGTAACAATGGTTTCCTGGATCGAGGCACAGAGGTCATTCAAATTTTCAGCAATAAAATTGGGGTTTTGTTCCTGCTGCTCCAGGAGAAAATAGAGGATACTTGTTTTTAATCCGCTGAAACTGAAATCATAAGCAGGCATTTTGGAAGTATTAAAACGAAACCGGTTCCCATTTCCTGATCGGCCATATTGGTCTATAAGCGGACCTCCCGGATAGGGCAGTCCCAATAACTTAGCGCTTTTATCAAAGGCTTCCCCTGCTGCATCATCCCGCGTTTTTCCGATCAGTTTCTGCTCAAATTCATTATCCATACGCACCAACTGGGTATGCCCGCCTGAAACGACCAAACATAAAAAAGGAAATTCAGGTTTGGGATCATCAATAAAATGAGCCATCACATGGGCATCCATATGATCAACCCCGATCAATGGAATATTACAGGAAAGAGCCAAACCTTTGGCAAAAGAACTCCCTACCAATAGCGAGCCCATTAGTCCCGGTCCCCGGGTATACGCGACTGCGTCCAGATCATGAACCGCCACTCCTGCAGCCTTTAGAGCCGCATCAACCACAGGAACGATATGCTGCTGATGCGCCCGGGAAGCCAGCTCCGGCACAACACCTCCGTATTTTTCATGAACAGCCTGTCCGGCAACTTCGTTCGACAAAACGCGCCCATCCACCAATACCGCGGCAGAGGTGTCGTCGCAGCTCGATTCTATGGCAAGGAGTTTGACTGGTCTATTCATGGTGCAAATTTCTTATTTTTGACACGAATCGGTGAGAAGAATCCTTAAAATAAGCGCGGGCATCCTTTTTTCTCTGTTCTTCCTGTTGTTTTTAGTGCTTTCGGTGCTGCAAAGTGAAGCCGGGCAAAAAAAATTAAGGTCGGAGCTGACCCGGATACTATCTGAGGAATTGCAGACACAGGTTAGTGTGGGCCATATCAGCTGGGGTATCGTCGACGGGGTTAAAATTAAAGATATCTATATTGAAGACCAGCAGGGCGACACCCTCTTTTTTGTCGGTGACCTGCGGGCCCGCATCAAATTGATCGATTCGGACAAACACTTCGTTTTTCTTCGTAAAATTTCACTGGACCAGGTCAACGTTAATTTCCGGCAGTATAGTGGAGACACAACCTTCAATTATGTTTTTTTCTTTGACGCCCTGAGTACGGGCAATACCGATACAAGCAGGGCCCCGGTGATCTGGACCCTGTTGTTTGAAAAAGTCCTGCTGGAGAATACCCGTTTTCGCATGCGCATTGATGACGACACCGTTTCAGGCCGTCAGTTCCGTGAAAACGACATGTATTTCACCGACATCCATGCCGAACTCCGCGATTTTTATGTGGTCGATGACTCCCTGAATTTTTATGCCAAAGAACTCCGGCTGAAAGAGCATAACAGTGTGGAGATCACCCACATGCAGGCCAATAGTGTGATCTGCTCCAAAGGCATGTTTTTTTCCAACCTCGAGTTGGAAACGCCCAACAGTTCGCTGAAGGATTATTTTTCGATGGAATACAGCCACTGGCGTGATTTCGGCAATTTTAATGACGATGTGTACATGATCGGCCGCCTGAAAGGAAGCAAGGTCAGTTTTGTGGATATCCGCTATTTTTCCGATGCATTGCTGGATTGGGGAGAAACCATTGAAATTGCCGGAGAGGCAGTGGGCCCCTTAAGTTCCATGAAAGCACGCGGGCTTGATATCCGTTTCGGAGAGAAGTCAAGCCTGACAGGGGCACTCACCATGCGGGGCTTGCCCAATATTGATGAAACATTTATTGACGCGACCATCGACAAGGCTAGCGGTAACCGGGATGAACTGGCCAGCCTTCTTCAAATGAACAACCTGCCCGAAGAACTCGACAAACTCGGTGATTTCGAATATTCCGGGCGCTTTACGGGATTTACGTATGATTTTGTGGCCTTTGGCGACTTCCATACCGATCTCGGATTTGTCAGTACGGATATCAATATGAAACTCCATGTTCCCGAGGAATATTCAGGAACCCTGGAAACGGTCGATTTCGATATGGGCACCTTATTGGATGTTCCTGAAATCGGCAAATTGAGTTTAAAAGGTTCGGTTAAAGGGAAATATTTTGAGCTCGACAGCATGGAAACCGAGATCCAGGCCAGCATCAGCAGGCTCGACATCAACAATTACTCCTACCAGAACATGGAAGTGAATGGGGTGTTGAAAGACCTCTTTTTTGAAGGTAACCTGGATGTGAAGGATCCCAACCTGGTCATGAATTTTGACGGTAAAGTGAATTTCAAAGGCGAACGTCCGGTTTTCGACTGCATCGCCGACTTTGAAAAAGCAAACGTGGCCGAACTTAACTGGATACCAAATTTTCCCGCCAGGGTTTCCGGTGAGATCGTGATGGACTTTAACGGTAGCAAGCTCGACGATTTTCTCGGCACCATCTGGGTGCGGAATATGGAGATCGAAAAAGACAAGCAGGTTTATCCGATCGACAGCCTCATGCTGCAATCGGTTTATGGAAGCAATTACCGCCGTATTACCCTCAAAAGTGATTACATCGACGCCAAACTGGAGGGAGATTTTTTGCCTTCCGAATTGGGCAACAGTTTTAATAATTACCTGGTACAACTCCTGCCGAATACGGTAAAACTTGAGCGGGTGGAGCTTAAAGCCCAGGATTTCACCTTCGATATCGATGTAAAAAACACCAAAGAAATTTCGGAGTTGATCTCACCCAATATCTGGATCAACTCGGCTACCATTTCCGGATCCTATAACACGGCCACTTCGGCACTTTCCATGCGTGCTTTGGTCGACCAGCTTACCTGGGGTACTTTTGAATTCGATCAACTGGGCGTTCGTGCTGATTCTTCGGTTGGCGATGAACCCTTTGAATTGCAGGTTTTCTGCCTTGAGGTTTATGAGTCTGACTCCCTGGTTGCCCATGGTATCAATTTCGATTTTGACGTGGCTAAGGAGAATATTGCCTTTGCCATTCAGGGTTACAGCTCGCCTTATTCCACCGAGATCAGCCTGAACGGAAACCTCGTCTATACCGACACCTCCATCTCAACAGTTTTTGATCCTTCGTATATTTTGATGGATACCCTGAAATGGCGGATCGCGGATAATGCCCGCCTCACGTTGGTGCATGATTCAATTTTAATGATCGATAATTTTACCCTGGCGGCCTATGACCAGAGTGTCCATGTCAACGGGATCTTGTTCAGTAAAGACCAGGACAAGCTTTTGGTTGACTTTAAACATTTCGACCTGGCCGTGCTGAATCCATTTGTATTTCCGCTGGGTGATGGTTCCCTGCAAGGACTGGCTGAGGGAACCATCCACGTTCAGTCGTTTGAAGGCAAACTGCCCCTGTTCACGTCTGACCTGCGCATAGACAGCCTGGGCTTCAACCATGAGGTTCTCGGAAACCTGCTTTTGAAAGCTCAGGTAGCGAACAAATACCAGATCATCACCGTAAACGGAATTTTACAGGACGGCCCTACCCAGCGTATCGCCCTTTCGGGTTTTATCAGTACATCCAAAGAAAGCAGCGGTTATAACCTGAAATTAGAGATGGAAGAGACCCCCTTATACCTCTTTCAGCCCTTCATGGATGGCTTGGTTTCTGATTTGAAGGGAACAGGAAAGGGCAGGCTGGATATTAGCGGGCCTTTAAATAAACCTGAGTTGAAGGGAAAACTCTACCTGGAAGAGGCGGGAATGCGGGTGGATTACCTGAACACGGCCTATCATTTTAATACGACCGTAACCATTACCAGCAACCGGATCGATGTAGGTCGGTTTAAAATTTATGATGAGTACAACAATTCAGGATACCTCTCCGGCTATGTTACCCACGACTTTTTCAGCGATTTTGTACTGAATATTGAATTGAGCAGCCTGAAGAATTTTCTCTGCCTGAATACCGGACTGGAGCATAATCCCGACTATTACGGAACCGCCTACATGACCGGCTATGCCCGTTTTAACGGCCCACTCGACAACATGAAGATCGATGTCAAGGGCAAAACGGAAAGAGGGTCGGCCTTTTTTATTCCCCTTGAAAATTATGGAGGTTCCAGCGAGTTGGCTTTTATACGCTTCGTAGATTTTGATGATTATGGCGCGGAGTTGCCTTACCAGGACCTTTCGGGCATACAACTGAATTTTGATCTGGAGATCACACCAAGTGCAGAGATCCAACTGATCTTTGACTCAAAATTAGGCGATATCATTCGTGCCCGGGGGTATTCGCATATGCTTATGTCGATCAACAGCAATGGCGATTTTAAGATGTATGGAGAATATGAAATTGAGGAGGGAGATTATTTATTCACGGCCGTGAACCTGTTCAATAAAAAATTCGAAATGGTCAGAGGGGGTAAGATCGTATGGAATGGCGACCCCATGAAAGCAACCTTAAACCTGGAGGCTGTTTACCATACCAAAGCATCAATAGCCAATCTGGTGCTGGGAGTGGTGCGTGAAGAAGACATGGCCCCCTACAGGCAGCTTACCGAGGTCGAAGCGATCATGAAACTACGTGGTGCCCTGACCTCTCCCGATATCCGCTTTGGGTTCCGCCTGCCGAATATGGCATCCATGAGTTCTGCCGGGGTGAATATCAGCACCTTACGAACCATTATTCGCAGGATAGAAACCGACCAGGAGGAAATGACCCGGCAGGTGTTTAGTTTATTGGTTGCCAATACCTTTATCCCCCCTGCAGTAAACCAGCAATACGCCCATGCAGGAAGTTCCGTGCAGTCGGGATTTGTTTCGTCGAGTGTGGGGGATCTTTTTTCCAACCAGGTTTCGAACTGGCTGGGGCAGATCAATTCAGACTGGAATTTTGGGGTGAATTACCTGGTCGGGCAGCAACAATCCGACTTCCTGATCAATGCCAGCAGGAGGTTTTTTGATGATCGCCTGCAAATTGAGGGGACTTTCGCCACCAATGCGAACTTTTACAACTATACCAGCGCCATGTATACCATAACACCGGATGGTCGCCTTCGGGTGCGGGCGTTTAACCGTACCGGAATGTTGCAGAGCAGCGACCAGCTTGGTTCTACGACCAACGCGATCAACCGGAATATCAATACGCAGGGGGTAGGCTTGTACTATAGCATTGAATTCGACAAGCTCGAAAAAGACCGCCGGGCTATCCGAAAAAGGTTGAAGGAGGAGAAAAAAGCACTACAGAACAACTGATATTCTGTAAAATTGTAAAAAAAGAACCTATGGAAACGATCAACAAACCCGGACCCTGGTCTACGTCCCTGAAGTGGGGGATCATTGGTGGAGTAGTTTTGATAATCATCAGCTATCTCGGATCAATGAATATCGATTGGTCCAGTTACGAGAGCATCGAGGGATCAAGAAAATCGCCCCTGCAGTACCTTACTTATTTGTTGCTGGCGATTTTCATCATTGTCGCCCAGTTGGAACATCGAAAAAAGGACCTTGGCGGATATATGAGTTATGGAAGGGCAGTGGGGGTCGCAACCATCACCTCAATTGGAGTAGGTATTTGTACCGCCATTTACATGTATGTGCTGTTCGGAATTTTTCATCCCGAATTTCAACAAATGATAATTGATGCCGCTCTGGATAAAGCAGAAGACATGTCTCCCGGAGAAGAAGATCAAATGATCAAAATTATGAAAATGACTACCGGCCCCGGCGCAATGGCCTTGTTCGGATTTTTTGGTCAGGTTTTTATCGGTTTGGTAATCGGTTTGATCTCAAGCATTTTTATTCAAAAAACAGAACAGTAGAATTAACGTATAGATGGATCTTTCCCTGGTAATTCCTTTATTAAACGAAGAAGAATCACTCCCCGAGCTCAGCGCCTGGATACACCGGGTGATGGAGGCACATGGCTATAGCTATGAAGTGATCTATGTGGATGATGGAAGTACCGACCGTTCCTGGGAGGTGATCGTGGAATTGCAAAAGAACAACCCGAATATCCACGGCATCCGTTTTCGCAGGAATTATGGAAAATCAGCTGCCCTGAACGAAGGTTTTGCCGCTACGCGGGGTGATATCGTCATCACCATGGATGCCGACCTGCAGGATAGTCCGGACGAGATCCCCGAGCTCCGCCGCCGTATCATCGAAGAAGAACTTGACCTGATTTCCGGATGGAAACAAAAACGTTTTGACCCCATCACCAAAACGCTCCCCACGAAATTATTCAACTGGGCTACCCGCAAGATGAGCGGCATCTATCTCCACGATTTTAACTGCGGACTTAAAGCCTACCGTTCCGAAGTAACCAAGAGCATTGAAGTGTATGGAGAAATGCACCGTTATATCCCGGTTATCGCCAAATGGGCCGGTTTCAGAAAAATAGGGGAGCAGGTGGTACACCACCAGGCACGAAAATATGGCGTCACCAAATTTGGCTGGGACCGTTTTATCAACGGGTTCCTGGATCTGCTCAGCATCTTTTTTGTCGGCAAATTCGGTAAAAAGCCCATGCACTTTTTTGGCCTTTGGGGAACCCTGATGTTTACGATCGGATTTTTATCCTCCGCCTATATCGGTATCGATAAACTCTACATGTTATCCATTGGTGAACCCGCCATCAAAGTAACCGACAACCCCTGGTTTTTCCTGGCCATCACGACCATGATCCTGGGAACCCAGCTATTCCTTGCCGGTTTTATCGGGGAGTTGATTGGAAGGAGTTCGGCGGATCGGAATCATTACCTGGTGAAAGAAAGAGTTTAAAGTTTTCAGTTTTCAGTTTTCAGTGGGCTGACGCACGCCGGCTTGCGCACGAGTATCGTTAACGCGGAGCCGCGAAGGGCTTTATTTTTGAGGAAGCGTATTGCTGACGCCAGCGTAGAGGCGCGGTTTTGTTCGTTATTGAGATGAATTGAAAAAGATATGGATTCGATTCCCTCATGCTCTACCTTGCTTCAGTAATACTAATTTCTCCTTTGTCAGAAATACGGATAGTATGTTTTTTTCTCAAATTATCTACCGCATCTATTTCGTCGTTTTCGTCTGGATCGCTGTCTACCAGGTATCTCTCTTCTAAATTTATGACATTTGAGTTCATGGTATAACTCATGGATTCATCATAGGCATCTCCAAGAAAGTTATACCCTACATTTATTACAGTAGCTTGTTTCATATTCGGTTCATATAAAAGTAACAAATCATAGGAAAGAGTAGCAAAATTGTGATAACATACTGAACGTGCAGTCGAATCCAAATCACAGTTAACACGGACCAGATAGGTGTTATATCCACTAATAGGTGGTAATGAGTCGTTATAAATTTTTAAATACTTTAATAAGCTATCATTAAATGATTTTCCTTTAGGATATTTTA
>JAKFCJ010000035.1:0-2951 GCA_036676705.1 Bacteroidota bacterium
GAGCAGTTCTTTCCGCAAACAAATCCTACTGCAGCGTTTCTTTCTACCCTGGCCACTTTCGCAGCTGGTTTCGTAGTCAGACCTTTTGGTGCAATTTTTTTTGGAAGGTTAGGTGACATCGTGGGAAGGAAGTATACATTCCTCGTCACGCTGATCCTCATGGGAGGTTCTACTTTTGCTATAGGGTTGATTCCGGGTTATCAAACCATTGGAATATTGGCGCCGATTCTTGTGCTCGCGCTGCGTTTGTTGCAAGGCCTTGCACTTGGTGGAGAATATGGGGGTGCAGCCACTTATGTCGCCGAACATGCTCCGGCCGCACAACGGGGGTTCTATACGAGCTTTATCCAAACGACTGCCAGTCTAGGTCTCTTTGTTTCCATCGGCGTAATCCTTGGAGTACGTGAATATGTCGGCATCGATGTATTCAATGCCTGGGGATGGAGGATACCTTTTCTTTTATCAGCGGTATTAGTTGCAGTCTCGGTTTTCATTCGTTTAAAAATGAAGGAATCTCCATTGTTTACTAAAATCAAAGCTGAGGGAAAAATCTCCAAAAATCCAATTAAGGAAAGCTTTACAAACCCTGAAAACCTCAGGATGGTATTGATCGCTCTCTTTGGTGCCACTGCAGGGCAGGGTGTTGTTTGGTATACGGGTCAGTTTTATGCGATGACTTTCCTCGAAAAAACATGTGGCGTCGAATTTGTGCAAACACGAAACATAATAGCAATTGCATTAATGATGGGGACACCGATGTTTATCTATTTTGGATGGCTCTCAGATAAATATGGAAGAAAGGTAATCATGATGCTGGGTATGATACTGGCGGTGGTCCTTTATCGCCCGATCTACATGCACATGTACGGTATTACAGATGTAAGCCAGAAAAAGGAAAAAATAGAATTACTTGAACAAAAAGATACCGTTGAAAAGTCTGAAAACGGTACTGCTTTGTATGTTACCAAAGTCATTCATACCTATGACGATGGGACCACTTTACACGAAACCTCGACAAAAGGAGCCGGTAAAACTGATGTAAAAAAGGAAATTTTCTTAACCGGCGACTTGTATTGGGGGATGATCGGAATGGTCCTGATCCAGGTGATACTGGTCACGATGGTGTACGGCCCGATTGCCGCTTTCCTGGTGGAAATTTTCCCAACGCGAATCCGGTATACATCGATGTCACTTCCATATCATATTGGAAATGGGGTGTTTGGCGGATTAGTTCCGTTCATTGCAACCTACTTATATGAAATAAGCAAGACGGAAGCGAGACCTGGCGGGGATCCATTCGCAGGTCTTTGGTATCCTATTGTTATTGCAAGCATTACTTTTGTTGTTGGAATGATATTCCTCAGCAACAAGAAGAAGGGTGAAGTCATGCGGGATTAACTTTGCCACAATATGCCTTTTACACCTGCGCATAGTGCCGCCGTTTTACCCCTCGTGAACCGGAAATTTTTCTCGGCTACGGCACTCATTGCCGGAAGTATAGCACCGGACTTTGAGTATTTTTTCCGGCTAAATGTCAAGAGCGTTTACAGCCATACGATTGCAGGCATCTTTTATTTTGATATCCCCGTGGCGCTTTTTCTAAGCTTTGCTTTTCACTATGTTATAAAACGTAACCTGATCCGGAATATTCCGCTGTACTTTCAGCGACGATTTCACGATACGGTCCGAACGGATTTTAAGACAATCATGAAGACCCGGGTGTGGGCGGTGATCCTTTCGGCTTTAATAATCGCAGTATAAGCCGTTCGGAGAAATCCGCCTGTATAATTTTCTATTAGTTCACCCAGCGTTTCCCCTGGTAAAAGTTCAAAGATGCCCTGCCTGATTACTTCGCCGTTTATCTGAACCTGGGTTTTAGCAATCGGGATTCTGATCACATCCATATCCTCAAGCCTTACATTCTGGCTTTGGTCTCCGTTTAACAAAAAACGATAGATATCTACTTTTTCAACAACCTTACTGTTTCTGATCAATTCTATAGTCCGGAAAGACCCGTTCTCATCCGGCCCACCACTGCTATATAAAGCGTTAAACAAAGTGGCAAGAGAAGGTAATGTATAAGTACCCGGCTTTACAACGGAACCCAGAATTGTTACTTTAATACTCCTGATGGCACCCAGAGAAACCTGCACCTTGGTACCACCACTCCTGATGGCAGGATAAACACTACTCAGTTTGGAAACGATCCTGTTCCTGGCTTCTTCTATGGAAAGTCCGTTTACATAAATAAGACCAACATAGTTTAATTTTATGGAACCTTCAGGGCTTACTGTTTGTGTTTGTTGGGTCTGGTTAATACCAAACACATCAATGATCAACTGGTCATCAGGTCCAAGGATATAATTTGCAGGTGTAGGAATTCTCAGGTTCGGTTCAAAGCTGATAGCCGAATTACTAAAAAGCTCCGCCCCAAAAACTCTCGCACTGGGCGGCGCATTGGTAGTAAGACCTGGATTGCTGGTGGCAGGAAGATCATTACGACCTTTTTTCTCTTCATTCGAAACCGTGCCTTCTGCCGTCTTTGTATTAGCAGATACCAGGTCTCTTATTCGGCTTCGCAGGATAGCAACTTCAGCTTCAGGTAACCCTCTCCTTCTAAATTCTTCCTCGATCTGTGCCTCGGTAAGCCCTGCCTTACCTGCTTGCTCCATATAACTTCTTAGCTGATCATCGGTTATCATGCTGGCCTTATAACCACTCAGGTCGGGAGGTATCTGGGCATCAGCGGTAAATGATATGGCAAAAGCCACGATCATCAATCCAATGATCTTAATAAATATCTTTTTTATCATTTGATGGAAATAAATAAGGATTTGGAAATGAAGCCGCTTTTTTGAACGGCTTCGCCACCTCACTCACAGGTAGGTGAATGGCAAGCAGTCTTAGAAGCGGGCAAATATAGCCTAAGCATATGGTGGAAAAACTGCCAT
>JAKFCJ010000036.1:0-2152 GCA_036676705.1 Bacteroidota bacterium
GATTAGCGTGTTAACCAAATCTAACTATTGTACAAGGAAGTAAAAACTACAAACGCCCAATAATTATTGACTTAGTGTTGACAACTTCCATGCCTTCCTGCTACAAGCGGCATTCTGACAGAAAAAAAAGCCGACACATTGGCCGGCTTCTTTTTTACTTTTTTAAAGATGATCTATTCAAAAACTACTTTTAAGGTTTGGGTCATTCCGTTTTGTTCCAGTTTTACAAAATACAATCCGGCCGCCAATCCATCGCGGGAAATCTCTACTGTTTGATTTTCATTCGCAACAATCTCATCTCTAACAATCTGAACCTCTTTACCTTGTGCGTCTATAAGAGAGATACGGCTCCGGGTTCCCTGTCCTTCATAATTCAGAATAAGTTTTTCCTGAACGGGGTTAGGATAAGCCACCATACCAAAATTGGCCTGGGGGGTATTTAAGCTTGTAACAAGGGTGGTAAAGTTCCAGAAATTTGACCATTCTCCCTGGCCATTGATGTTTTTAGCAGCAACACGCCAGTAATAAACTTTGTAGGATTCAAGTTTTATGTTCACATTCACCGACACATTGGGCGCTGCTACAACACCTAAATAGGCCGCATCGCTGAAATTATCATAGGTTGAAATATGAATATGGTATTCATCTGCACCTGCAACACTCGTCCATGTAAGTGTGGGATAGATCGAAACATCAATGGAAGCAGACATCGGCGATACGTTTGTTGGCCGTCCGGGTAAAGGACCCGTAACAGTAAAGCTGAACGCATCACTGGTTTCCACATAAAAAAGAGATGAATCAAAGCTGATAACCCTCCAATAATACGTAGTGCTCAGATTTAAATTACCGGTAAGGGTATATGTCGTGTCCGTTCCTGAAAGAATAGCACTTACCACAGTATCACTGAAGTTCGTTGAAGTTGATACCTGCAACTCCAGACTATCAACCAGCGTTTCGGTAGTGTCCCAGGTAAAGGTCGTTTGGGCAGGAACCAGCGTTTGGCCGTCAAGCGGGGTTTTTAAAGTCACCTTCCGGTTCTGGGCTTCTGCAAAGAAGGAAAATACAAACAGACAAAGGGAAAGAGTAATGATCCGTAATTTCATAAGTGCAATTTAGGATACAAGTTTACTAAATCCATCCTTCATCTGCAAAACTAACATAGGCCTGCTGGGTGATGATCAAATGGTCGAGTACACGCATGTCGAGGTTTTTGGCTGCATCGGCCAGTTTACGCGTAAGATCCAGATCGGCCTGGCTGGGTTTTAAAGAGTGACTGGGATGATTGTGGGCTAAAATAAGTCCGCATGCTCCTTCCTCGAGAGCCAGTTTAAAAATGAGCCGCGGATCAGCCACCGTTCCTGTTATTCCGCCTTTACTGATCTGTTTTTCACAAATAATTCGGTTGGCCTGGTTCAAGAACACAACCCAAAACTCCTCATGGGTCAGGTCGCCGATTCGAGGGTGCAGGCGCACAAATATTTCCCTGCTGCCCCGAACGGGTTCTCCCGGATCGTTGATCTGCTTCCGCCTTGCTGAAAGTTCTATGGCGGCACTGATGATCACCGCCTTGGCCGATCCTATTCCGGGAAAACGCATCAGTTCCTTGATACTCGCACGGGCAAGCAGGTTCAGGTCTCCCGTATAGGCATCCAATAGGTCCCGGGCCAGGGCAAGAGCGGAAAGTTTTCGTGTTCCTGAGCCAAGCAGGATGGCGATCAGCTCCGAGTCGCTGAGATGCTGGCGTCCTTTATGCAGAAGCTTTTCTCTCGGACGGTCGTCTTCCGCCCAGTATTTGATCGCCGAATTTTTGGGATAGGTTTCCATACCCCCGAAAATAAAAAAGGCCATTCGTATCCCGAATGACCTGACAATACTTTGACTGTAATTTTACAGTTTGCCGACAAACTTAGCCAGCTTGCTTTTTTGGTTAGCGGCTTTGTTGCGGTGGATCACGTTTCTTTTGGCCAGTTTATCCAGCATGCTGAATACCGTTGGCAGCATTTCAGAAGCCGCCGATTTATCCGTCGCTTTCCTGAGGTTTTTAATTGCCGTACGGGTAGTTTTTGCCTGATATCTGTTTCTCAGTCTTTTGGCTGCATTGCTGCGAATTCTTTTTAATGCCGACTTATGATTTGCCATGTTCTATGCTTTC
>JAKFCJ010000037.1:0-10867 GCA_036676705.1 Bacteroidota bacterium
GAGGCGCAGAGGCGCGGAGGGCTTTGTTTTTGAGGACGAGTATTGCTGACGCCAGCCCGAGGCGCAGTTTTGTTTGCTGGCGAGTATTGCTGACGCGCGCTTATTTGGCGCGGAGGCGCAGAGACGCCGAGGGCTTTGTTTTTGAGGACGAGTATTGCTGACGCCAGCCCGAGGCGCAGTTTTGTTTGTTGGCGAGTATTGCTGACGCGCGCTTATTTGGCGCGGAGGCGCAGAGGCGCGGAGGGTTTTGTTTTTAACCGCCGAAGCGCTAGTGTAGGAGGTTTGCTTTGGCGCCGTGCACACAAGGAGCAATGGTCTATGGTCCATGGTCTATGGTCCCTCTTCGACGAACGGAATACGAAGTCGAATAATCCCTTCGTTAGTGCTAATAACTCAATATAACACGTAAATTCCCTCACTTATCCTCACCATGAAAACATTACTCAGTTGCCTGCTCCTCGTTTTTATCAGCCTATCCTCCTACGCCCAGGAATCCCGCTTTGAAACGGGGGTGGAACTCGGTCCGAATAGCTCCCGGATGTGGGGCAATGAGGCAGTTGAATCAAATAGGGGTCTCCGCAGTGGATTTGCCGGGGGGCTGTTTTTTCAGACGAATATGAACCGCTGGTTTTCGCTTCGCAGTCATCTCTCCTATGAGGTAAAAGGTTCTTCAAAAACTTACGCAGTCACCGACATACATGGGAATTCACAGGAGGGGACCTATCATTTCCGCAGTAGTTTTCATTATATGACTTTAGGCTTTCTTGCCCGGGCAAGCATAGGTAAAAAGGTGAAGTACTACCTGAATGCAGGCCCTTATTTTGCCGGTCTGCTCAAACATACCGAAGAGAGCTGGGGCGATAATATAACACGGGTAAAACATAATAACCCCTACGATCTTAAACCCTTTGACACCGGCATCTCAACCGGAATAGGCCTATCCGTTCCCTACGGCTCCATGTTCGCTTTCAGTTTTGAGATCAGGAACAATATCGGGCTGTATAATATCAGCAATTCCGAAACGATAATCAATGATGGAACCGTTCAGCATGTTTCGACGAATTTTCTTCTTGGGGTGAGCTATAGGCTGTAGGCTGTAGGGTAGGCTGTAGGCGGTAAGCTGCAACCACCAACCAACTCCTCAACCCTCAACAGCGCACCGACTCAACCCTCAACAGCGCAGCGACTCAACCCTCAACCCTCAACCCTCAACTAGCGCAGCGACTCAACCCTCAACCAGATAGCGTATCTTTAAACTATGAAAAAGGTAACATTCGCTATTATCGGGGCGCTACTGGGTATTCCCCTGAGCTATTATTTCCAGTCTGACATTGTGCAGGCCAAGGTAGGCGGCAGTGTGGGCGGCTATATGCGCCATATCGGGGATCTGATGGACAACAGCAATATCATGGGCAATGTGCTGCTGAGCATGGCCATCTTTGCCGTGGTGGGTTTGGCGATCGGGTATTTTATGGATGCAAATGGGAAGAAATCCCGTTAAAATCGTTGCTTTTTGTTTTTTGTTCCTTGCATTATTCTACCTCTTTTTCTACAAAACGGATCGGGTAGTGGTGGATGCGGCAGCCATGGACAAGATGCAGGATTATGATATCCTGCTCGCCCAGGGGCAATCTGTCCATAGCAAGGTGGTTAAGCTCTTTAATGGCCACAACGACGACTATTCGCATATCGGTATCCTGGTCAGGGAGGAGGATAAAGTTTACGTCCTCCACGCCACCCCCGATGGCAGCGACAGCAACGGCATCCGCTACGATGAATTGCAAAGCTTCTTCGCCCTCAGCGACGTGTGTTCCTATACCATCCTGCGCCACCAACAGCTCAACGATACATTCCGGGAAAAACTAGGCGCTGGGATCACCGGGTTCAAATCGCATGCGGCGCCCTTCGACTACGACTTCAATAACCACGAAAACGGGAAGCTGTATTGTTCGGAACTGGTTTGGTTGGTCTTTAAGAATGCGGGATTGATGGATAGTGGTAGTTTTGACCTGGAGAGGCCGATTTATGCGGGGGAGTTTTTGAAGGCTGGTGGATTGGGGATATGTAAGTAGGTAGGGAAGTAGGGAAGTAGGGAGGACTTTGGAGAATTTATAGATGGGAAGACAAGATGAAGAATCGCCGTAGCGTCAAAGCTGCAAGTCCGGTAACGGACTGTCTGCTTTGGCGCGGTGAATATAGGTTTTGGACTAACGCAGCTACAAGGACGTGAGTAGGTAGAAGAAGCAGGATCTGAAGCCAGGAAAACAAGCCATAACCCACCTGTAGCGACGTCCATTCATGGCGTCGCAGTTGGAGCAGGAACATGGTGGGACCACAAACTGATGACTGTTGACTGTCGACTGTTGACTTCCGACAAGGGCTGTTGTAACCTTTTCCATCCAAGGGTACTCTAAAGGGTATACGTCAAATTATTTTCACCCTTTTAAAATCAAAAAAATGGAAAGTACCAGTCTAAACCAGGCCCTTAAGCCAAGCTTCACCCTGTTAAAACTCACGTTCGGGATCGTGCCTATTGTTGCCGGACTCGACAAATTCACGAATGTATTGACCAATTGGGAACAGTACCTTCATCCGGGGCTTGCCGGGATGTTGCCGTTTTCAGCACATACGTTCATGATGATCGTAGGGGTTATTGAGATCGCCGCGGGTATCCTTGTCCTGAAAAAGGCTGAACTTGGCGGGTATGTTGTCGCGGCCTGGTTAACCTTAATTGCGCTCACCCTCCTTGCGGGTTTCTCCTATGTGGATGTAGCAGTACGTGACCTGGTCATGGCTATTTCTGCATATTCCATGGCAAGAATGGCTAAATTTATATCCTGAAAGGATCATCTGGTTAAAAATGGGAGCAGTGGAGCGGTATTCAGATTTTGATGTGGTACAAAAGATCGTGGCAGGTGAGGTGGCTTTGTTTGAAATTATTATCCGCCGGCATAACGCTGCATTGTACAGGATAGGAAGGTCCTATAACTATGATCATGCAGATACCCAGGACCTGATGCAGGACACCTACCTGAATGCCTTTACCCACCTTTCAAAATTTGAAAACCGCTCCTCATTTAAAACCTGGATCATTAAAATCATGCTCAACCAGTGTTATAAAAAGCAACAAAAGTGGAGTTTCAAAAACGTGATCCCCGCCGAAATAAATGAAGGATCGGAACCCGTTTTTTCGAATGATCATCATACAGATACCAACAAGGCAGTCATGAACAGGGAATTAAATTTTGTGGTCGAACATGCGTTGGAACAGGTTCCGGTTGACTATCGCCTTGTTTTTACATTACGTGAAATAAATGGCCTCAACATAGCCGAAACCGCAGAGAGCCTTAATATTAGCGAGGCCAATGTAAAAGTCAGGTTAAACCGCGCAAAAACCATGTTGAGAAAGGAAGTTGAAAAGGCCTATACACCGGAAGATATCTATGAATTCAACCTGGTTTATTGCGATGCGATGGTGGAAAGGGTTATGAATAAAATCAGGGGAGGTTGAGGAGTCAACGGTCAACGGACGACGGTCAACGGATTGTGGTCGTTACCTATTCCGCGAACACTTTCGACTGTGGTCCGTTGACCGTCGACATTCCATTGATCTTCAACCCTCAACGCTCAACTAGCGAAGCGACTCAACTAGCGCAGCGTTCAACCTCTCAACATGATTTTCTTCCTGTGATGTAGTCCCCAGTCGCGGAGGGCGGAAATAATGGTATCCAGTGAATGGCCGTGAGCAGTAATGGCATATTCAACCGTGGGAGGAAAGGTGTCGTGGATCGTTCGGGTGATAAGTTGATTCATTTCCAGTTCCTTCAGTTCCTTGGAAAGGACCTTGTCGCTGATCCCGTTGACTTCCCGCGAGATCTCCTTAAATCGCTTATTGCCATATTTCAGGGAAACCAAAATGGGGAGTTTCCACCTTCCCTGTAATACATCCAAAGAATCCTTTACCGCCATCATGCACCGGGAACACTCGGCCTGATCCGGTTTTTCTGCTGCTTTTGTCATCATACCCCGTATCGCTTTCTAAAAGGATAGTGCTTTCCAAAAGTATAGTACTATCCATTGGATAGCAAACCTCGGTAAGTTTGTTGGCATAATCAAAATAAAAATGAAAATAGAAATCTGGAGTGATGTAAGTTGTCCGTATTGTTATATGGGCAAGCGACAATTTGAAGACGCGCTGGCGCAATTTAAAGACAGGGACAGCCTTGTGATCGATTGGAAAAGTTTTGAACTGGCTCCGGGGTTAAAAACCCAGCCGGAAAAAAACATGAACCAGTTTTTGGCTGAACTGAAAGGCATCAGCGTGGAACATGCTGCGAGCCTTGGTGATCAACTGGCCAATTCAGCCAAACAATTCGGACTGGACTATCATTTCGACAAAGCGATCCCGACAAATACCTTTAATGCCCATCGCCTGGCTCATTTTGCGAAAGAACATCACCTTCAGGACCAGGCTAAGGAAGCCTTATTCAAAGCCTATTTTACCGAGGGGAAAAACATCGACGACATTCCAACGCTCATCACACTGGGAGCAGAGATAGGCCTGGATGCAAACGAGCTAAGGGCCGTATTGGAAAGCGATCGTTATGCGGATAAGGTACACCAGGACATTGCAGAAGCCCGGCAACTCGGGGTTAACAGTGTTCCATCCTTCGTATTCGATGGGAAGGTAGCCATTAAAGGTGCGCAGGGTAGTCCGGCATTTGTGGAGGCGTTGGAGAAGGCGTTCCATAATTGGCGGCTCAGAAACCCGGTTTCGGAAGAAGAAGGGATGTCATGCACAGTGGGAGAGACTTGTTGAGTTGAGGTTGAGGTTGAGGTTGAGGTTGAGGTTGAGGAAGTCAACGGTCAACGGACGACGGTTGGATACGTGAATCCATATTCCGCGACTTCTGTTGACTGTGGCCCGTTTACTATCCCCCAACCCTCAACGCTCAACCCTCAACCCTCTAGTGCCATGGCTCGACAAATAATTCCATCGTTCGTTCCGAATGATCAAAATACCGTGTAAATTACCTTCTTCAACCAAGTTATGAAAACATTCATTTTTAGCCTGCTGCTCCTTTCATTTGGGCTGTCATCCTCAGCCCAGGAATACCGTTTTGAGGCTGGATTTGAAGGCGGGCCTGGTTTAACCTCGATGCGCGGCAATTCTGTACTGGAATCTACCCGGGAGTCGGGCTTTGGTTTTTCCGGCGCTTTCTTTTTCCAGAGGAATACAGCGGGTATACTTTCCTTCCGAACCAATCTGGCCTATGAAAGAAAGGGGAGCTCCTGGAGCGGACCGGTAACCGACGACCAGGGAAATTCGCTTGGGCAAATGACCGCTCATTTTAACTACGACTACCTCACGGTGCCCTTGCTTGTCCGGGCAAGTTTTGGAAATAAGATCCGTTTTTTTGTCAATGCCGGACCTTATTTTTCCTATTTGGTCAATCAAACAAACGTTTTCAAAGGCGACCAGATAAAAACCGTAAAGCAAGACGAGACATTTCTTTATAAACGTTACGATATAGGTATCACAACCGGCGCAGGTGTTGCTGTTCCGGTCGGTACGAAGCTTTCCATAAATTTTGAAGTCCGGAATAACCTCGGACTTTTTGATATCAGCGTTTTCCCGACACCCCATTATGCGCCGATCAAACACAATTCGACCCATTTTCTATTTGGAGTGGGTTATACGTTGAAGTAGCGTCGGCTTTCGCTCGGCATGAGGCATGGGATTTTGGGAATCACGATAGGCCCTTAGGACGCCCTTTCAGGGCTTTATTTGTGCGAGGAGGCTTCAGGTCCCCGGGTTACACCCGGGGTAAGAAGATGTCCTTTCAGGACTTGTTGAACAGCGACACGACTATGACGGAGGAGGTGAACCTACATCTGCATCTTTATGCGAAAAATAAATTCCTCTGTGATAAACCCTCTGTGCTCTACGTTTAAAATGCGATTTTCATATGTTCCCGATAAACTAGCCATGGTCTATGGTCCATGGTCTATCGTCCATTTCGTATATTTGACCATGAGCCTTCGAATAATCCTCTGTCTAAGTCTTATAATCTCCCTCCGATCGGCGGGCCAGGACAGCCTTTCTCTTTATAACCCTGCCAGCAACCTGGTGCCTTTATCGATCAATTATGAGCGTTATGTGGCGCGGGTGGATGTGGCGCAGCCTATGCGGGTGTATAAGCTGGTGGTGGCGCTGGGTGGGATGTCTTCTACGGGGAGTGTTGAATTGAGTATCCTGGGGCATGAAGGAGGGGTGGCTTTTCCGCAGTTGGATAAGGTCATATCCGGTCCGTATAAGGTTACCAAAACCAAGGTGGGGTTGGAATATATCGAGCTTACGCTGAATGCGCCGCTCGAACTGCGCAATAACCAGTTTTTTATCAGCATGCAGGCGCGTGAAGCGGATGTGCTGGTGATGGCTGAAATGGCGGGTACAATTAATACCTGTTCTTCGCCTTCGGGGGGGAACTACTATGGCCTCTATTTCCGCAACGGTACCCAATGGGTGCTCGGGCACAGAAAAACCCTGGCCATTACCCTGGTAAAGGAAACTATTTACCAGCCGGAAGAAAACTGGTTTAAAGAGGTCACTGCCGATGCGGGTTTTCCGCTCACCCTGGGTAACCAGAACATTGCCACGGCCGACCTGAATGGCGATGGTTTTTTGGATATGGTGGTGGGGGGGCGGGTGTTCTTTAACAATAAAAATTTCACCTTTTCAGATGAAACGGCGCGGCTGGGTTATGACCCGGCGGGTCTTGCCCTCCATCCTATTATCGATATCAATAACGACGGGGCACCGGATATTTTATTGCTTTATGCGGATTCGGCAGGTCACCAGGTGCTGGTCAACCAAAAAAACGGCAACTTCCTGCTACAAAGTATTTCCGCCCAGATTCCGGTGCGGGGTGTATCGAGTTACAGCATCGCGGATATCAACCTGGACGGATTTCCGGATATTTTTATCGGCCGTCTTTGGACCATGTACCCGGCAGGGGGACCGGATATTATGCCGAATTACCTTTTTTTAAACGATGGAGCGGGCAGTTTTACCAATGCCACAACGATGATCTATCCGCAGATCTTCGTACACCGCCGCAGCCGCGGTTCGGCCTGGTGCGATTACGATAACGATGGCGACCTCGACCTTTATGTAACCAATTATTACCTCGAACCCGATGAACTCTGGCGCAATGAGGGCAACGGAAAATTTACCGATATGGCCGGGGTTTTGGGACTCGACAGGAATAAATTCAACCAGTCGAGCCACGGTACCGGGGTGGATTGGGGTGATTACGACAATGATGGCGATTTTGACCTGCTGGTGCCCATGCTGGCCCACCCGGCCTTTATGGTGCAATACGATCATTTGCCAACCCAATTGTACCGCAATGGGGGTGCTCCGGCTTTTATGTTTTATGGAGAAACCCCTGCTTCAGGGATCGAATACGAAGAGACCCATGCCGGTGGTGCCTGGGGCGATATGGACAATGACGGGGACCTGGACTTTGCCATCACCACCTTTTACGGATGCCGCTATATCGACATGTACCAGCAGGAAGACGTGGGCAAGTTCAAACTGGTGAGCAAAGAAGCCGGTATTGCTCAGGTGGTGAGCGGCGAAGATGTGTGCTGGGCCGATTGGGACAATGATGGCAAGCTGGACATGGCCATTGGCGAAGGGGGACAATTCCGGATCTGGAAGAATAATTACCCGAGCTGGGAGGAGCATTGGACCGAGATCGAACTTATAGCCACCACCGGAAACCTGTTGGCCATTGGAGCCCGGGTAGAAGTGTTTGCCAATGGAAAAAAATACATGCAGGAAGTAACAGCCGGCAGGGGCGTGCGCATGCAAAAACCTGCCCGTTTGCATTTTGGCCTCGCCAAGGGAACGAGCATCGACTCCGTTTTGGTACGCTGGCCCGGGAATACTTCGTTTGAGAAATTCAGCGGCGTGCAGGTCGACAAGCTTAATTTTATCACCCAGGGCGGCCAGATCGTACAAGGGCTGGATGAGTCCCTTGATCTTTCTGTGCATCTTTATCCCAACCCCATTCAGGGAAACAGGGGTGAAAAACTTTACCTGACCGCATCCCTAAATGAGACCATTTATCTGTTCGACATGCAGGGCAAAAAAATCGCACAGCTTACTTTCCAGGATGGAGTCGGAGAATTGCCCCAACCTCTCCCAGAAGGGGTCTATCTTCTGGAAGCCGCCAACGGCCTACGCTTCAAACTTCTGGTCCACCCATAAAAAAAGGGGCCTTCAAGCCCCTTTCCTTTTATCCTTAAAATCCTTCTAATCCTTTAAATCCTGCTCCTATTTGGTGAGGAAGCCTAACTTAAGTCCTGCTGTAAAAGCGATCGGTAAGTCCATATCAGTGGCGATCACTCCGTATGTTCGGTTAAAATAGGAATAGTTCTCAATGTTTACATTATCCGGTTTATTGTTCGTTGTTGTATTTTTAAATCCATATCCAATACCCGCATAAATATCGATCAAAAAGGAATTGGCGAACACGGATTGTTTACCGAAGTTTATCATGACACTTCCATAGGTTGTGGTTTCCCGAACGGTAAAACTCTCAGATATCCAGGTGTTTGGGTCCCAGGTATAATAGGTTACGTTGGATGCAAATGCACCCACTATAACCTGGGGCTGGATATATGCTCCTTTTAAAACATGATAATAGCGTAAGGAACCTGTGCGAAAATCGGGAGTACGCATAAATTTGGGTCCAAATTTTACCAAAGCTCCACGGGGTTTAACATCTTCAGGATCGTAGCCCATGCCAATGATACCCACATTTCCTTCCAGGCTGAAGCCGGGACGTATGGAACGTTCATAACCAAAAATGCTTGAACCGATCAATGGCGCTGCAAAGTCGAATTTCCAGGCTGTTTTTTTGTTGTCGGTATACAGATCCGGATCGTCCAGTTCTTCTTTGAACTTTTCGACATGTCCGTTGGCAAATTCGATTTTGATGACATCGATCTTTTTAACGGAGAACACCGCCGCATCGGCTTCGGTGCTGACTTTGTACTTGATCTCTTCGGTGCCGACTTCGGTCACTTTACATTCGATGATCTTGCCGTTGGTCATGTAGATCTTGTCCTGGGCGCTTGCAAAAGCAACCGTCCCAATAAAAAGTAATAGGGTGAATAAAGTTTTCATGGTGAGGTATTAAGGTTCTTATTTCGTGAGGAATCCAAGTTTTATGCCAGCCGTTACACTGATGGGCAAATCCAGCTCCCATTCCAGGTTATAAGAACCATACGTAACACTGTAGTTGGAATATTCATAACCCTGCCTGTAATTCGCAGGGGCGTGGTTCTTTGTTGTATTTGCAAATCCATAACCCACACCGGCATACACATCCACCAGGAAGGCGTTCGCAAAAACGGTCTGCTTCCCGAAATTGATCATGATATTTCCGTAGGTGGTTGTTTCTCTTGCTTTATAGTTAGAATAACTTCCCGGCCAAACACCTGTATTCTCGTAATAATAGACATCCGAAGTATGGGCACCCAGTATAATCTGAGGTTGGATATAGGCTCCTTTGAGTACATGGTAATACCGTAAGGAACCGGTACGGAAATCGGGGGTTTTCATAAACTTAGGCCCGAATTTCACCAG
Organism: Bacteroidota bacterium; assembly: GCA_036676705.1. Lineage (GTDB taxonomy): Bacteria > Bacteroidota > Bacteroidia > UBA8524 > UBA8524 > UBA8524. The sequence continues at coordinate 9,662 of JAKFCJ010000037.1, forward strand.
TGCACCGCGGGGTTTTATTCCGTGTAAGTCGTTGCCCATACCAATTATGCCGATATTGGCTTCCAGACTGAATCCTGGGCGGATAGACCGCTCATAGCCGAAGACAGAGGTACCGAAAAGGGGAGTGCCAAAATCGAACTTCCAGGCGTTTTTCTTGTTGTCTTTGTAGAGATCAGGATCGTCGAGTTCTTCCCTGAATTTTTCGATATGACCATTGGCAAATTCGATCCGGATGACGTCGATCTTTTTAACAGCGAATACAGCCGCATCGGCTTCAGTGCTGACTTTGTACTTGATCTCTTCGGTGCCCACTTCGGTTACCTTACAGTCGATGATCTTTCCTGAGGTCATGTAAATTTTGTCCTGTGCATTCGCTAAAGTCAGCGTTCCAAGAACAAACAACAGGGTGAATAATGTTTTCATGGGATCTGTTTACTTTTCTTATTAATGGGTGAGGAAGCCTAGTTTAATTCCGGCTGTGAAACTGATTGGGTGGTAGAAGTCAGGGTTCATTACTCCAAATGTGGGTGTATACCCGCTATAAAATTCGTTACTGCCCGCATTGGCGGGTTTATTTTTGGTCGTTGTGTTTGTATAACTATACCCCACACCGGCATAGATATCGATCAAAAAGGAGCCGGTAAAAACGGCTTGTTGCCCAAAATTGATCATCAGATTGCCATAGCTGGTTGTTTCCCGAGCCTTATATACAGTATTAAATCCTGTGGAAGTGTATTCAAAGTAACTCACATCTGCACCATAAACCCCTGCGATAAGCTGGGGTTGAATATAGAGCCCTTTAAAGAGGTGGGAAAAACGCATGGACCTGGAGCGGAAATCGGGAGTTATCATAAATTTTGGTCCGAATTTCAGTAAGGCACCGCGGGGTTTTACATTGAACATGTCGTAACCCATGCCGATAACGCCCATGTTCACCTCCATACTTAAAGCAGGGCGAATGGAACGTTCATACCCAAATATCGAAGAGCCCCAAATCGGTGACATAAAATCGAACTTCCAGGCGTTTTTCTTGTTGTTCAGGTATAAATCCGGGTCATCGAGTTCTTCCCTGAATTTTTCGATATGCCCGTTGGCAAATTCGATCCGGATGACATCGATCTTCTTAACAGTGAATACAGCCGCATCGGCTTCGGTGCTGACTTTGTATTTGATCTCTTCTGTGCCGACTTCGGTAACTTTACAGTC
>JAKFCJ010000038.1:0-3419 GCA_036676705.1 Bacteroidota bacterium
GCAGCACCCAAAATATGGCCTGCTTCCTGAAAACGGATGGATAGCTCATCATTGACCACAAAATCTTTATCGAAAGGAAGGGTGATCATCCTTTCCATCGCTTCGGTCAGATCGCGGTATCCATAAATAGAACCCTGGTTATTGCCTTTTTTGCCCTTTTTGCGGCTGGCCTCTTTTTTCCGCATCTCCATTTCCATGATCTTGAGCGAATCAAGCAGCAGGGAGCCGGTCAGTTCCGCGGTAGGTGGCGTACAAAGAATTTTCCCTTCAAAACCCTGGCGCACCAGTGTGGGGATATTTCCTGAATGATCAATATGCGCATGGGTAAGGATCATCAGGTCGATGCTTGAAGGCATAAAAGGGAAATTCACCTTGGCTCCCCGGTGAAATTCCCTTTGCTGCTCATAATCGAGTCCGCAATCGATCAAAACCCTATACCCGCTTGCGAGTTCGAGCAAATGCATGCTCCCTGTAACCTGTCGTGCTGCTCCGCAAAAAGTGATCTTCATCTGTCAAATTCCGCTGCAAACTTACGCTATAGTAAGCTGCTAAGCTAGAGAAGGTCTAGGAGCTCTTCAGGACGATCTTCTCACTGACCCATTTTCCCTGTATCTCGTAGCGTACAAAATAGCATCCCGATGCCAGCTGGACCAGGTCGGTTTTCAGCCGGCTTCGTTCGGTCATTTCGAAACGCAGCACCAGTTTTCCGTTGCTGTCGAACACATAAATGACCCCACCTGCATGGCTTACATCGAAGGTGATGGGCCCGGTGGTCGGAACAGGGAAACAGGTGAGTCTCAGATTTTCATACACCTTATTGGCACTGTCAGTTAGGATCTGAACCTGTTTTTGGATACTGTCGGTCTTCGGCCCATCGGGAATTTGCTGGTCGCATTCGGTAACGGTGGCGTAACGGTTAATGAGATTGACCATCAGGTCGTTGAGTTTTTGCACTTCATACGAATCGGTAGAAGGCTCCAGGTGTTTATTCCCCACTCCGCTGTGGTCGGTCAGGAACACATAGGTTCCATTGGTGGCCAGGGCCATGGAGCGCATCAAAAATTCGACATCCTTATTGATGCCCGATGCAGTTATGGGAATAATACGAACCCCCATGGCGGCTGCCTTATAGACCAATTGATGCAAACGTTTCACAATTGGATCGGCCTGGTGAGGAGGAGCATCCAAAACAAGGAACAGGATCCTGCCGCGCGCTTCCGGACTCCATGATAGTCGGTTTAGCGCAGCATCGAGTGCCTCATCAACAGCCTCTGGAAAATCTCCTCCTCCGGCCGCATATTGGTTCTGGATAAAATCCAGCGTAGTGTTTACAGAAGGTGAAAAATCGCTTTCCCGGGTCAGGTATTGATCGCCATGGTCGCGGTAAAAAACGGAAGCCGTACGCAGGTTTAAATGTTCGTTTTGTGCCTTGACCCGGCTGATCACATCGGCCAGTTCTGTTTTCAGGTAATTGATCTCATCGCCCATGGACCCTGTGGCATCTACCACAAAAGCGATATCGAGGATAGCGGAAGTTTCGCATTTTCCTTTTAAACTCAGGGTATTCATCCCGTTCGGGTAGGCATCGAGTTTTGGGAACGTGTACTCCACTCCTTTATAGGTCACCACGGCTTTATACCTCCTGGCCATGCGGTCTTTTACCTCCGGTACCATGTCTGCCCAAAGTTCTGCCTTGCCGGTATTATCGGTACGGGCCAGGTAGACCACCTCGTTTTTATTGCTCAAAAGTTTTACTTCGGCATCAACAATGGGCACCCCATTTTCAAAAGTAACCTGCACGGGGTAGCGGTTTTTGAGGTAAAATCCCCATTGGATCTGGAAAGCATCGAAGCTGGTTTGGGTAAGATCTTCCCAAAGTACCCACTTGCTGTAGTCGTTAATTTCTCCTGCGGTCAATGTGCCGGGGCCGATTCCGGGCGAGGGTTTTCCTCCAGATTCGTAATCCGGGTCAGATGGAATCTCAGGATCACTGTAATAATCTCCTTCCGGTTCAGCAAGCATTTCACCGCGAACGGCTGCTTTTCCCCTGTCATGGCTGCGAAAAGGCTCGCCAGCAGGAGCTTCGCCCACTTTTTCCACACGTGTTGGCACCGGGGTAAGCGGGCTAAGTACAATATTCAGCCGTTTCTGTTCGCCTTCCCGAACCTGTATAGAAGTAATGGAAGGACTAACATAAGAAGCATGGGTAACCTGGAGGGAATACTTCCCGGGTGTAAGCGAATCAAAAGTAAAATTTCCCTTTTCATCGCTGAGGGTGCTTGCAATAAGCCGGAGGTTGCTGTCGAGCAGATCGACCTTGGCAACCCAAACTGTTTCAGTACCGGCCAGGACAACTCCTTTGATCCCTGTAGGATGAACCGGTTTCATCATAACGCCAACCCCGATCAACGTGGAGGTCAGCATAAAAAATAAGAATACGTTTTTCATATCTGGATTATTTAGGCAGAACAGTACGCCGATACATTCCTTATCTTTCTCAGAGGTAAATGGTATATTGAAAAAAAATTTACGCATACTAAACACCTCCCTTTTTTCGTTAGCCAGCAAAGCCTCTCCTATGGAATCCCCAAAAAAATTAATCCGCGAAAAATCGTACGAACTGGCTTACGATAATTGGAAATCCGGAAAAGAACGGAGTCATGTCATCAGCCGGGTAAGAGAATTTTATGAGCTATCGATACTCGGCGAAAAAAGCCTGGAATGCGAGGTCATACAAACCCCCACCTACGCCATGTTTATTGTGCACGACCAGGAGGATTGGGACGAAGACACCTACCGTTTTTTGATGGATTACTGGCGCGAAAAAGTGTTGGGCGAAGGCTATACGGCTTATATGTCGGACCAACGCCATGAGTTGCTTGATGGGGGCATTCGTTTAAAGATCGAACGGCATTATTTAAAACCCGACGTATACGAAGCCATGATGAAAGGCCTCCCTATCAACCGCCGTTATGGAAATGTTACCCTGGAGCTTGTGTTTTTCGGCGAAGAGGTCGATTATCTCAAAATGACCATGGGCTTCTACCACGAACGCAACAAACACCGGGAAAAGGGGTTGGAGAATTTGATGGAAGTGCTTTTAAAGGGCTGAGGAAGCGAGGGAGCGTACCTGCGGTCGGGAGCGGCGAAGCGGTGAAGCGAACGACGCAGGAGTTCTGCTTCACCGGGAGCGGACTTGGAGACGAGGAGACTTGGGGACGAGGGGAATTGGAGACGAGGGGACTTGGAGGCGAGGGGATGAGGAGATGCGCTATATGGTCCGTCACACTGAGCCTGCCGAAGTGCGACGGATGAACCGGAATCTTCAAATGAGGGGACTTGGGGACGAGGAGACTTGGAGAAGATAGGGCTGGAGGATAAGAGGGTTAGGAGAAATTATAAGCCGTCACCCTGAGCAG
>JAKFCJ010000039.1:0-18288 GCA_036676705.1 Bacteroidota bacterium
CGATCACCTGGCCTTCGGCTTCATTAACCACAATCGTTGTTGTACCGAAAGTGCCCGAACTAAAATCCGTGTGTGATTGATCACCGGCACAAATGTCATAGTTAAAAGGGCCTTCAATTTTTGGACTAGCGTTTCCGGTACAGTTGGTAACAATGATCTGCATATCCCGACGGGTCTTTCCAATAACCTGCATGGTGCCATTTATTTTTCGCCATTCTTTAACCTCCACAACAATAACCGCCACCTGATTAACCTGCAATGGACGAAAAGCCATATCACCTGTTACCGGATCCAGATGGAATCCGGCCGGTATTGCCATATTCTGATTCGGGAATCCGAAGAAGGTCAAGGGACGAACAGGAGAAAAGTTTCCACCATAGGTAACGGAAGAAGTCAAACCTGTTAATCCGTTTACCAATTCATAGCTCAAGGAATCACCGGAATCAATGGTATCAAGGGCACCATTATTAAATACAACATCCTGGTTATAACAAATAATTGCAACCGGGGTCGGAGCAATACTAAAGGTTGGTGAGCTGTTGCATGGCGTTATGCACTTATTCAGCATTGCTGTTGTAAAAAAGTGCTCGCCAGCTTGTCCTGTAGTAATATTTCCGTTTCTGCAGCACTGTTCCCAGGAAAGCACCCATTCGCACTGACTATAACTGCTTAGATCTAAAGTCATGGTCCACACATGTTCTTCTATACCATACATGTACGATGAACCTGCGCAACGGCTCTGATACGCACAATTTGCGCCTATTGAGGTGATGTCACGGGATGATAATTTCGTTTGATTCGTGATCGTCACCGAAGATGTCCCCGAACGGGCTACGAGATTTGACTGACTAACCTGTATCCCATTACAATCCCGATATACACGAATGACCACCTTGTATTTCCCATTACTTATACATTGGTATTCAATTTCTGAACCCATTAAATGACTTGCAAATACCGTATTGTTAAAAATAAACATACAGGCGATCAGGGAAAGTATAGTGCGTAACTTCATATTTTCTGAATTCGTGTGGTATAAGAAACGAGTGTAAAAGTACGCAGAAAAATATGAATAAGACCTTATGCCATTAAATGCAAATTCTTCGGATGGGCTTTTTCCAGTTTTTTCAGGCAAGCGGCCATATTGATCCCACTTTTCCCAAGTATTTTTTTAAAAATATCCCCATGTTTTTCTAATCGTTTATGGATAGTGACCATGGTAAAGTCCTGAGGCGACAGGCCTTTCTTCACTTCACGCCATAAAAGCGGTGTTGACACGGTGGCCCCGGGCCTGGGGCGGAGGCTATAAGCGGAACACAGGGTCTGTCCCCTGCGGTTCTGGAGGTAATCAACATACAAACGGCCTTTTCTTTTGGATAAAGACCTTTCCACGGTCGTGAGGTCGGGAAGTTCATTCACAACAAGGAGCGCTATGATCTCTGCGAAGGACCTGACCTGTTCATAGGTATATTTGGCCCCCATAGGCACATATATATGAAGGCCTGTTGCACCTGATGTTTTGCAGTAGGATTCAACTCCCCCTGAATCGAGGATTGCTTTCGTTACCAATGCGGTTTCCACCACTTCATCAAAGGTGTTTTTATCCGAAGGGTCCAGGTCGATCACCATATAGTCAGGTTGATCGGGATGGGCGGTGGTTGAGTTCCAGGGGTTTATCTCGATACATCCCAGGTTTGCCATGTACAGCAGAGTCGCCGTGTCATTGCATACCAGGTAGTCTACGTCCTTATTGGCCGATTCGGAGTACACTGTATAGGATGGTATCCATTCCGGCACCTCATCGCCTATGTCCTTATGGAAAAACCCGGAGTCTTTTAGTCCGTTCGGGTTGCGCTTTAACGACTCGGGGCGGTTCTTTAAATAAGGCAGAATGAAGGGGGAAATTTTCCGGTAATAGTCAATCACATCGCCTTTGGTATACCCTTCATCCGGCCAGAAGACCTTATTGAGATTAGTAAATTCAACCTCATGTCCCGGGAGTTTGATCTTCTTTCCTTCTTTGCCCGCCTTTTTTGTGGGTGTTTTTTGCAGTTTTAACGTGTCCATTTTTACATCCTCCTTTCCAAGATCCATGCGTAAACCTTTAAAAACCGGGTGCCGCATTTGACCGTCTTTTGTCCATTCGGTGAACTTGATCTGAGCTACCAGTTCCGGTTCAAGCCAGGTAATTTTTTTATCCTTATTCGGTGCCTCGTGAAATGGGGAGGTCTTCCTGACCAGGGGAGCCATTTTTTCGTGCAACTCCTCTAGTGATTGACGGTCGAAGCCTGTACCGACGTTCCCCACATAGATGAGCTCTCCATATTTACGTATACCCATGACCAAAGCCCCGAATTTTTCCCGTGACCCGCCCGCCTCGGTAAAACCGGCAATTAATACTTCTTCATTCTGCTGGTTCTTTACCTTAAGCCAACCCGACGTTCTTTGGCCGGGCAGATAAGGACTGTCTTTTCGCTTGGCCATCATCCCCTCCATGTCTTTTTTGACCAGGGCCCGGAAAAATTCCTTTCCCTGGGCCTCCACATGGTCGCAATACTGGATCAGTTCGTTTGTCGGCAAGATCTCCTTCAGTCTGTTTTTTCGTTCCATCAGGGGCTGTTTGCACAGATCTTCCTGCTTTTCATACAAAAGATCGAAAACCTGATAGACAATGGGATATTCGGGGTTTTGGTCGTAATGCTGCAGTTTTTGGAAATCGGGCATTCCTTTTTCATTGTAAACGACGATCTCTCCATCGATGACCATATCGCCTTTCAGTTGCTGTAAAGTCTCGAAAATGACGGCGTACTTTTTCTCAAAGGATAAGCCATTCCGGGAGTACAGCCTAACCTTGCCCGATCTGACTTCGGCAATAGCACGGTAGCCGTCCCACTTTATTTCGTAAATCCAGTTGGGGTCGGAAAAAGGCTCTTTAACTTCCTTAGCCAGCATGGCCGGGATAAAATTCCGGAATTTTTTAGCTACCGGATCCAGACCACGGCCCAGGGGCTCATGACTTTTTTTTTACTCAGGGCTTTGTTGATGGGCGAAGTTTTGCTGGTCTGTTCTTCGCTGTCATAAGGTTTATCGGTAGCGTAGTGGTCGGAATGTTTTATCAAGAGCCAGGTATTATCTGTTTCTGTTTTCATCCGGACAAGTGCGAAACTGCCCTTTAATTTCCGGCCTTTCAGAATGATATCCAGTTTGCCGGCGGCCATATCTTTTTTGAGAAGCTTCTCTGCCCTGGATTTGTCTTTTTCTGTAGGGTGTTCATAGGTTCCGTGGTCCCATATTTCGACGATCCCCGCCCCGTAATTGCCTTCAGGGATGATCCCTTCAAAACTTCCATAACTATAAGGGTGGTCCTCAACAAGGATGGCCAGACGTTTGTCGTCGGGATTCATGGAAGGCCCTTTCGGGACCGCCCAACTTTTTAGCACGCCATCGAGTTCTATACGAAAATCGTAATGGAGGCGCGAAGCTTTATGCCTTTGCACGACGAAAGCCAGCGCTTTTGTAGCGGTTTCTTTTTTTACCGGTTTAGGTTCGGGAGATTTGGTAAAATCGCGCTTTTTGTGGTAGGTCTTTAACGTCATACTCCTCTCTTATTTGGTACTTTTTTCTTCGGGACCATTTTTTTTGGACTTCTTGGAGCCTGGAGGCTGGCCTTAAGTTGTTCCATGAGATTTTTGCCTTTTCCGGGCAGCCTTTTTACGGGGAGCGAGTCAGATCTTACTCCTTTTGCTTTGGCCTTGATATAGTTGAGCAGGCGCGAGGTGTAGGTGTCATGGTAACGGTCAATGTCGAATTCCGTTTGCATCTGTTCCACCAGGCTAAGCGCCATTTTTAATTCGGGGTCCTTTACCGCTTGTCCTAACTCGTCGAGTTCGTATACCTCCGGTTTTACGATCTCGTCTTCAAAGCGGATATTATTCAGGACTATAGCATTTTGATAGACTTTTATCAATGCGAGATGCTCCCGGTTGCGCATCACGTAAGTACCTAAACCGGCCATACCAGATTTTTGCAATGTTTTTAGAAGAAGGGCATAAGCGCGTTCCCCGTTTTTATCCGGCACGAGGTAATAGGGCTTTTCGTAATAGATGCTGTTGATCTCCTTTTCAAGGATGAAGGCCGTGATCTCGATGAGCCGGCTGTTTTCAGGACTGGCACGTTCAAAATCCTCGTCGCTCAGGATCACGTATTCTCCTCCGAGATCATAGCCTTTTACGATCTCATTCCAGGGCACCTCTTTTTGAGAGGTCTCATTGACCCGTTTGAAACGAATGCGGGCATGGTCTTTCCGGTCGAGCATGTCAAAGTCTAAAGTACTCTCCCTGACCGCCGTATACATTTTGACCGGGATATTGACCAGTCCAAATGCAATTGCACCTGACCAAACCGCTCTCATGCAGGAACGGCCTCAAACAACATGCCAGCGAAAATTTATTTGGATCCATGCACCAGCGGCGATTTTTTAGTGTCCGGAAGGATATTTCGCTGTGGACAAACCTCTATAAGGCGGGTAATTTTTTTCTCGGGACCTGCTTAAGGCGTCCACTCCCCATTCAAACTTTTGGTTTCATGAAATACGTATATATTGGGGTGCTTCGGTTCGGTTTCATCCAATGTGTAAATTCTTACGATTCGCCCTATATTCGGACCCATATTTACCCCTGAAAACCAAAAAAGATCATTACGTGAAGCGAATCCGATCCCTTATCCGCACGCATAAATCATTCATTATAAGTATTTTCCTGTTTATTGGACCGGTGTCCGCTCAGGCACAGGTGCCTGCTCAAAGGCTGAAGTGCCATGGGGAAATGCCTGATGATTTTAAATTACGGTATACCGATCGGTATCAAAAGACGCTTCAAACTACAGATGACTTTGATGGAAAGCGAAGAACGAAAAACAAAAAGGAGTTTGCGGCATTTACCAATATTGCCATTGATAATTTAATTCGAAGTGGCAAAGTACTTTATGGCGATGAAGTAACCTTGTACTGCAACGCCATTAAGGATAGTTTGTTGTTTAATGATACAGCCTTACGAAAGGAATTGCGCATCTATACCCTCCGCAGTGATCAGGTTAATGCGTTCTCCACCCATCAGGGTATAATTCTGATCACAACCGGACTGGTGGCCAGAATGGAAAATGAGGCCCAACTGGCTTTTGTCATTGCGCATGAGATCGCCCATTATGTGATGAAGCATGTTGTGGAAGGCTATCAATACAACAAGGAATTGTTCAATGAAGATGTCAATAACAAAAAATCAACCCTGGATGAGAAGGTGCTTGAAAGCGCACAATATTCCAGGAAAGCGGAGTTTGAGGCGGATGAACTTGGCTTTGAAATGTATGTTAAGGCCGGATATGACCCGGAACAAATAATCTATACCCATGATCTTCTGCTCCATGCTGAATATCCAATTGAAAATACGGCACTTAATTTCGAAAACTTAGAGGATGATTATTTCAAAATAAAAACATCGGCGAAAGAGTATAAACGGATCCCTATAGAAGCAGATGAAAAAATTGATGATTCACGGGGAACACATCCGAATATTTTTAAAAGAAAACAGGTGATCTATGATAAGCTGGCACAACAAAATTATCCGGATGCCAAAACCCTGTTCAAATTAGACGAAAAAGCTTTTGCCTCTATGGTTGATAAAGCGAAAATGGATGTGCTTTATCACTGTTTGATGCACAATCAATATATCGAAGGACTGATGTTTTGCGATGTTTGGTTGGATAGTTCGACATTGGACAGGCAATTTCTTCTGGGTGCGCGAGCCATGTGTTTTTATGGTATTCAAACTTTTTATAATGAATTTCAAAATAGGATCATTCACGGCGATCTTCCCTTCCAGGGCCCGCAGAATTCCTATTATCACTTTTTTAAAACCCTCACCTATTCCGAGATAAATATTTTGGCCGTCCGTGAAGTATGGAAAATACACCTTCAGGACACGACAAATGAAACCTATAGTAATCTCCTCCGCCAATGCCTTTTTCAGATGGCCAAAAATTCCCGCTTTAATCCGGATCTCGTTCGCCTGGTTGAAGCGGACACCATCTCGGATGAGAAGTTTAAAACAGAATGCCATACTTGTGAACGGGCATTCCGGTCCAATCTGTTTAAGCCACTTGGGAAAATATATGAGCCGATACTAAGGGAGTATCAGCAACGCTATGCGGAGCAACAGTTGGCCAAATCGGATTCAACACAGGAGCGGACAAAGGTTGAGCGTATGCTCGTTTTTAGCCCGGCGTATTTTGGTATGGATCTGCGGAAACCTGTCCATAAACGCTTTTTATTGGCAGATCAACAGCAAATGTATTTGGAAGAAACGACCAAAGAATTGGCTGAGAAATTAGGTATTGAAGTAGTTATTCCCGATTCACGTGAAAATCGGGATTCGATGACTGAAGAATTTAACAACTTCGTCACACTGGTCGATTGGATGAACGAAGCAGCAGAATTTGAAGGGGATGATTTTTATAGTTTTCTTCATGACGATATTGAAGAAATTAGAGAATCGTATAACGCAGATTATCTGGCCGTTACCATGTATTGGAATCTCATAGAAAGAAGACCTTTTAATCTTGGTGTGGCAGCCATTTCTTTAGTGATTCCTTATGGTCTGCCTTTTTACCTGTATTGGCAGTTAACACCAAGGACGAGGGTGAGCTATGCCTTTATTTTGGCAAATCTGAACAATACGAAGCTGGATTATGTGGAAGTCAGGAATTTTAAGGCCAGGTATCGCGACTATTTGATTAAGGCCCATTTGTACAATTCCCTTAATCAAATCAGAAAATGAAGAGAATTATTATGATAATGATCTGGTTGATGCCCTTGAGTGAGGTGTTGGCCCAACAAAAGGAAAGGGTATCGGGTTATTTGGGGAAAAGACTGGTTATTGGAATCGGAGGTGATATTTCGCTAAGCAAGCATCCTCAAAAGCAAAGTGATGTAGCGATGACATCCCTGGACGGTGTTTCATTCAACAAGGCATATAACGCTCATATCGAGTTTGCCACTTCCAATTATTTCTGCATTGGAACAAGGGTTGGCACTCTTTCAACTTCGGTTGGCTTCCCTTATGGAATGTCATCCGGCGATGTAGTTTGGAGCGATGCGTATGGAACACACAATCTTAAGTCAATTCAGGGAACCCCGAAGATTAAGGACCTCTATTTTGGAATTTATGGAAAAAGCTTTTTGAAGAAAAAAGGAGCTTTGGCACCTATCGGTCCGTATTTTTCGTTTGGAATGAATTTTCATAATTATTCAGTAGATTATTCAAACTTGAGTTTTTTTGCCGAAAGCCAATCAATTTGGGGCGAATCGCAGAGTAACGTTTTCAGGTATCAGGATGGTTCAGGGAAGATCCACTATAATGAGATTTTTATTGAATTTGGAAGGGCTATACCCTTTAATAATCGGTTAATGATCGATTTTTCAATAAAGAGTGGTTTCCTCCTGAATAATTCGAACGAGTCATCAAAAAATGGCAGAAGTACATTGGAAAAATATCTGAACGAGGAGACGAAAGTCAGGCTCAGAGGATTGTATTATATTAACTATTCACTTAAATTGGTGTTACTTTTATGATGGAGGGATGTTTAAAATCAGGGGTTTTTCTTGTTTTGATTTCATTATTCGCATGTCAAAAACAAGATTTTCCATCAAAAATTATATTGTCAGAACCCAGAGAACCAGAATCCTCCGAGGTGCCGTGCAACTATTCGGATTCTGCTGAAATCAGCGGTTTTTCCGGAATGAAAGGCAAAATATGGAAGATCGAACTTGTGAATCATATTGATTATGAAGAAGTAATTCTCCGTTATTATGCCTCGTCAAACGTAGTTGCCATCCGATACAATCAAATTTGGGGATTTGATGATATTAAAAAAAGACGTATCAATTTTAGTAAGCCCACTGATGTAAAAATGGAAGTCCGGACTTATGATGGTTCAAATCTTGTCTTAAAAGCCACCGCAGGAGAATTGTATATCGTTCCACAGATCGATGGAAATGTGAAGTTTGACTGGTGTGATATTACCTTTTCAAATGCAAGTGGGAGCGTAATCAGGAAAAGCAAAGGCGGGTTTTTATTGACATTTTAGTCTTTTCCGCGTTGACGCCCTAAACCATCACAGTTTAGTCCGGAATAGTCAAGCCATCCACTCCGCATAAGACCCTTTGGTCTCATACAGGCGCATGCGGTGCAATACCACATGATCGGGCAATCTCTCCTGAACTTTTTGTTTGATATAGATAAGCAGGTTTTCGGCAGTAGGCTCGGCCTCAAACAACATGATGTTCTTTTCGTTTTCCAGTCCGGGATGTTGTTTCAAAAAGGCATCCGACAAGATCAGTTTATGATCCAGAGGCTTTACTACCGCTGTCCGAACGATCTCCTTGATCTCTTTAAAATCCACCAGTATCCCTGTACCCGGGATATAGGCATCGCTATTCGTTTTTGCTGCCACACAAATATGCAATTCATACGAATGTCCATGAATGTCTTTACACGGCCCTTCATAATTGGCAATGGCATGGGCAGTTTCGAAATGGAATATTTTGGTTATGGATATCATGGATACTCAGGCTTTTTTAACAAACTCCGACTTTAATGCCATAGCCCCGAAGCCATCCACTTTGCAGTCGATATTATGATCACCTGAAACCAGGCGGATATTTTTTACTTTGGTCCCGGCTTTGATGGATTTGGGCATTCCTTTTACCGGCAGGTCTTTAATAATGACCACTGAATCTCCGCTTTGAAGGATATTGCCATTCGAATCTTTTACCACCAACTCATCAGAACCTGCTGCAGCCTCTTCCTCCTCGGCATTCCATTCATAGGCGCATTCCGGACAAACCAACAAATGATCCATGGCATAAACATATTCGGATCCGCATTTCGGGCATTTCGGGGTTTCGGACATCGGCGTATTTTGAGGCAAAAATAAGCTTTTGATCGCTGATTTCTTGGGAAACGGTCCTTTATCGAACTGCGGACTTTTATACCCTTAGTTTGTTGATCTTGACTAAATTTGATGAACCAAGCCGGGACCAAAGTGAAATTCAAGGTTATCTTAGCCTTTCTGTGCCTGTCGTTCTCTCCGTTAACGGCGGAGGCTCAGCATTGCGAATGGATACGTTCGGTTGATAACGTGTTTGATTATGTGGTGCATGCTGACGACAGTGGCAATATTGTTACCGGAGGAACGATCACGTCGAATACCTCCCTTGGCGGAACCAGCCTCACCGGGTCAAGTGGACAGCAAATGTACCTGGCCAAACGACGGCCGGATGGTACGCTGATCTGGGTGACCCAATCGGTGGTGACTAGTACGAGTGGTTTGGTCAGTTGCACCCTGGAGGATATCACGTCCGATGATTTTGCAAATTATTACCTGACGGGTTCAGCCAGGGGATCTCATAATTTTGGTAATGGGGTCCAGATCAACCAGGCCACCAGCCAGTTATGTCGTTTCGTGATCAAGTATGACTCCGCCGGAACGGCACTATGGGTCAGACAAGTCCGGACTTCAGCAAGCAGTCCGGGTATTTTGGCAGTCGTTGTGGATACGAATAACCAGCCGATAATTTCCATGCACTTCAGCGATACCCTTTTTATAAGCGGCTCAACTACAACGCTTACAGCCCTGGGAGGAGTAACCGCAATGACCGATCTCGCCCTTCTCAAATTCACACAGAACGGAGCTTTGATCTACGCAAGGCAATATGGGGGTACAGGCAGGCAATCCATGTTTCGCTCCCTGGCTATAGATGAGCAGAATCGGATCTATCTCTCAGCCGTAAATTTCGACACCTGGACATTTGCAGGAAAAACCCTGGGTAACGGGCATATCTTGTTGAAATTCAATGGGGACGGAGATCCGCTTAATGCTGGCTTTTATTGGGGATCTTCAGGAGGAGGTACCCAGGTATCCGTATTTCCGGATGGAAGAGTGGTGATGACCGGGAGTTTTAGTACCGGCACACTTTATCTGGATAGTACAATTTTTCTTGTCAAGACAGGTAATCCGGGTATTACGAGCAACTCATTTGTGGCCATGTTCGACACAAGCCTGAAACCAATCTGGGCCATCAAGGAATACCCTTCACAATATACCATAACGAGCTTTCCTCAGCCCGCGGTGATACGAAACCACAATATTTATTTCGGGGGGCGTGTACAAGGGGATAGCACAGTATTCGGAGGTGTTACGATACCGGGATATGGAGGTGGAAAGCAAACAGCAGTTCTGGTTAAAATCGATACGCTCGGAAATCTATTATGGTGCTTCTTTTCAGGATGTCCAAGCTGTAACCAGACCATTAACGATGGAACGGTGGATCCCGGTGGTGATATGTATTTTACTGGCAACTGGTCGGATACCCTTTCTGTGTTCAATAAGCAGGAATTTGACACCTCAAACATATCCCATGGTTATACAACCAAGATCTCTGATTACGCCATCAAACGGGGTAATGTGAGCTCCGGCCCATATTGTGCCGGTGATTCCATTTTTATACCTTATACGATCTCCGGGGAATATCAGTCCAATAATGAATTTATAGCTGAACTCAGCGACTCCGCGGGAAATTTCTACCAGGGAGTGCGTGAATTGGGCCGCTTGCGAAGCGACAGTGCCGGAACTGTTGTCGGGGTCCTTCCTTTGTTCCAGGTAGCCAGCAGCGCCCGTTACAGGATTCGTATTGTCAGCACGTATCCGGTGGTACAGAGTTACTACCTGAAGGATACCCTGCGCTTATTGATATTCAGTAAGGATTCGGCAGACGCCGGACCGGATCAATTGGTCTGCCAGGGTGAAAAAACCTACCTGAGTACCACCGGCGGCAGCAAATGGCAGTGGTCGCCTACCGGATATTTTGTAGACCCGAAAGATTCAGCGAAAGTCAGTGGGATAGTGGCCCCTGATACCAGCACGGAATTCCGCATTATCATCAGCGATTCCTCCGGCTGTGGATTAACCGATACGGATTATGTTTTTGTCCGGGTTCGACCGCCGCTTGAGGTCCAGGTTCCTGCAGTGGTGAAGTTTTGTATTTTAAGAAATGCGGTAGTGGAAGCCCAGGGAGTTGGAGGAGATTCTGCTAACTACCACTTTAAATGGTGGTGGGATGGCGATGCGACTAAAACAGTTTTGTCGACCACCCATATATTGACCATATCGCCATTCTCAACACGTCGCTATTGGGTAAAATTAACAGATAGCTGTTCGCGCTTAAGTGATAGTGCGTTGGTAACGGTTAGTCCGGAATCAGGGGTAAGTTTAAAAGAAATTCCTGACACCACACTGTGTTATGGGCAATCCATCGAAATAGAATTAAGCAGCCAGGTCTGCGACAGCAGTGCCATGGTTTATTCCTGGAATAACGGACTGGGAACAGGATTAAACAAAACACTTTCTCCTTTGCAAACCACCGATTATCAGGTTGTGGCAAGAGATACGGTGGACGGCAGGACCGATACCCTCCATTTCCGGATCACCGTTTTACCAGCATTGGATGTTTCACTGGGAAAGGATACGCTTTTATGCCTGGGTCAGAACATGGTTATCCATCCATCCGTTAGCGGAGGGAACAGTGCATACAGGTATAGATGGATGATGGATACCGGAACGGGGTATCAGTACATGGACACAACCGCCGGCATTAGTTTAATAGCTGACAAAAATATTTCCTATCGCCTCCATGTTTCGGATCAATGCAGTGCCCCTTCGGATAGTGATGAGATCGAAATAAAGGTACGCGATGAATTGCACATGGATATAACAGAAGATACGCTGGTTTGCCAGGGTGAAAACGTCCTGTTATGGTCCCAAACAAAGGGTGGTGATGATTCAAAACATCTCATTTCCTGGTATGATGAGCAATTGACCTTAATTGACACAGGTAAAACGCTACCCGTTAAATTGTCTTCATCCAAAGGTTTTATGTCTGTATTGATGGATAACTGCACCCTCAATCCTGACACCGCCTTCGTTTTTGTGGATGTCCGGGAAGGGTTGTCCATCGGGCCAATAAGCGATTTTGCCTTGTGCCACGGGGCAGAGGCTATAATAAATCCGGTCTTGGGTGGAGGACTCGTTCCATCGTACAAATTATGGCTCCAAAAGGAAGGAGAAGCTTTTATTGAAATTACGACACCCTATAGATTAAAGCCTGATTCCTCGATGTTTTGTACCCTGGTTTTAAAGGATGGATGCAGTGAAGATTCGGCATTTGTTTCCTTTCAGATCGATGTGAGCGAACCTTTGGAGGCAGCGATAGGTGTGGCCGACAGTGTGTGTGCCGGACAAGCCCTCAATTTGAAGGCCCTGCTAAAAGGAGGACTTCCGGCTTTCTACGACATTGACTGGTTCAGAAACGATACCCTCCTGAACATGAATACCGATGAATGGTTCGATTTTCCTCAAACTACAACAAAGTATGTTCTGGTTGTTGGCGATGGATGCAGCGACAAGGCTTATGATTCTGTTCAGGTAGTCGTTTTGCCTGAGCCAAGAGCTGATTTTCTGGTTTCGGATACGATGGGTTGTTCTCCCTTATCCTTCACATTAAGCGACAATTCCTTTTACCATGACCCAACCCGAAATGTATGGAAAGTTGCCGGACAGTTTTATGAATCGGAAAATGCGGAAATTACCTTGGGAAAACCCGGATCGTATGCGATAAGCCTGCGTGTCTATAACGAATTGAACTGTATGGATGAACTGACTCAACAGAAAAGGGTAGTGGTCCATCCCAAACCTGTTGCCCTGTTTGATGTATACCCATCAGCGCGGCAGACCGATGAAGCGCTGTTGTTGATCCGCAAAGGCACAGGAGCCAATACCTATTATTGGGATATTGGCGATGGAAACTTCATCCATACAACAAAAGATACTTTGCCTTATACCTATACCGATTCGGGTTATTATTCCATAACCCATATTGCGGTGAACAAGGAAGGTTGCGCCGATACAGCCTCTTATACCATGCAGGTTCATTTGTCGCCATTGTGCGCCATTCCCAATGCCTTCAGTGTGAATGGCGATCGACTCAACGAAACCTTTGCTCCCGACTGTTCCGGAATTAGAGGCTATACGATGACCATCTTTAATCGTTGGGGACAGATCATGCTGGAATGTGAAAATTGCGCCTGGGATGGGACCTTTGAAGGCATGGCTGTTCCGGCAGGGATCTACCATTATAGAATCGATTATATCACCCATCTGGGAGAACGTGCTTTTGCTGTTGGTGCGGTGAGTGTATTGCGGTGAAGATGAGATGGAATTTGAAGATTCGGATACAGCCTTCCACCGACTGCAGATTTATTAGAGGTGAACGAAAAAGAAACTGCCCCAAAAAATCACGGGGCAGTTCCTAAAGTTTGCCTTGTTAAATCCTCCCGTCACCATTACGATCATCATCGCCCGCGCCGTTACCACCCCGACCATCATCGTCACCTCCGTCATCTCCGCCACCCCGGCCGTCATCTCCGCCATTGTCATCCCCGCCACCCCGGCCGTCATCCCCGCCATTGTCATCCCCGCCACCCCGGCCATCATCCCCGTCACGGGGATTAATTACATCGTCAGGAAACGGGATTTTTTCACATGCACTAACTGTAAAAGCCAATGCCAGAATGATTAAGAGTCCATTTAGAATGGATCTTACTTTAGAATTAAAATAGGTTGTCTTATTCATCATGTTAGTCCTTTATTATAAGACGACAAACGAGAAAGGGTGCTGCCATTTTTATCTAATATTTAACCGATAACTAAGTTCAGGACCGAACGACTGCTGTACTACATTGAACGAAGCGCTCTTGTTCCATAATGTGCCGTAATAATTGAATTTTAATCCAATGCCGCTATGCTCCGAAATGTGATATTCAAATCCTGCCGAAACTTGCGCACCGATCGAATAAACGAAGGAGCTGTGATTTTGCTTTGCCATGAATGAGGTAATTCCGGGAGAATGATCATGTTCACTTTTTGATCGATGGGCAGAATAAAGGCCGACGTTAAATCCTGCATTCATCCGTGCATCTATTTTTTTATGGAGCCTCCAATGCAAATTCACCAATACAGGTACTTGAAGCTGGCTTGTCCGGCTTTCAATCGTATTACCCAAACCCGGAACAGCTTTTTCATAATAAACGGTATTCGTATCCATACCACCCCGTCCGTCATCTACTAAAACGATAAACGAATCGGTTTCCATACGATAGGAAACCCGTTCGCTGAAATGAAGGAATTGCAAACCTGTTCCAACAGATAACCCGCCTGCCCATTGCATATTCACCAGGATACTTGCAGAAACGGGGATCATTTTATTTGTCGTTTTATGTATGTATTGAACATAACTCTGCTCTGTGAGTGTTGAAGCTTCTGCTTGTTTTTTCGAATAATTCAGGGAAGAACCTAGTCCAAAATCAAGGGAGCTAAGTGTAATCCTGTTTTGAGGTTTATTCGGAGTATGTTGCGTCATTTTCAGCTTTCGCAGTAAACAGGAATTGCCATAAGAAGGCGCTAATTCCAAGTGCTTGGGATCCTGGGAAGGGATCTCTTTTAGATGAAGTTGATCACTTGCAGGGATCACCACATCTGTTTTAACCTTAGTTTTTGTTTCGTTCCTTTTAGCGGCGTTTCCATCAACAACAAGAAATTCCGCGATCTGGTGTTTATTTTCAATGTGATTTTCCGGGATATGTGCACCATGCTTACCCGCTGGGGAATGGTCGTTAGTTTGGTCATAATGCTTTGGAATTAAATCCGTTGCAGACTGGGATATAGGTGATGGCTTGTCATTTCCCTGCTTTGAACTCTCGAGCATATAGGAAATGCTGATGCCAAAAAGCAGGCATAGAAACAGAACCGCCGATAACTTCCTTAACCGGATGTTCAGGTCATAAGGTTTCCTGAGCCGGGTACGAATGTTTTGCCACACTTTATCCCGAACAGGAACCTCCAGTCCTTCAGCCTGGTTTTTCAGTATATTGAACTCGTCTTCTTCAAACATGATTTTTCATTTTTTTTGGATGCTTTTTCCATTAATTCCCGAAAACTGGCTCTGGCCCTGGTAAGTCTTGACCTGGAACTGCTTTCCTTTATACCCAACATCCGTGAAATTTCCTGGTGGGTATATCCTTCAATGGCGTATAAGTTGATGATCAACTGACTCTCTTCGGGTAATTGCCTTAGCAGGAGAATTAGGTCTTTGTTTTCAAGGAATGACAGGTGATCGATACTCACCTCAATGGCTTCTTCCAGATCAACAGTGGTTGCTTTGCGGTTTTCCTTTTTACGATGGTCGATGGCCGTATTCACCACAATACGTCTGATCCAGCCTTCAAAGGATCCCTCATTCCGGAATTCGGAGAGCTGATCGAACACTTTTACAAAGGCGTCCTGTAACATGTCCTCGGCTTCTGCCAGCGAACGGGCATAGCGGTAACAGACGCCCATCATTTTTTTAGAATAAAGGTCATACAACCTGCGCTGTGCGGTTTGTTCACCTTGCAGGCACTGATACAATAGCCTTTCTTCCTCAGTCAAAACGCGGGTTTTTCTAATTCATCATCGGGTTATAACCAATCGAATTGATTCAAGTGGTTTGTTTTGGTGATCCGTTAACTTGATAAAATAGACACCTGCCGCCACCTCAGTGAGCAGGAGCTCCTTTTGTCCAGCAAAAAGTGCGTGTATGGATTCAGAATGTATGAACCTTCCGGTTCGATCGACCAGGATGAGCTGCCCTTCAAAACCTGATGGTACATTCAGGTAGACGTTACCGCTGGACGGATTCGGGTAAACGATTATTCCCGAAGCCGTTTTTATTTCTGCTGAAGTATTTATGGCAATTTGAAACACGGCTGAACTTTCATCCGTTAACCCTCCCGATACTTCGCTGATTTTCACTTTGCAACTATTCGAAGGAGTGTTCGGAATGACCCAGTCGTACGTTTTTAGAGCCGCATTAACACTTGCAGCTACCACCACCCATGAACTTCCGGTCGAATATTCGATCTTCACGGCTGAAATTCCGCTTGAATTCCAGGTAATTGTATGTGTTTCGCCCACCTTCCATATTTCCCCGCCATTCGGACTGTTTAGCTCTAATAACTTGGGTATTCCAGTGGTTTTAGGAGTGAATATATAAGTTAGTCCGCTTGAAGGAAAGGAAGTCACCACCTGGGGAGGCGAATTGAAAAGGAGAGTCGGATTACCGGAATTCCCTTCTAAGCAATAAAAGGAATCGGCCTCCTGATTCGTAAGTCCGTAATAGGGCCCCCCCATGATGTACAGGCTATTGGAGATATTGCCCGAGCTTCCGTGCCGGAACTCAAGTACATTACTTCCCTCGTAAAGCCAGATCTGGTAATTAAGGTAGGCACTTTCAGTAACATCATTCGTAAAGCCGGCATTTTGAACCTGTATTTTAAAGATGCGACCCGGAGCAGATCCTTCGGTGATATAGGATATATCTGAGTTAAGTGTCTTGTGTTCCGAAATTTCACCGGTCAGTAAATTTATATTTTCACCACCCTGGAAATTAGAAAAACTTATTCGTCCATCAGCAAGCATGGTTATCGACGTGTAATTCTCTTTCCAATATGTGAAAGTAAACCCCAATGGAATATCCGTATACATATCAAAACTCTGCCATCCTGCCGAGCTAACAACAGTAGCATTGCTCAATGCCGAATAACTATTGGTGGAAACGCTGAAAGTGTATCCCTGCCCCTTTGTTTCCGGGCAGAATGAGAATTGGAGGGTCAGTGTAATAAAGACAGCCAATAGTGTTCTTTTCATGTTCATCGCGTTCATGGAGGCTTTAATAAGGAAGACGACGAAAGGCATGTCGGCGCTGCCAAATTTTTTTTTGACCTTTGGGAAATGTGATGTAGGTCACTTTATTTTCTCTTCAAACTTCAGAATTTTGCATTTTTCAAAACAAATCGGAGAATTGGCTGTTAGCTATTTCGCCAATGCTTTGAATTACCTTAGTTGCCATTCAAGGAACTTACCTTGAAACACTGATCCATGATTAAATTGAATATGAAAAAACAAATTTTAATTCTCGCCATCGGAACCGCCCTGCTAAGCGCATGCGGATCATCCGAAACAAAAAAAGAGGAGACTACTCCTGCTGAACAACCCACTGAACAACCTGCCGACAAAGTTGTTGTAGAATTAAGCATCGATGCCACCGACGACATGAAGTACAGTACCAATGTGCTTGAAGTACCCGCAGGAAGCCATGTAAAACTGACCCTGAACAACATCGGTAAAATGCCGAAAGAGTCGATGGGCCATAACTGGACCTTACTCGGACAAGCGGCTGACCTGGTTGCCTATGCCACTGCTTCCATGAAAGCGGTTGACAACGATTACCAGGCCCCTGAACTTTATTCTGACCCGATCATCTATACGAAGATATTAGGACCTGGTGAAAGCCAAACCATCGAATTCGATGCGCCGACACCCGGAACCTACAAATACATTTGCACTTTCCCGGGACATTATGCCTCGATGCAGGGTGAACTGATTGTAAAATAGCGATTGAGCAGCGCTTGAAGAGCCTCCACCTGCAAAGGATGGGGGCTTTTTTAGTTGAACGCTACGCTAGTTGAATCGCTGCGCTGTTGAGGGTTGATGGTTGAGGGAGAAAAGGGTGTTGTTTGGAAGATTATTCGCAAGGAGCTGATTTGTCAAATGTTAGGCCGTTAATAGTTATTTCATGGTCTTATTGGGAAGTCTCACCATCTCCAGGTCTCACCATCTCCAAGTCCCAATGTCCCTGCTTCACCTCTCAAATTCATCGTCTCATCGAGGAGCATTTTCCACAATGACGAAAATATATTCTCTTTGCAGCGCAAATACGCCTAGCTTTTAACGAATGAAACACCTCATCTTTTTTAGCCTCTTTTTTGCCTTTTTTCAGGCAGGAGCGGGGGCACAAAGTATAACCCTGAGCGGACGGATCACCGATGCTGCCACAGGGGAAGAACTGATCGGGGCCACCCTCTACGTGCAGGAATTAAAAAACGGAACAGCTACGAACGCCTATGGGTTTTATTCGTATTCCATGCCAAAAGGAACCTATCGGATCACCTATAGTTTTATTGGCTATGTGAGTCATGATACCCTGATCACCCTCAATGCCGACCAAATCCTGGATATTGAACTCCGTGAGGACGCAAGAACCCTGACCGAAACAGTAGTTACGGGAGAAAAAGTTGACAAGAA
>JAKFCJ010000040.1:0-2467 GCA_036676705.1 Bacteroidota bacterium
TTTTCGACAAGGGCAACATGTTGGTGACCAACAAACCAACCGTGGGAATCATGGGAGACGGAAACAGAAACTTGTTAATCTCAGGAGGGGAATTCTTCATCAAAGCCACACAGGGCGGACAGGAATTAGCCACCACCTGCAACATCAATCTTAAAGTGCCTGCGAGTTTAACGGATGGCATAGACCCTGCCATGACCTTATGGAACGGAATCATCGACGACGAAGGAAACCTAGCCTGGGAAAATGCCCGTGATGCCGCAGGAACCAATGGAAAAGGCGGAGTACAAGCCGAAGGGAACAATTATTACGTGTCTTTTGGAAACTTCGGATGGACCAATGTGGATAAATTCTACAGCGACCCAAGACCTAGAACAACTATTCTTGCCGATGCCCCTGAGGGATATGACAACACCAACAGCGCGATTTATTTGTCTTATGACGGTGAAGGGACGAACGCACTTGCCAAACTGGACACCTATACTGCCGAAGGATTATTCAGCGAACATTACGGTCAAATCCCAATCGGTTTAGCCTGTCACGTGATTTTTGCCACAGAGGATAACGGTCAATGGAGATACGCCATCAAAGCCGTAACCGTTCAAGCCGGTGATGTATACACCTTCACTATGGGAGAAACCACAGTAGGTACCGAAGCTCAACTGGTAGCAGCCATCAATGCGATTCAATAAACACAAAATATAGATTTTAACCTAAAGTGGTGATTTGCTCACCACTTTTTTCTATTTTTAAAATTATTTTAATCCAATATAACGCTTTTTAGGAGCTGCTTCCTGCTGTCCGCTGTATCTCTTGTGCCGAACCCCGCCACAAGAGTATGCCGCTCCCATCAGGGCTAAAAATGAATCGATTATGAAAAAAACAGTATCTCTTCTCTTTTTTCTCTTCTCTATCTGTCATCCTGAGCTTTCCGATGCGCAAACCAAAATAAAAGACACCGTCACCCGAAGAGCCACTATCGAATACACACAAAAAGGGAAACAGGTTTCTTTCAAACCCGTAACACCGCCACTCATCCCCATTGCCGGGGCACCCAAACCAAGCTATTCCTACCTTTGGGAAATGGGAGACGGACACTACAGCAAAGCCGCCGAACCCAAACACGTCTATAAAACCAAAGGAACCTACACCGCCCGATTGGCCGTAACCAACAATTACGACAACGGAAAACCACCGGCCACCAGACCCAAAAAAATAGCAATCAACGAAACCTCCGATGATATCTACCAGGACATTGCTTCGATAGAAGACCAAAACGGATTCAGTATCCAAAAGAATTGCGACCCGATTCCGGAACAGGAAATGGTTGTCATCCTCAGCTATCAAAATCTGGAGAATTATGTGACCAACGGCAAACTCTACCTTTTTTACAACGAAAAACAATTCAAAAACAACAACTTCGAATTGCTTGATTTCAGAACCCATGCCGGCGAACGCGAAATCAAGGAAAACAGCCTCGCAGCCGTAAATGACCTAGACAACTCCGCTTCCTACTTGGCTTCGACCGAGACTTTGGCTCCACTCAAAAAATACACAAACACGACCACCGAAGAAGATTTGGATGCGAGTTTAAAAACAGCCCATGAGACCTACAACAATGTTTCTATTCTGGAATTCGACGATGCCAATCCGAGTGAAACACGCAATGTTTTTTATACTTTCAAGACCACTCCTGAAATGATCAAAGACACCAGTGCCACCGTAACCATGCGCGGTATTTATGTCCCAAACAGGAGTTTTAAAAACCACAAAACAAAAAATCTGGAAATGGAAATCGTCACTTCGCACGACCCCAACAAAATGGGCTCTAACGGAAGTTTTATGAATTATAGATTTGTCCGTTTCAAAAGAGTGAATTTCAAAACCCGTTTTCAAAACAATGGCGAAGGCCCGGCCAGAACGATTCGCCTGGAAACCGATATTCCGGATATGTTCGACAAGAAAACCTTTCAAATCGAAGACATGTATCCCAAATGCCCAATTTGCCCTAAAGACGAAATCCCTACCACCAGCTGTCTGGACACCATCATCCAACAAAAACAAATCATTTTTACGTTCAAAAACATCTATCTGCCGGGAAGCGAACAAAAAAATGTAAAAGAAAAAGACAGCACCAAAGGTTTTGTAAAATACTCGATGAAATTCAACAAAGACTTTCACAAAGTAAACACCCGAAGCAGAACCGCTATTATTTTCGACAAAAACGAACCCATTTTAACCAACTATGCCACCACCCGATTCTTACCCGGAATTTCCATTGGCGCCAAAGCGGGTTATAATTACTACCCTAATTTAGACAAATCCAGAAGTTATTTTGTGGGTGCCACCATTTCTCCGTATAAATCCTATCGTTTCTATTGGCAAGCCGAATTCTTGAACAGCACGCAATCCTATAATTCGTCTACAACAGTCAATGATGCCTTCGTACAGAGCCGCGTGCAGCGCCTGC
>JAKFCJ010000041.1:0-11815 GCA_036676705.1 Bacteroidota bacterium
GGTGAAGCGAACGACGCAGGAGTTCTGCTTCACCGACCGATGTCCTCGTTCCATAATTGGGGTTTCTCCCGGATAAACTCCTCCATCAGGTATTGGCAACCCTTATGGTTTGCATGAATGAGCTCCACTCCTCTTTCCTTCAATAAAGATTCTTCTCCCATGAAGGTATGGTTTTCGGCGATGACCACTTTGGGGATACCGTATAACAGGATGGCTCCGCTGCACATGGAACAGGGCGACAGCGTCGTGTAAAGGACCGAATTTTTATAAACGGAAGCAGTCTGGCGGCCGGCGTTTTCGAGAGCATCCATCTCACCATGAAGAATGGAACTACCCTGCTGGACCCTTCTATTATGGCCCCTGCCGATTATTTGGCCTTCATAAACCAAAACAGAACCGATCGGGATCCCTCCCTCCGCCCTGCCTTTTTGAGCCTCCTTAAAGGCTTCTTCCAGAAATTTATCATCCATAATTAATTGAATATTAATATTTTATCTGCGACATTGCGCTGCATGTAACTCCGAATCAACCAATAGGATTCGGAAAATTCGGGGGCGGGGATAATGTGGTTAGCCAGTTCCTCAAGCGATTCAATACCTATGTCTTTATTTAAAAATCCATAGCCCACATACCGACCGTCGACCACCACAACCACACTATATTCATCACTTTGCCGGCCACTGCCAAAGAGGGCAAAAGATTCACGATGCTCCTGTATGGCATCGATGGCCGACTGAACACGTTTATTGTAGTCGCCGATCTCTGTTTTATCCTCCAAACGTTTGCGCTGCCTGGCTTGTCCTCCTATCCATTCCATTTTTTCCAAACCGCAATACACCGGATCAAGGTGATAGGCTTTGATCAACTGATCGAGGTAATCCCTGGCCTCATACATATTGGAAAAGGAGATCAGCGGGCGGAAATATTTGCGCGACTTGTCAATAACCAGATTCAGCACCCCATTCCGGTCTTCAAAATCATAGAGTCCAAAACGCAGGTCAATGTTTTTCATGGCCCTGTTGTATTTGGGCCATAACTTTTTGATCTCCTGGGCCTCCAGCAATAAGGCGATCAGTTCATTTCCGCACAATTCAAAACTGATGGCATGGATATCCCGGAGGAAATGCTGCTTTCTTTCCGTTTCGTTTTTGCCGGAAAAATGAGAGGCCACCCGTTTTTTCAGACTGACCGCCTTGCCGATATATATCACTTTCCCGCTCGCATCGTGGAAATAATAAACACCAGGTGAAAGTGGTAGTTTGTCGATTTCCGATTTCGACAAGTTGGGTGGAAGGGTCAATTCCCCGCTGGTTTTTTTCAGCGTTTCACGAATATGTCCTTCTGTATCCTTCTTGACCAACAGGGAAAACAATACTGAGGTGGCCATGCAGTCACCACCTGCCCGGTGAGCATTGGTAAGCTGAATACCCAATTGCTGGCAGAGATTACCCAGGCTGTAAGACTTGAATCCGGGGAATATCTTGCGTGCCAGGCGAACAGTACACAGCCGCTTCGTCTGGTATTGAATGCCGATATCGGCAAAGGCCTTTTGGACAAAGGAAAAATCGAAGTTGACATTATGTGCGACAAAAACCTTCCCTTCCAGGAGCTTATACAGATGCGTGGCAACCTCTTTAAATCCGGGCGCTTCCGCTACCATGGCGTCGTTGATCCCCGTAAATCCGGCTATATAAACAGGGATCTTCCGTCCCGGGTTGAGCAGGGTTTCGTAGGTTTCAATGATCTTTTCGCCATCGGTCACAGCCACTGCGATCTCGATCATCTCATTGTCGGAGGCATAACCTCCGGTCGTTTCGATGTCGACGATCGCATAAAGCTGCTTTTCCATATCAGATAATTTCTGCCTCTACCACATTTTCAAGGAGTTGAGTGATCTCTTCTCTTTTGCGGATCAGGTGTGCTTTGCCTTTATACACCAGCACTTCTGCCGGGCGCAGGCGTGAGTTGTAATTGGAACTCATCGTAAATCCGTAGGCTCCGGCATTGTGAAAGGCAAGAATATCGCCTTCCCTCACCTCATTCAACTGGCGGTCCCAGCCAAAGGTATCCGTTTCGCAGATATAGCCCACCACCGAATAGATCCGTTTGGTACCATTCGGGTTTGAAATGTTGGTGATATGATGGTAGGCATCATACATCATAGGACGGATCAGGTGATTTTGTCCGGAGTCAACGCCCACAAATACGGTGGATGTAGTTTGTTTGATAACATTGGTTTTCACCAAAAAATACCCCGACTGGCTAACCAGAAATTTACCCGGCTCGAACCACAATTCCAGTTCACGTCCGTATTCTTTACAAAAGGCGTTAAACCGTTTTACGATACGCTGGCCAATTTCTTCCACATCGGTATGTACATCGCTTTCTTTATATGGAACTTTAAATCCGCTCCCAAAATCCATAAACTCCAGATCAGGGAATGCTGATGATGCCTCAAAAAGGAGTTCGGCACCCTGCAAAAACACACCGGCATCGAGAATATCGGAACCCGTATGCATGTGCAATCCGATAATTTTCATTTTATGCAGGTTAACCACCCGGTTCACATGACGCATCTGATAAAAGGAAATACCGAATTTACTATCGATATGCCCTACGCTAATATGCGCGTTACCTCCAGCCATGATATGGGGATTGATGCGGATACAAACAGGAACAGACCCTCCGTAGTGACTTCCAAATTGTTCCAGGATGGAGATATTGTCGATATTGATCATTACGCCCAATTCAACGGCCTCCTTGATCTCGTCAAGGGAAACACAATTGGGGGTAAACAGGATCTCTTCCGGGGAAAAGCCCGCCAGGAGCCCTAGTTTTACTTCCTGAATGGATACACAATCGAGTCCACTGCCCTGCGCCTTGAGTAACTTCAATATATGCAGGTTGTTCAATGCCTTCATTGCGTACTTGACCTTTAAACGGGCTCCCTTAAAAGCCTTGTTTAAACGCTGATACTGTGCAATGATAAAATCCGCATCGTACACATAAACCGGTGTTCCGAAATCGCGGGCAATGTCGAGCAGGTTCACTCCCTGAATCGACCAGGCATTATTTTCGAACTTCATTCCGCGAAAATACTTTTTTCCCTTAAGCTATTTATCTTCGGGACTTCGGCATGAAAAGAAGAACGACAAAATTTCTGCGTTATCTGCGTAATGGCTTTTTGCTTTTATTTTTTTCTTTTTTGATCACCGACGCGCTTATTCCGCTTCGGGTAAGCCTTCAGTACAGCAGCATGGTGATGTCGGAAGAAGGCAGGCCCCTGGCTGCTTATCTGAGCGACGACGACAAATGGCGCCTGTTTCTGGAAGAAAAGGAAATAACACCGTCCATCGAAAAGGCCTTTTTGCTCAAGGAAGACCGTTATTTTTATTACCATCCCGGCTTTAACCCGGTTGCCATGATCCGGGCTCTTTTTCAAAACCTGAGTGGAGGAAAACGCATATCCGGAGCCTCGACCATTTCCATGCAGGTGGTTCGCCTGCTTGAACCACGGGAGCGAACGTATGCGAATAAACTTCTTGAAATCTTCAAAGCCTTCCAACTGGAATGGCATTACAGCAAGGATGAGATCCTCCGCTTGTACCTTAATCTGGTTCCCTACGGGGGAAATATCGAGGGCATAAAATCGGCCTCTTACCTTTATTTTCAATGTTTGCCCGAACAATTGAGTCCGGCGCAGATCGCTACCCTGGCGGTGGTGCCGAATCGTCCGGGTAGCTGGCGCCTCAAAACCGACAATGAAGCGCTCAAAGAAGCGCGAAATCGCTGGCTCCGGTATTTTTACGACAAAAACTGGATCGATGAAAGCACCTTGAATGCGGCATTGGAGGAAGAACTTCAAATTGAACGCAAAGTCTGGGAACCGGTAGCTCCTCACCTTTGTCGGCGCCTGTATATGCAGTACCGAACGCCAATTATCCAAAGCCATATCCGCTATTTAACCCAGCGGAAATGCGAAGAGGTCACAAAAAATTACAGCGAAAGGCTCAAGGGCATCCATATCACCAACGCGGCTGTCCTGGTGATCGATAACCGTACGCGCAAGGTTATTGCCTACACGGGTTCGGCTGATTTTATGGATAAGGAGAACCAGGGGGAAGTGGATGGCGTGCAGGCTGTTCGTTCGCCCGGCTCCACCTTAAAACCTTTTGTTTATGGATTGGCGATCGAAAAGGGAATACTTACCCCAAAAACCATCTTGTATGATGTGCCCAGCAATTTTTCGGGTTATACTCCTGAGAATTACGACCTGCATTTTAACGGCGCCATCAATGCACAGGCAGCTTTGGCCAGGTCGTTGAACATTCCGGCGGTTGGTGTTTTAAATGAGTACGGGGTCCTGGAATTCGTGACCAAACTCAAGGAACTGGGCATGGGTCAGATCGGGAAAGACAAAACGAAACTGGGATTATCCATGATATTGGGAGGCTGTGGAGTTAACCTCGAATCCCTTACAAACGGCTACGCCACGCTGGCCAATAACGGCACCTATGCTCCTTTGCGTTATGTGGAACAGGACAGTGGTTTACTGAGCTATTCCTGGATAAAACCGGAAGCGAGTTACCTGATCAGCGAAATTCTATGTACCGTTCAGCGTCCCGACCTGCCTAATTCCTGGCAGATGGGTAAATCGGTTCCGAGGATTGCCTGGAAAACGGGCACAAGTTACGGCCGCCGTGATGCATGGAGCATTGGATATAACGACGATTATACCATAGGCGTTTGGGTTGGGAATTTTAATAACGAAGGGGTGCCAGACCTGAGTGGCTCTGAAATGGCTACCCCCCTGCTGTTTCAGTTGTTTGAAGCCATACAGGGAAGAGGAAAAACCCACTGGTTATATCCTCCAAAAGAACTATCCATAAGAAAAATATGCACAGAAACCGGACAGGTTCCCGGCGATCACTGCATCCATTTCGGCAGCGATTATTTCCTTCCCGGTATTTCCAAACACCAGCTTTGTGCCTGCCGCAAGGAATTCCAGGTGAGCAGGGATAAAACAAAAAGTTATTGCAAATCCTGTGTGCCTGATCAAGGTACAGTAAGCGCCATTTATCCTGTTTATCCTCCATCCCTGCTTCGCTATTTTGAGGACAAAAACATCAGCTATGAAAACATTCCTCCTCATAACCCACTGTGTACCAGGATTTTTCAGGAATCCGGTCCGCGAATTGTCAGTCCGACCGACCAGTCGGAATACCTGATCGAAAAAGAAGAGGTATCGCAGCTCTCTCTTGTGGCTGAAGTCGATGCCCGGGTAAAGGAAATGTACTGGTATGTGAACGACCGGTATATGGGAAAGGGGAAGATCGGGGAGAGTTTTATTGCTAAAGTCCCGTCAGGACAGGTAAAAATATCCTGTACCGATGACCAGGGACGAACCAGCCATATTTATGTGAAGGTCACTCCTTTTTAGCTTTTTCTTCTGCCAGGTGTTCGGCGGTTGCTTTTAGCGCTTTCATCCATTCTTTACCAAAACGGCGGACCAAAGCCTCTTCCACGAACAAATAGAGCGGAACTTCGAGCTCACTTCCCAGGGTGCAGGCGGGCGAACAAATGCTCCACCTGTCATAGTTCACGGAAGAAAACTCCTTGTATTTTTTTACCCGAACCGGATAGAGGTGACAGGAAATGGGTTTATGGAAATCGGTTTTTCCATCTTTATAGGCCTTTTCCATTCCGCAGGATAAGATCCCGTTCTCACGGACCACAAAAACACAGGCGCCATCGTCCATCAATTGGGTGCCCAATTCACCATCCGGATAAACTTTTGAGAACCCGTTTTCGCTTATCCTTTCCTGTTGCTCAGGCGGCAGATAGTCGAAAATATGGTCCAGGTTTTTTTCGATCTTTTCCAGTTCTTCTTCCAGCAACGGCGCGCCCTGGTCGCCTTCTATACAACATGCCCCCTTGCATTTGGAGAGGTTGCAAACAAAGTAACTATCTAGTAAGTCTTCTGAAACAATTGTATCTTCGATTACAATCATGTTTGTATGGCTTTTGACTGGTCAGAGGTTGGCAGACGTGCTAATCCTAAGCGTTCTTTTATTTCTACAAAAGTATTCAATTATGAAAAGAGTAGTCGTATGTTTTATGCTGCTTTTCACTGGTTGGAATATGACCAGTGCCCAAAGCACACTCAGCGCCGGCGACGTTGCCATCGTGGCGCTTTCCTCCGATGACCCGGATGAGTTCGGGTTGCTCCTTCTTACCGATGTTCTGTCGGGTACCGAAATTATGTTCACCGATATGGGCTGGATGGCCACCGTGAATTCCTTTCTGCGAACAGAAGATTCCATGACCTGGAAGGCAAATACCAACCTGCCGGCAGGTACTTTGGTGCATTTTGAGAATGACCAGGGCTCTACCACCTCCACCTACGGATCCATCGTCCAGGGTAAGCTGGATGATCTTTCGGATGACGGGGACCAGATCCTGGTTTTCCAGGGAACCATGGCCAGTCCGACCTTTTTGTTTGCCGTTAATTTCGATGGCAGCAAATGGGAACCCAACGCCACGAACGTGAATAATTCGGCTTTGCCTTCCGGACTGATCAATGGCGTGAATGCACTGACCCTTCCGGAATATGACAACTACCTCTATATGGGCGACTCCATAGGAAGTTCTGCTTTTCTTCGGGGACAGATCTGTGATTCTGCCTTATGGATCCGAAGTGATGTGAGAACGAATTTCGATCCCTATTTAAACGGACGGCAGGCTTTTCTGGTAAACAACGGAACGCCATCCATACGAACTTACAGCAGTACCTTCAATGGCGATTTTGGCCAGGTCATTGTAAACACCCAGAGTGCACCATCCGGGTTTTTTGTTGGTGGCAGCAACCTGATCGGGGATATCGTGATCAGTGTAAACCCACCCTTTGAGATAAGCATAAACGGAGGCTCGTATTCCGCATCGGGGAATATCACTCCAACATTAGGTACCATTAACCCGACAGTGGTAGACGTGCGCATGAATCCACAAACGACAGGAACCTTTTTTGATACCGTACAAATTTCGAGTCTGGGCGCCTTTACCAACCAGCTTCTGGTTAGCGGAGAAGCCCTCTTGTATCCAACCATCTCTTTTTTAACTGCCGGAGGAAATTATCATGAAGGACATAATGACAGCATCGGCGTTTCCATAACCAATAAAGGAAGCAGCACGGTTATCGTGAATATAAGCAGCCAGACAAATGTTACGGCGCTGGAAGGTCCTCACTTCTCCTATTCAGGAGGTCCGCAGGCGATCTTTCACCCGGGAACGCCGGATACCCTGTATATTCCGATATCCTTTTTGGATGACAATAATTCCGGACCGCAATTCCGAACAAACCGCCTGGGACTGATGCTGAATGGCGCGGATCCGGGACTTATCGATTCTTTTGATCTGGTCATTCGTGAAAACGACTACCGTTATACCAAGATCGCAGCCATCAAACAATTGGATTTGGATTTCAGGGCTATTTCTATGGATTCCCTGTTTGAAGTGAGCGGGGTTGTTTATGGAACCAATACCCTTACAAGCGGTTATTCCTTTACCCTTATTGATGAAACGGCCGGGATCAGCACCCTGGCCCTTGCCGGAGAACCCGATTTCGGCTATACGATTACCGAAGGAGACTCTGTACGGGTGCGGGGCAGGTTGAGTCAGTCGAACGGATTGGTCGAACTCGACATGCTGGATACCGTGCGTCTGTTAAAAACATCGGCGCTGATGAAAAATCCGGTAATGGCAAATACGGTTGGAGAAGTGCACGAAAACGACCTTGTACGCATCGACCATGTGGCCTTTGTAAATCCTCCTTTTGTGTGGCTGGTGGCAGGTTCCGGATCTGCTTTCCAGGTTTATAATACCGTAAGCCTTGATACCTTTGAAATTTTTGTTCGGGCTACCAGTACCCTGGCCAATACTTCAGCACCAACGGGAACCTTTACTATCGTTGGGTTAGGCGGACAAGAGGATGGATCGCTTCCCTATAACCAGGGGTATCGCCTGCTTCCCCGTTATGTCGAAGATGTGATCATCGATGAATTGGACAGTTTTAAACTGAATAGTCCGCTAACAAATACCACCGTAACCATCGAAGGTTCCCCAAACCAAACGCTTACATTCAACTGGTTTGCCTCTAAACCTTTAAACAGCGGCTCTATACCCACCTATTCCATACTTTTCGATCTGAGTACAGGTGATTTTTTGATCCCGGTCATGGAAGCCTCATCGGGTGTGGATACCTCGATCACGTTTACGTACCAGGAAATCATTGATGGATTTGGCGCCTTCCTTCCTAACGGAGATAATGTTGCAGCTAAATGGACCGTAGTGGCCGATAATGGCACCCAAACCGAATGGTCGAGAACTGTACATCTGATCAATTTTGAGCGCGGGGTGATCGATGGATTGATGAGCATGAATTCCGTTGCCCGAATTTATCCGAATCCTGCCCGTACGAGCCTTCGTGTGGAAACTACACTACCAGTTGAGGAAATGGTCCTCTACGCGATGAATGGACAGTGCATGATGAAAATCCAGGCGCCCAAAAGCAGTCAGGATATTGAAGTAGACAAATTGCCTGAAGGGGTTTATTTCCTGAGCATACTGCAGGAAGGAAAACTATATTACAGTAAGGTTGTTATTGGATCGAGGGATTGATTTGATCCATGGGATCTGCATTACCCCGGGCTTTGGTTCGGGGTAATTTTTATACCTTTGACAGAAGATATGCTAGCGAAAAAAGTAGAAAACGCACTGAACGAACAAGTGGCCCTTGAAGCTTATTCATTTTTTCAATACCTGGCCATGGCATCCTGGCTGGACAATAACGGATTTGAAGGAGCTTCCAAGTTCATTTACGGCCAGGCGGACGAAGAGAAAATGCATATGCAGAAACTCTTCTTTTATATCAATGATGCCGGCGGGTTTGCCAAGGCTCCGGCCGTTCCCCAGGCCGGACATGATTATGGTTCTTTTGCCGAACTTTTTGATAAGGTTCTGGCCCATGAAAAAAAGGTATCCGATGCCATTCATGAACTGGTTAACCTGGCCCTTGCCGAGAAGGATTTTACCAGTTTTAATTTTCTTCAATGGTATGTAGCCGAGCAGTTGGAAGAGGAAAACCTGTTCCGTACCATTGTTGACAAGATCAAAATGGTGGGCGGGAATACCGATGGACTGTATATGCTGGATAAAGATCTGGGAAATATGTCGGTTAAACCGAACCCACCCTTGAATTCGGGTCTTGGTGCATGAAAAAGACCCTGATCATTGGTGCTACTCCCAATCCGACACGTTTTGCGTTCCTGGCCGCACAACGCCTCCATCATTATGGACATCCCATTGTTTTGTTTGGGATCAAAAAAGGCGAAGTGATCGGGCAATCCATTCAAAACAGCTTTCCACAAGACGATGACATCCATACAATAACCCTGTATATCAACCCGGGTATTCAGAAGCAGTACTATTCCCAGATCCTGGGCCTTAATCCCAAACGGATCATTTTTAATCCGGGCACGGAAAATGAGGAGTTGCGCGAGCTTGCCGAAGAACAAGGAATTGAGGCCGACTATGCCTGTACCCTGGTTATGTTGAATTCCGGTCAGTACTAGTATAATACACAAACACAGGTACCTGCTCATTTAGCTATAGTCCTTCAAGGGTTCAACACTTATTTTTCTAATAAAATGATCAGGCACAGTTATCGATTCTACGTCATTTTTGCCAGTGTCCGTAGGAAAAGCTCATTTAAAATGATATATAGTTATTTGTATCTATATTTTTAATGAGCTCTTGTAGTCAGGGGCCAAATGAGAAGGATAGCCAACTGGCTCTCATGAAAACGGTCAATCCTAACCCAACTGTTACAGAGAAAAATAAGGGCCAGGACAAAGTAGAAAAAATTGAGAAGGAAGTAGAAAGTTTCGATGAGATTTATGATGTTGCAGTTGTAAAAGGGAAAAAGGATACACTTGTTGTATATAAAGTGAAACATATGCAACGATTCAATATGAAAGAAATTGAAAAGGATTTAAACAAAACCCTAGAAAAAAAATATCCGAAGGAAAATTTCACAGTGTCGAGTGACTATAAGATATTTTTAGAAGCTGTGCGCCTAGTTGAGAGGAAGAATAATGGAAGCCTTTCTGATAAGCAGGCGGAAAAACGTTTTAACGAGATTGTTAAAATGTCATCAGATATGAAGTAAGAAGGGATGAACATCAATGGCGAGCAAGCAGAAAAATATGACGCCCCAGCAGCAAAAATATCAGCAGCTTCAGCAGAAGCATGAGCTTAAAAGACCTGTCCTAAAAAATTGTATAAAGGCGTTTTGGGTAGGTGGATTAATTTGTGCTGTGGGGCAAGCAATAAGTTATTTTTACATATACTTTTTCCATTTCACAGAACAGAATGTTGGTAATCCGACAGTAGCAACAATGGTTTTCTTGTCCATGCTGCTAACAGGATTTGGCGTCTACGATCGCCTTGGACAGTTTGCTGGCGCCGGAAGTGCTGTGCCTGTCACTGGATTTGGGAATGCAGTTATTTCTGCTGCAATCGAGCACCGAACAGAAGGCTTTGTATTGGGTGTTGGCGGAAATATGTTTAAGCTTGCTGGCTCAGTTATTCTATTCGGAGTGTTCTCTGCGTTTGTTGTTGCGCTAATTAAAACGCTGCTGGGAATGTGGGGGGTTTTGTAATTGTTAAAAGGGCATCAATCTTGGGTTTTTAATAACCGACCAATGATAGCGGCAACAGGTGTTTCCGGAGGTCCTTTTGAGGCAAATGGAAACCTCGCTAATGACTTTGATATCCTTCATGAGGATTTATGGATGGGGATGGATTCCTACGAAAAGGCACAAAGAGTTCTATTGGAAGAGGCAGTAAGAACCACTTTAGCAAAAGCAAAATTAGAGAAAGAACAAGTTGAATTTTTATTTGCTGGAGATTTAATTAATCAAATAACTCCCACAAGCTTTGCGGCAAGAACCATGCAAATTCCTTATTTCGGACTTTTTGGTGCATGCTCGACTTCTATGGAAGGATTGGCATTAGCATCTTTTGTTGTCAATTACCAAGGGGCAAGAAACGTGTTAACTGGAGCCTCAAGCCATAATGCTGCTACTGAAAAACAATTTCGTTATCCAACTGAGTATGGAGGTCAGAAGCCTCCGACGGCCCAATGGACGGTTACAGGTGCTGGGGTTGGCTTGATTACACAAAATAGCCCTGGACAACAGCTGCCTGTTACCACCTCGGCAACGATTGGAAAGGTTATCGATATGGGATTGTCAGATCCTTTTAATATGGGAGGGGCCATGGCGCCTGCGGCTGCAGATACCATCATGGCTCATTTTCGCGATATGGAACTAGACCCATCTTACTATGATTTAATTATTACAGGTGACTTGGGCAGAATTGGACATGACACCGCCTTTGAATTACTCGGTAAGAGTGGGCTTAAATTAGAACGGAAACAATTCCAAGATTGTGGTCTATTACTTTATAAGGATGATCAGCCGGTTCAAGCTGGGGGGAGCGGTGCGGGTTGTTCAGCTGTTGTTTTATATGGCCATATACTAAACCAGTTGCAAAAAGGAAGGTACAAGCGGATATTGGTGGTTGCAACTGGGGCACTTTTGTCACCGCTTAGTTTTCAGCAAAAAGAATCGATTCCATGTATCGCACATGCGGTGGCCATTGAAATGAATGAAGAGGGAAGGTAATACGCATGTTAGCAATGTTTTTTTGGGCATTTGTGGTTGGGGGATTGATTTGTGTGATCGGACAGCTTCTA
>JAKFCJ010000042.1:0-4275 GCA_036676705.1 Bacteroidota bacterium
GCGCTGGCGGGAATGGCGGGCGGACTCATCGTCGTAGGGCTTGGCATCGGCCGTCATGGTGTGGAGGTCGCTCCCCGTCAATACCATTCCGTCATCGACCAATCCGATCTGGTCGGCAATGCTCTTTGCGGTTGCAGGATAATCGCCGGTAATCATGATCACTTTGATCCCCGCTTCATTGCACTCTTTGATGGCCCGGGGAACTTCTTCCCTGATGGGGTCTTCAAAACCCACCAAACCCATAAAAGAAAAACGAAAGTCCTCCTGATCCTCAGGTAAGTCGGTTTGCGGCAAAACACTTGTAGCCGCAGCAATTACCCGGTAACCTTTTTCGGCGAACTGGTGGACACGATCCAAATAAGGGGCTATATCCGCCTCTGACAATTTACAGAGTTTAAACAGGGCCTCCGGCGAACCTTTGCAACAGGCAATACGCGTTTTTTCGTTATTGAGTTGCACGACCCGTGTCATGGCAAATACCTCCTTACTCAAAGGGTAATCTTTCACGAAAAGGGGCATTTCATCCCGGAAGTCAAATTTTTTATAGGCACTATGGATGGCTTTTTCCATCGGGTCGATGGAGTTTGTCTGGGAAGCATAAAATAATACCCGGATGAAATCCCCGATCTCCTTTTGGTCCCTTAAAAATTCTTGCTTTTGGAAAATCTTGTTCCGGTAAAAAAGCCCGGCTACCTCCATTTTATTTTGGGTGATCGTCCCGGTTTTGTCGGCGCACAAGACCGTTGCCGAACCAAGCGTTTCGATGGCGGAAGGGCTGCGGGTCAGCACCTTGTTTTTTGAAAGCCGCCAGGCTCCGAGGGCAAGAAAGATAGTCAGCACAACCGGAAATTCTTCGGGCAATAAGGCCATCGCGGCAGCAAGCCCATTGAGTGCAGCTTGAAGGAAATCGCCACGGGTAAAGTAAAAGGCAGCCATAACCCCAACGCTGACCACCGCTCCGCCAAAAAAAAGATTGCGGATCAATCGTTTCATTTCACTTTGCAGCTGTGTTTGCGTTTTTTCTATGGATTGAAGGGAAGTCCCGATTTTTCCAAATTGGGTATGGATGCCGGTGCTGAATACTTTAGCTATTCCATTTCCCTGCACGACAAGAGTGCCGCTAAAAATTTTGTTCTGTTCGTTCTCGCCCGCGGTCTTTATCACAGGCACGGATTCACCCGTCAAAAGCGCTTCATCGAGGGTCAGGTTCGCACTTTCCAGAACCAGGGCATCAGCCGGAACGCGGTCGCCTTCGTTTAATACCAGGATATCATCGGGTACCACTTCTCTTCCTGCAATTCTTATTTCCTGTCCGTCGCGAATAACCAATGCACGGGGGGAAGAAAGCTGCCGGAGTGCTTCCAGGGACCTTTCCGTTTTCCGGTGCTGGTAAAAGGTGATGAAGATGATCACAAATACCCAGCAGAGCAGGATGATGCCTTCGTTGTAATCGCCCAAAATCATATAAAGGGCACCACAACTTATCAGTAAAATAAACATGGGCTCTTTTATTACCTCCAGGGCGATCCTCCAGATATTTTTGGGTTTTGCCGAGGGCAATTCATTGTAACCGTGTTCTTTTAAAAGTCCCGCCGCCTTAGCACCCGTTATTCCTGGATATTTTGTAAACATGGAGCGTTCTAAACGAGCCTTCAAGTTAACCAATCCATTCATTTGAAAATCAAGATAAAGAATGATTAATATCATTATTTATACGCATCCGCCTTCCTATTTTTACAAGGCTAACACGTACTTTATGAACACTGCACAATGGCATTTGTTGCTAAACCATTTACCCATGATCGGAACAGTGATCGGAACGTTGATCCTGATAGCCGGATTCCTGTTAAAAAATAATGAAACCGTAAAACAAACGGCATTAGGGGTTTTTGTCTTCTCTGCCCTCGCCGCGATTCCTTCCTACTTAACGGGAGAGGGTGCCGAAGATCTCGCTGAAAAGTTGCCGGGTGTTTCTGAAACGTTTATTGAGACCCATGAAGACCTGGCAAAATTATTCCTCATTGTCATGCTGCTGTTGGGCAGCTTATCCCTTTTAACGTTTTGGGCAAGTATGTTTAAAAGGAAATTCTCCTCCGCATTATTTTTCCTCGTTCTCTTTTTGGCAATAGGAACCTGTGTATTTGCCAAACAGGTAGGAACAAGCGGCGGGGAGATCCGCCATACTGAGATCCGCAGCGGGTACTCCGGACAAAACGAAGTACCGGCCCTGGAAGACAATGGGGAATCAGAGGAAGATTAGCCTCATTTATATTTTCAGATGCCTGCATGTTCAGGGTCTGCTTATGAGCAGCCGCAAGGCACAGGTAAAACTTGGCTGCGAACGAAAGTGACTATATTTTTTGTCCCAGGCTCCGGACCGCAGCTCGTCTTCCAGGGTTTTAACCAGTCTTTCCTCGACACCCTCCGGCAAAAAGCCCCAGGCCGATTGGGATAGGCGCACTTCCTTTTCCAGAAACGCCTCGGGTCTTCCATAAAACGCTTCCTGAAATCCATCAACGCAATCCAAAGGGATGGGGATGGGTACCATTTCACAATTCCCGCCGAGTGCGTTTTTAATAAAGGCAATGCTCGGATAGCGGGCTTTTTCAATGGCGATCAATTCGGGGAAATAGTCCGCATTCCAGAAGTTGTCTAGCTCATCGGGGTCAAAAGTCATGATAATGACCTGCCCGCGTGTTACCCGGCGCAGTTCATTTAAACCTTTGGCTATATCCGGCCAGTGGTGTACAGTTACCAGAGCCATTGAGGCGTCAAAGGTTTTATCGTCAAAGGGCAGATGGTCGGCCTTGGCATTGATTGCCGGAACCTTCACGTTTTTCTCCCTTTGATCCCGCATGACCCGGGAGGGTTCAACGGCTACCACGTAGCGGTCGGCTGGTTCATAAGAGCCGGCACCCGCACCGACATTTAAGATCGTTTTCGCATCGCCCAAAGCCCGGGTCACGTATTCAGCAATCCGGGGGTCTGTTTGGCGGTATCCCGAATATTTTTGACCGAGTTTATCATAATTAAAGGCAGGGTTTTCGATTTTCATAGTTCTTTCCTTCAGAATTCAAACTTCTCAAATTTCCTCCCATTCCATTTATATACTCCCACATTGTCAGTCGCTAACCAGAGCATTCCATTCCGGTCTTTGTAAATCGATACGATAAAAACATGCGTTTGACCGTCTTTTATCGGATAATGGGTCAGTTTTCCCCCATCATATTTCCAAACGCCTTCATTGTAGTTCGACATCCAGAGGTCACCTGTTTTTTTGTCAAACACGGCGGAATTAAAATAAGGGAGTTTCATGTACTCTTGGTGTTTCAACGAATCTATTCCCTTTCGTTTGTCGTATTGAATTATTCCCGGCGCGTCTGGATCATCGGGGTTTATCCTGTACCGGCTAATGATATTACTCAGCCAAAAAAGGCCGTCATTATCTTCGATTATGGAACGCACCCCCGGAACCCGGCCATCCGCAAGTTCACCCAGTTCGTGTTCATAAAGCCAACTTAAGGTTGTCCCATCGAAGCGGCAAACACCACCGGATAAAGTTCCAAACCAGATGTTCCCCTGTCTGTCCTTGTAAATGCTGTAGGTGCTGTATTCATCGCCTGAAATTTTAGCTCCAAACTCAGAAAATTCCAACTGGTACAGGGAGTCTCCGTCATACCGGTATGCGCCTTGGACATCGCCATTTCCTTTGAACCAAAGATCACCGGAGTCTAACTTCCATTGGTTCGTGGTGGATTCGACAGGAACCAGGGTAACAAATTTCTCCCGGTCAAATTTGCTCACACCGTCAGGTGTGTCGAAATATATGTTTCCTTTTTTGTCCTCCTGAATACCCCGTATCTGGTCGCTGGCTAAACCGTCTAAGGTGGTGTACTGCCACAGGTGAACACCGTCATGCCAGTAGGCTCCGCTTCCATTGCTTCCATACCAATTGTAACCTCGGCTATCTTGAAAAATAACCCAAATGCTCTTATCCAGTTCGGCAACCTGATCACCCATTGCCTTTGTAACGGATATGGACCCGTCGTGCTCCTTTTGCTTGGGTCCCTTACAGGAAAAACCGGCGAGGATACTTACTAAGAGGAGAAATTTTATGGAAAACGTTTTCATGATCTAATCCACAAAGATTTCCCCGACCAAATACAATTTCCCCTGTCCGCTAATTTCGACCCTGTCGTTTAACCAGGCACACCGCAAAGACCCTCCGCGTTCTGAAAGTTGTCGGGCTGACAATTCCATTTTGCCCAGTTGTTT
>JAKFCJ010000043.1:0-3810 GCA_036676705.1 Bacteroidota bacterium
AAAGTTCGATCATGATGCAATTAATTGCCGCGAAATTAAGGTAATTCAGCTTGCCTTTTTCAAAAGAGCATATTGGCGGCCTGCAAGAGTATAACCCTGAATATTATTTGTTTCAATTTTCACCGACTTACTTTTATGATAGTAGCGCAAGTCAAAAAGAATAAATCCCTCTTTACCCAGATCATAAACCATTTCATACAACACGTCATTTACTTCATAACGAAAACTTAGCTGCCCGGATTCCATATTGCCCGGCAGCAGGATTCCGTTCATTTCATCCAAAAGGTATTGTCCGTCTTTGACTACGAGGCGGTACTTTTTCTCCATAGAATTCGAGTAACTCATCTTCCATACATAAAGTGTGTCATTGGTTTTTTGAATCTGAAGGTTTACTTCAATACTGTCTAACCCTATGGTTTTTGGCTTTAAATGCATAAGCCCATAATAGGTTCCGGTATCAATTTGTGCATCCGATTTGTTAAGGGAAAAGCAAAAAACAATGACCATTATCCATCTAAAAAGAACGGTGTTTATTTCCATATCTTATTAATTATAAATGCAGTAAATACGACAAGCGCACAACCTATCGGGTTCAGCCAAAGGAAACTAAGGTCGGTGGTCCAATAACAGGTCAACACCCCCAGTTCGGCAATAATCGCAGCCGGAAACACATCCCTGGCCCGCAATTTTTTGATAAAAAAGCCGCAAACAAAGACGCCTAATATAGTTCCATAAAAAAGGGAGCCGATGATATTCACCAACTGGATGAGGTTCTCGAATAAAGTTGCCACAAGCGCAAATCCAATGGCAAATAAACCCCAGAATAGCGTGAACAGCCGCGAAATTCCCACCTGCACCCGATCGCTGTGTTTTTTTGGCGACAAACGCTGGTAAAAATCGACCATGGCTGTCGAGGCAAGCGCATTCAGTTCACCGGATGTCGACGACATGGCGGCACTCAGAATAACCGCCAGCAATAAACCGATCACCCCTGCGGGGAAATAGTGCAAAACATAGTTTAGAAAGACGTAATCCGTGTCTTTGATCTTTTCCTCGGGCAATGCCCTGCCTAATAAAGCCCGAAATTCTTCCTGTTTTTCGCCTCTCAACTTATTCAAAACAGTGTATTCTGATTCCTGCTTCTTCCTGGCAGCCTGATAAGCGAGCGTTTCTTTTTTCTTATCCAGTACACTTAACTCCTCTGCCATAAAACGAATGGAATCTCCTTTTTCCGTCTGGAGCGCGCGCTCCATCTGTTGGGCATTAAAATAGGGCGGAACCTCTTTAAACTGATAAAAAGCAAAGAGCATCACGCCCACGAGCAGGATAAAAAACTGCATCGGGATCTTGAGCAGGGCATTAAAAAGGAGTCCCAGTTTGCTCTGATCCGGATTTTTGGCGGATATATACCGCTGGACTTGGGACTGATCAGTTCCGAAATAGCTCAGCGATAAAAAAAAGCCGCCAAACAATCCCGACCAAAGGGTATAACGGGTATCGGGATTAAAAGATAAGTCGACCACCTCAAGTTTTCCCGCTAATCCGGCCAGATGAACGGCCTCGCTGAATCCAATGCTGGGAGGTAATGAATCGATTATCAGATAAAATGCGAGGAACATACCTGCAAAAATGACCAGCATCTGCTGTTTTTGGGTAATGCTTACTGCCTTTGTTCCGCCACTGACCGTATAGAAGATAACAAATAGTCCTATGGCGATATTGGTCAAAGGCAGCGACCAGCCGAAAAGGGTCGACAAAACAATACTCGGTGCAAAAATGGTAATGCCAGCCGCAAAAGCACGTGAAATGAGGAATAATCCCGCTGTTAATAAACGGGTTTTCAGGTCAAAGCGCTGTTCGAGGTACTCGTAAGCTGTAAAGACATTGAGCCGGTAATAGATGGGAATGATCACATAACAGATCAGGATAATGGCCAGGGGGAGTCCGAAATAGAATTGCACAAAGCCCAATCCTGATTCATAACCTTGTCCGGTGGCGGATAAAAAGGTAATGGCACTGGCCTGTGTAGCCATGACCGAAAGGCCTACCGTGGCCCAATTATCCGAATTCCCGCCTTTTAAATAGCCGTTTAAGTTCTGGCTTTTTTTCGTTCGGATAATGCCATAGACAAGTATAAAGCCCAGGGTACCCAGCAGGACCAGCCAATCGAGCGACGCCATCAAT
Source organism: Bacteroidota bacterium (assembly GCA_036676705.1). Classification (GTDB taxonomy): domain Bacteria; phylum Bacteroidota; class Bacteroidia; order UBA8524; family UBA8524; genus UBA8524. The sequence goes on from JAKFCJ010000043.1 coordinate 2,185, forward strand.
AGAGTGAACTAATAAAAATACCGAGGATTATTTCGAGGACGAGGATCCCCAAAACCAGAAAATACCAGCGATTCCAGCGTTTTGTCTTAGTCAGTTCCTGTTCCTTCATAATCGATCAAATTGCCAAGCAAACGGTAAGCCCCCGGAACTCCGGCCGGCAATTGCCTGAAGAAAGAAAGTCCGGTATACATAAAACTGCCTTTTCCATAATCGGCAATAAGCAGGATGCCGTCTAAAGGTTTTTCACCCTGGTCGTGGCATAAAAAAACGGGACGGTAGAGGCTGTCGTAGCTGCTCACAAAATACAAACCCCTTTCCTGCACCCAGCCCGAAAAATCAGCTGTTCCGAGTTTATTCGGAAAATTCAGAACAACTTCATCGGGGTTGATAGCGGTCATTGGGGCATTTTCTTCAGTCACCCGACCTCTTCCGATTTCGAGCGGATAAGGGGCGAAATTCTTATTGATGCCGCGGTTGGTCAGGTATTGAACGATCACATTTCCTCCATTTTCAACAAAGTCGAAAATGGCTTTTTGCTCAGCAGGAGTGATCTCCAGGGTATTGTAAGCACGGATCCCCAGGATCAGTACATCGTAGTTTTTTAGACCTTCCGCAGTAAGTTCTGCCTGGCTGATGGTTGTTACGGCATATCCCGCCAGGCGCAGGTAATGGTCAACCTCATCCCCGGCACCTTGCAGGTAGGCGATCTTATTGTTTTTCTGTTGCAGGTTGATGGTGTTCAGGGCGAGTTTGGGCGTTTCACAATGGGGAATAATGCCGATATGATCATATTCGATCAGACTACGCTGGCGGAGGTCCAGATTCGCCCGGAATGAAATAGACCCGGCCTGGCCGGGACCGGAGCTTTCCAATTCCAGTTTGAAATTCACCGTGGTATCTTTCGGAAAAAAGGCATCCCGCCCAAAAGGTTTTTTAGCGGAAAAAGGACCATCCAGCTGCATGATAAAAGGACCGCCATAATGACGATTGGCCTTAAGCTTAAGGGGAATGCTGGTTTTTGAAGTGTTGACGAACAAGAGGTTCTCCGAACTACTTTCCAGTTCCAGCGCAGGTTTGATTAATACCGGATCTGTTAATTCTCCTTTTACCGGATCTACATGGCTGTATGTTAAAGGAACTTCGAAAGTAACTGGACTTCCATTGATCAATAGCGTATAGGCAATTTTTACATCGTCGTCCGTTCCCGGCAAAATTCCACCGTCGCTCCAGGAATTGTTGAACATGGCTTCTGATTTTCCATTTCGCACCCAGGGCATTTGACTGAAATATCCCGGATCCAGGTGAAGTTTTATTGCACGTTCCCATATCCGGTTATCCTGCAGCGTTTCAGGTGAAGAAAGAGTAAGGTCAATTTTTTGAACGCCGTTTTTTGCGTTTATGGATGACACCTGCACCCGTACATCCAAACGCAGGAGAATCGAAAATTTGGCAGAAACCGTATCTCCCTGTGCAAATTCTAATTTTTCAGCCTTTAGCGAAATTTTCAGTCCAAGGCTCTGGCGGATAATTTCATCCACCTGCTTCGCCCGATAGGCAAATAGGGGAGTTGACGCCTGGGATTCAAACCATTTTTTAGTATTGACAAGTTTTGTCAAATAATCAGTA
>JAKFCJ010000044.1:0-10809 GCA_036676705.1 Bacteroidota bacterium
ACGCGGGTTTTAACGGGTTTTAACACCCCATCCCTTTCCTTGCGTTTCATTTCGAGCACCATGATATAATTGGCAACAAGGAAGGAAACCGCTACAAGGAATCCAAAACTTTGCAGGTAAGACAAAAATTCAACGTCGATACCAAATAGGTCTTTAAAAAGATATTTTAAGTTTGGATACATGGTTTAATGGTTAAGCGTTTCCTGAAGAAGTTCTACCTGAACATCTCCATCTGTAGCGATCTGTTCCAGGCGAACCGGAACCAACTCATTTACAAGCAAAGGATCGTAATCGGTACTCACTTTGATATAGTTCTCCGTGAATCCAAACATACGTCCTTTATTTTCTTCTGCTTCAAATAATACCATCGCGTTTTTCCCCAGGTGCTGTTCATAAAAATAGCGCCTCTTTTTTTCCGACAGGATACGCAATTGATCAGCACGTTTTTGACGCACGGCTCCTTCTACCACACCATCCATCAAAATGGCCCTGGTATTGGGTCGTTCGCTATATGGAAACACGTGGAGATAAGCAATGTCCAGCTCATTCAGAAAACGGTAGGTTTCCAAAAAGTCCTCTTCCGTTTCGCCCGGGAATCCAACGATCACATCCACTCCGATACAAGCTTCCGGCATTTTTTCACGGATATACGCAACACGTTCGGCATACAACTCGCGTTGGTACCTTCTGCGCATTAACTTGAGTATCTTGTTGCTGCCTGATTGCAGGGGAATATGAAAATGGGGTAAAAAGCGCTTCGACCGGGAAACGAATTCGATGATGGCATTGGTAAGTAAATTGGGCTCGATACTCGAAATGCGGTAACGGTCAATGCCTTCCAATTCATCGAGTTGCTGTATCAGGTCAATAAATTTTTCATTCTGCAGCTTGCCGAAATCACCCAGGTTTACTCCGGTTAGGACTACTTCGCGTGCACCGGTTTTAGCTACTTCCCGGGCTTGTTGGATGGTTTCATCAATACTTGCGCTGCGGCTAAACCCACGGGCAAGAGGGATGGTACAAAAGGTGCAGAAATAATTGCATCCATCCTGTACTTTTAAAAAGGTACGGGTACGGTCGCCAAACGAATAGCCGGGGACAAAATTCCGGGTTTCCTTTATGTCTCCGTTAAAGACCAGGGGTTCATCTGCCGATCTCAGGGCAAGCAGATGTTCAGGCAGATTGAATTTTTCAGCAGCACCCAAAACCATATTCACCCCAGGGATCCCGGCGATCTCCTTCGGTTTGAGTTGGGCATAACAGCCTACAATCACCACCTTGGCGTCGGGATTGTATTTTTTGGCCTCCTTAACCACCTTCCTGCATTTTTTATCTGCATGATCGGTAACGGAACAGGTATTTACCACATAAATATCCGCACCATCCTGGAAATCGGCTTTTTCAAAACCGGCTTCTGCCATCTGCCGGGAGATGGTGGAAGTTTCAGAAAAATTGAGCTTACAGCCAAGGGTATAAAAAGCGACCGTGTTTTTCACTGCCGCAAAGATAGGATTCTTTGCCTCATTCGCATTTGACCAGGCTCGTGATGTCATCGCTTTCGATCTGGATAAGCACATTATCCTTCCTGCCCGCTCCAACTGCGCCAAGCACGCGATAATTTGAGCCACTCACCACGATCTTATTCCAGAAAATATATTTTTCACCCAGGGCAGATGTGCTCAGGGATTCAAATTTACCGGGATAAACGATCAACATGGCACAAGAGTCTTTATTCGTTTCCAGGACACTGTTGATCGCCTCAGTGGTCAGGAGACTGTGGTTCACCTTTTTAAAGGACTTTTTCAAAACTTTATCGTCCACATTTGTCGACAAATAGCCCTGGTCGACCAATACATTGGGGTTCCCGGTTTTATAGGTCTTGCAGTTTTTCACCGCTTCTTCATAAAAGTACTCGGCGGGAGTGATCTTTTTACCCGATTTCTGCACAAACTTCATATGTTCCTGCATAACACTCAGGGTAAAAGAAATGTCAAAAGCGGTAAATTCAGGAACGGTGCGCAGGGATATATCCGGCAGGTAGATCTGGTAATCGGTCTTTCCTTCTTTATAGGTGGTTCCTTTGGTGTAATTTAAGATCCAGATCATACTTCCCGGTTTGGAGTCAGGATGCAGGGTTAAAAACAGATAGACACTTCTTGCTTCTCCTTTTTCAAGGTTTCTTTTGGTATCTCCCTGAAATTCATATTCGATCTTGGCATTGACTTTCCACAGGTCTTCTACAGCGGCCTTTATCAGATATCCCAGGTTTTTTTGCGGGTATTTGGTGATCTGTCCGCGGCCAACTTCATTGGTATCCGCAAATTCAACACGCAAAGGTCTTTTGAACATATCTGCCAGATCATCCGGAGATGCATTCATGTTTTGAGCTTTGGTAAACTGGGTAAGTACTAACCCGGCAGTAATCAATAGTAACACTCTTTTCATAACGCAGCTAATTTACTAAAATCCTTTTCCTATCTCTATCAGAGAGCAATAATTCTGTATTCCGTTCTTCGATTATTTTTTCTTCCTTCTTCCGTTGCATTGGTATCGATGGGACTGGAAGCGCCATAGCCTTTATACGACAAGCGTTTCGGGTCTATGCCCTTTTCTATCAGGTAAGCCAGGACCGATTTGGCCCTGTTCTCCGAAAGGATCTGGTTGGCCGTTGCATTTCCGGTATTATCGGTATGTCCGCCAATTTCGATCTTCACTGTTTTTTGCGTATTCAGGTATTGGACGAGTTTATCCAGTTCGACCTTTGATTCGGGTTTGAGCGCATAGGAGTCAACATCATAAAACACATTTTTCAGAACGACCTTTTCGTTCACCTTCAATTTTTTCAGCCTGACCTCGATCAAAAAAGGGTTGGTTTCACCACTTTCCGTGAGGGCAAAGTTTTCGGAATGGAAGAGGTATCCTTCCTTATTTACATTCAATGCATAGTTGGCATTTGCTTTCAGTACGATAAGGAAAGAACCGGTAAGCGCGTTCGTCGTCGTGGTTATGACACTGGCACCACTGCCCAGGTCAAGCAGTTCAGCGGAGGCGGTCAGGGGTAATCCGGTTTCATCATCAACAACGATGGCCTTGACATAACTCAGCACCTGAGGACGCGCTCCGGGATAAAGTTCAAACTGATAAATGTCTACTCCTCCTAATCCTTCCTGACGGTCATCGCTCGAAAAATAGGCGACATTCCCTGAACGGTTAACCAACAGTCCTTTTTCATCGCCAAGTGTATTGATGGGGTAGCCTAAATTAACGGCTTCAGCCCAGTTCCCGCTGTCGTTGAGCCGGGAATAATAAAAATCAAAGCCGCCCATGCCGGGTCTGGAATTCGATGAAAAATACAAGGTTTGATTGTCGGGATGGATAAATGGTGTTTGTTCATTTCCGGCCGTATTGATCGTGGGCCCCATATTGATGGGCTCACCAAAACCTTTTCCGGTCCAGTAACTTTTCCAGATATCACTTCCTCCCATGCCTCCCGGACGTGTGCTGGCAAAATAAACCACCATGCCGTCGAAGGATAAAGAAGGCGTTGATTCCCATTCTCGCGAATTCACCACAGGGCCAAGATGACGGGGTTTGCTCCATTTATCCCCTTCCAGTCTGGAAAAATAGAGATCACAGCCCGGATAAAAGTCAAAGCCTTCATAACCCAATCCCCCACCGGTTCCGGGTTGTACATGCGTTTTTGCCCGGTTGCAGGCGGCAAAGAAAATAAACTGTCCGTCGGTTGAGATCGACACAGACCCTTCATTTTCCTCGGTATTCACGGGAGGACCCAGGGGATAAGAAGGTCCCCAACTGCTGTCGGGTTGCAGGCGGCTGATATAAAAATCTTCCTGGGGGATGGGGCCATCAATGCGGCGGGTATAGATAAAAAATTCGCCGTCGGCTGTTATTCCCGGAAAATATTCTGAGTTTTTCGAATTGATCCGGGTTCCCATATTTTTCGGATCGAAGGGAACGGGATGCGCTACGGCATTTTTGGCAAAGCGGGCATTTATCAGTGTCGCTTCTGCCTGCAGTTGTTTTGATTCACCGGGTTTGGAGGCCAGGAAGGTTTCGAGACTGGCCACACTTTTATCGTACCACCCGGCCGCAAATTGCATCTCGCCCATGTAGAGTTATACTTCAGGGAGCTTTTTGTCCTGCACAATAATGGCGTCATAAGCCTGTTGGGATTCTTCAAAACGTTTTAAGGTCTTTAGGATATCCGCCTTCAATAACAAAGCATCGATGTAGGTAGCGTCTTTTTTAAGCGCTGTTTCGATGGATTCAAGGGCGTTAGCGGTTTCCCGGATATTGTAATAATACAGGGCCTGGTTAAAAGCTTCCCTGGCCTTTTTGTTTTTGGTATCCGTATCTCCCGAGGGCTGGGAAACCGCACAGGAAGTGAGGAACATAAAGAAGAGCAGCAGCCAGGTTCCGTTGAGTTTTCGCGTATGCATCGCCACAAGTATAGCGAAGATTTTGCCAAACTTGAATTCAGGGGATATTCATGTACTTATGGGTCTGCAAAGAAATGCGCCAACGGGGATTTTGTTTCACATAATCGATGATCAGGGGGAGCATTTTTTCACTGCGGCCCCACTCGGGCTGCAGGTAAAGCTGGCAGTGCGGAGCCACCTTGTCGGCATGCTCTTCCGCCCATTTCAGGTCCGATTTATTGAACACAATAATTTTTAGTTCATGTGCCTTCATGCATATTTCCGGCACGGGAGCCTTGAATTTTTTTGGCGACAGGCAGATCCAGTCATAGGTACCGCTTAAAGGATGGGCTCCGGAAGTTTCGATATTGACCTTTAAGCCTGCCTCGCGAAGGGCCCGTGTTAAAGGGTATAAATTGTACATCAGCGGCTCCCCTCCTGTTATCACCACCAGGTCGGCATTGGCTTTTATGGGCCAGCTTACTATATCATCAATACTGTGTTTGGGGTGAGCGTTTGCATCCCAACTTTCTTTCACATCGCACCAAACACATCCTACGTCGCATCCTCCCAGCCGGATAAAATAGGCCGCCACCCCGCTAAATGCTCCTTCTCCCTGGATCGTGTAAAAATGCTCCATCACCGGCAAAACTTCCATCCTGCAAATTTAAGGGCTTTTTGAACCATGTTCCCTATTTCTTCGTTGAGACGATAAGCAGAAATTTAGTAGCTTCGGCCCTTCAAATGATGAATAGAATTTTATGGCTGGTTCTTGTTGTAACCTTATCCCTTACAACAATGGCTCAAACCGGCGAAGTCAGAGGTGTGGTGTATGAAAAGGGAACCGGTGTTCCCATCGATTTTGCCAACGTATATATCAAGGAAACTTTCCAGGGAACGATCACGGATGAAAATGGTTTTTTCACCATTATCGGAATAAAACCGGGCTTTTATACCCTTTATTGTTCGTATGTCGGTTTTGATTCGGCTGAGGCGAAGATCGAAATTATTGATGGCAAAGTAACCACCCAGAACCTGTATTTGCCTAAGGGCGGTAAGGTATTGGAAGAAGTATTGGTGAGTTTTGAAGCGCAGGAAAAGAAGGAAAATGCCCAGACCGGCAGAACGAAAATTACCTCCAAAGAAATGGCCAAGCTGGTTACCCTTGGCGGGGAACCGGATCTGATACAAAGTTTGCAGATCTTACCGGGAGTATATTCATCAGGCGACCAGGGCGGACAACTCTACGTGCGTGGAGGTTCTCCGGTAATGAATAAGGTTTTGCTCGATGGCATGACCATTTTTCAGCCCTTCCATTCCATTGGCCTCTTTTCGGTATTTGATGCCGATGTGATCCGTAGTGCAGAGGTATACTCTGCCGGATTTGGTGCCGAATATGGAGGAAGGATCTCGGCCGTGGTTGATGTCAGTACGCGTGAGGGAAATAAAACACGGACCAGTGGTAAAATTGCCGTGAATCCCTTTACCTCCAAGATCCTTTTGGAGGGTCCCTTAAAAAAGTATAAAGAAGGAGCAGGCAGTATTTCCTACATTTTATCCTATAAAAACTCCTATCTGAAAAATACCTCCAAAATTGTCTATCCTTATCTTGAAGATGACCGGCTCCCCTATACCTTTAATGACCTGTATGGAAAAGTGAGTTTTGTGGCAGGAAACGGAAGTAAGATCGACTTTTTTGGCTTTAACTTCAATGACGGGGTTAATTTCCAGGGTGCTACGGAATTCAAATGGAAATCTTCCGGTTTCGGTTCCCGCTTCGTTGTACTGCCGGATGAGTCACGTATTAAGATGGACGGCTTTTTCTCCTATTCCGACTATATGATGCAACAATCGGAAGGCGATGGAAAACCCCGTGAGTCTGGCATACAGAATTTCAATATCGGGTTGAATTTCGATTACCTGATGGGCAAGGATCAGTTTGTTTACGGAACAGAGATCAATGTATTTGAGACCGCTTTTAACTTTACTAATCCAAATGGCCGGTCCATCAAACAAAATGAAAACATGACCGAATTGTCGGTTTATGCCCGCTACAAAAGAGTATTCCGGCGCTGGGTATTTGAACCCGGCTTCCGTCTTCAGTATTATGCCACCTTCTCTGAATTTTTTCCGGAGCCTCGTTTAGCCATTAAGTACAACGTAAACAGCAAATTGCGCCTGAAAGCTGCCGGGGGATTATACTCTCAAAACCTCATCAGTGCAGTATCAGACCGGGATGTGGTGAACCTGTTTTATGGATTCCTTGCCGGTCCGGATAATCTCCCCAAGGAGTTTAACGGAAAAGAGGTCAACAGCCGCCTGCAAAAAGCCTGGCATGCCGTAGCAGGTTTTGAATGGGACCTGACCAAACATATTGACCTGATGATCGAAGGGTATTATAAAAACTTCTATCAGCTTACGAATATCAACCGCGACAAAATATTTGAAAACACGCCGGAATATGCCGACAAACCCGAGTACCAGCGTTTGGATTATATCGTGGAAAGCGGACTGGCTTACGGTATTGATACCCGTATTAAATTCGACAACGGTCCGTTTTATGTGTGGGCCGTTTATTCCCTGACCTATGTAACCCGTACTGACGGGCAGCGTACCTATTCCCCGCACTTTGACCGCAGGCATAATGCGAACCTGGTTGTTTCTTATTCCTGGGGCAAGAAAAAAAGCTGGTCGGCCAATGCCCGCTGGAATTTTGGATCCGGATTTCCGTTTACCCAAACTCTTTCTTATTACGAGCAGTTGAATTTTAAGAAGGGTATTTCTTCGGATTATGTAAAAGAAAATGGCGAGATCGGTGTCGTTTACAGCGAGATAAACCAGGGCCGTCTCCCCTATTTCCACCGACTGGACCTTAGCCTGCAAAAAAGCTTTGAACTCTCCAAAACGTCGAAACTGGATGTGGTTGCCGGAATTATCAATGTTTATGACCGGGCGAATATTTTCTATTTCGACCGGGTGAACTATACCCGGGTTGACCAGCTTCCTTTATTGCCAAGTTTGGGAGTTAACTGGACCTTTTAATATTTGTTCTAAGCTTAGGATGCCCTTTCTTTGTAGTCCTTTAAATTATAGCAGCATATGATCACCGAAAGATTAAGAAGTGAAACCCGTCCCCAGCACGAGGCGATGGAACGTGTAGGTTTTAGCGATAAAATTATGAGCGGTCGTTTGACCCTCCCCGAATACAAGATCCTCATCCGCAACAACTACATCATGAATACGATCGTAGAAAAGGGTGTAGAACAAATAGCAGGCTTCACCCAGATTCCCGGGCTGAATTACGAAAGCCGGAAAAAAGGCGCTTTGTTGGAAAAAGACCTGGAGTTGCTTGGTTTGTCTAAATCAGAAATTGACCAGCATACCTATGCCTTTCAATTTGCCAATTTGCATGAGGCATTAGGTGCTTTTTATGTGATGGAAGGATCAACCCTTGGAGGTACCGTTATTGGCCGTCAATTGGCTAAAACGCCTTCTTTGGAATCGGTAAAGGAATTCAATTTTTATGGATGTTACGGCGATATGGTCGGCCCGAACTGGAAAGCCTTCCAGGCTGTACTGATCGAACAGGCCAATACCCCGGAAGCAGAAGACGCCATGGTTTCCGGTGCTGGTAAAGCATTTGACTATTTCAGAGGGATTTTTGAGGATAGTTTGGCGGAGTCGTAGTAGACTTGGAGACGAGGAGACTCGGACGAGGAGACGATTTGATGAGGAGATGAGGAGCCGCTAAAGTGGCCGTCATCCTGAGCCCGCCGAAGGATAGGCCGGACGAATCACATGGGCTAAAGGGCGACGGACAAGCAGAAATTTTAGTTGGTGAGGAGATGAGGTGGTACGAAATTCGTTTAAAAATGCCAGGGTGACTCGCCCATGGTCCTATTTAATAAAAACTATCCCAATCCCTATCTGAACAAACCCAGCTGAATGCTACTCGTCGTTGAATGATTGCAAATGCTCCCAAGTGCCTCAAATCAGGGTTAATGGAAAAAGAGTACCACGTCAAATTTAAGGCATCCAGATAGACTCGTATACTTTCTTCTTCTAACAATGCGACCTCCTCAATTTTTTTATCCAATGATTCACCTGATGAAATCCTTGGCATTTTCAATGCCACATCATCCGGGCATTGAGTAAAAAAATTGAAGGTGTCATAGAAACCCAGAATATACAACAGCGCATATTGCGCCTCCGCACGCTCACTTAAAACGCGAGCGTTATATCCAGATGGCTTTGCGAGAAACATCTTTTCCTGTTGGCTAAGAAATTCATAAACTCCATTTTCCTCAACCCAGCTATTACATGCGGCCAAACGTGATTTGTAGTCGGCAGTTGCAGTCAAAATCGCATGCAACGCAGCGGCGCGTTTTAATATGGCTTCTCGCGATCTTATTAACCGAATTTTCTCATTTAATTCAGGCAATCCCTGATTAAGTTTTAAAAATCCTTTTTGGACAATTTTGATACTCTCCTGTCGGGTAGCCCCACAGGAATCAAACCCTGCTCCTTTTCCATCCATACCTTTAACGAATATAAAACGAGTTGGTTAATTTTCCCATACCTAAACCTCCAGGAAAACTCGTCTTTTCCCAGGGCTTTTTCGGGTATCCTCTTCTAACGCATGATTGGCATTATGGGTTAGAGGATGTCCTTTCAGGACTGGTGGAGGTCAAACTTGAGTACGTTCTCTAGTAAATACCCGCTCTCGACTCGCCGTTGCCCTTCGACACGGCGTGGAGATTCTTCAAAATATAATAAGACGTTTGCCTGCTCAGGGTGACGGCCCGAATTTGGCGGCTCTAGCTGACTCAGAACCCAATCCCTAATCCCTAATCCCCAATCCATGTCTAAAACTTCTCCCCCGCCTTCTCCAGCGACAACCCTACATCCAACCCCCCAGGTAAAGTATGCACCCGCATGTTTTGTTCGATGGAGAATAGCCAAAGTCCGCTTTCGGTAAAATCCATTTGCGGGATGACGGGCAAATGATACTCCCATACGGTGCCCCTGGCTAAGCCAAGCGGCGTTCCGTCGGGGTTAAAGAGGGTGAGTTCGACCCGGGCGGTGCTGGTATCGCCTGAAGGGGAAATGCCCTGCACCAGTACCCACATATTGCTGTAGGGATAGTCACCGGTGATGCGGGTATTCACAAAAAGGGAATACCATTGGGTGGTATCTTCAATGGCAACTTCAAAATGGGCTTTTTCTTTCCAGTGCCATTCGCGTTCGGGAAGGGCCAGGTTTTGGTCGAATACCAGGCCTTCCTTGCAGCCGCCTAAAAGCAAGAGTCCAAAGAGAAAAAACAGTTTATTCAGGTTTTGCGCCTTCATCCGGACGGGGATTATTGTTTTTGGGTTTGCGGTTTTTATTCCTGTTCCGATTGGGTCGATCAGTGCGATTGCCCCCCTCCCTGTTGGCTGGTGTTGCCGGAGTTTCAGGTCGCCGTTCTGCTTTTGGGGCATCTGCCTGGCCTTCCCGGCGAGGTTTATTCCCCTTTTTCTTGTTGCGGCGGCGGTTTCCATCGCTCGTCTCCTTTTCAACCATACGGGTAAGGCTGTTTCCGGAGATAATATCCTCGGCATCCAGTGCCTTTTGCATGGCCCGTGATCCTTCGGCTGTTTCCTGCAGGCGGGGTCCTTTTTTGCCTTCTTTATTCAGTGCAAGGATCTCATTGACCCGTTCCACGTCCAGGGCGATCCAGTTGCTGTCCTGCTCGTAGGCGAACCACATTTGCCTTTTGAGGATATCCACCTTTTGCGAATACGCCACACCACTCTCTGTATCCAGTTTTACCCGTTCTGCTGAAGGAAATTCTTCCAATGCTTCGAGGTAAGTATCGAGCTCATAGTTGAGGCAACACTTTAATCGTCCGCATTGGCCGGAAAGTTTGAGCATATTGATGGACAGGTTCTGGTAACGCGCGGCCGACATGTTCACTACTTTAAAATCGGTGAGCCAGGTCGAACAACAGAGTTCGCGTCCGCAGGAGCCAATACCACCTAAGCGGGCTGCTTCCTGGCGGTAGCCGATCTGTTTCATCTCGATCCTCATCCGGAATTCTTCGGCATAGGCCTTGATCAATTCCCGGAAATCGACGCGTTCTTCGGCTGTATAGAAGAATACCACCTTTTTACCATCAGCCTGCACCTCGATATCTGAAAGTTTCATCTTCAGTCCGAGGCTCATGGCAACCGTTCTTGCCTTTTCAAGAAAAGCAGGCTCCTTCGCCTTCAGGTCGTCGTAACGTTCCACATCCCTTTCGGAAGCTTTGCGTAAAATTTTAAATACCTGTGGTCCGTCAGGATCCACATTATACTTTTTAAGCTGGAGGCGCACCAACTCCCCTTTCAGA
>JAKFCJ010000045.1:0-5205 GCA_036676705.1 Bacteroidota bacterium
CATGCCCAATACCAAAAGGGTTAAAGGAAGAAGATGTGATTTTGCCCTCACAGGTATGAACCGTTACCGTCACCCCGACAGCGGGAATCAGGTAGAGGAACATGACGAGTATGACGATTACTTTTTTCATTGCCACCTAAAACCTAACCGAAGTTAGCTTTTTTTTCTGTTTTTAGAGGTTCTGATCACGATGTTCCAATTGCTTTTTCTCTGCCATGACAATATTAGCGATCCCCTTGATCAGGGCATCCGGATTGAATGAGATACTATTGATGCCACTTTCTACGAGAAATTGAGCGTATTCCGGATAATCGCTGGGTGCCTGTCCGCACAGCCCGATTTTCACCCCACATTTATTTGCTTTTTCAATGGCCATTTTAATCAATTGCATCACGGCAGGATCAAAAGGACTGAATACTTCACTCAGCAGTTCGGAATCTCGGTCTGCTCCCAAGGTGAGTTGCGTGAGATCATTGGAACCGATGGAAAAGCCGTCAAAATATTTTGCAAATTCTTCTGCCAAAAGGGCATTGCTCGGTATCTCCACCATCATGTACAACTCCAATCCATTCACCCCTCTCTCTAACCCCTGTGCGTTCATGAGTTCAATTACCTTTTTAGCTTCTTCCACATTCCTGACAAAGGGCAACATCAGTTTTACATTCCGGAAACCCATGTCTTCACGCACCATTTTCATGGCTTTACATTCCAGTTCAAAAGCTTCTTTATACAAGGGATGATAATAGCGGGATGCTCCCCGGAATCCTATCATGGGATTTTCTTCTTGTGGTTCAAACTGACTTCCGCCAATAAGATGGGCATATTCATTTGATTTAAAATCGCTCATCCTGACGATGACATCCTTCGGATAAAAGGCGGCTGCAATAATCGCAGTAGCCTCTGCCAGCCGGTGAATAAAGTAATCCTGTTTATCCGGGTAGTGATGGGTTAATTCTTCTATCTGTTTCCGTGTTTTCTGATCGGAAATTTTTTCAAAGTGACGAAGCGCCATGGGGTGTATTTGAATGGCATTATTGATAATAAACTCCATACGCATAAGTCCCACCCCTTTATTAGGGAGCGCTGCATATTTAAAAGCTTTATCCGGATGACCAAGGATCAACATGACATCTGTCCCGGGCATTTGAATTTGTGAAAGATCTGTTTCCTTTTCCTCCCAACTTGCCTGGCCCTCATATACATAACCCGCGTCGCCTTCGGCAGTAGATACGGTGATCATCTGGCCTTCTTTTATCACCTGAGTGGCGTTGCCGGAACCTACAATGGCCGTGGCGCCTACTTCACGGGCAACAATAGCGGCATGGGAAGTTCTTCCCCCCTGGTCCGTAATGATCGCTCCCGCTTTTTTCAACACAGGGTCCCAGTCAGGATCCGTTCTTCTGGTGACCAGGATCTCTCCCCTGGCCAGCTTGTCCATTTCAGCCGGAGACTTTAATAACCTCGCCTTTCCCGAAATAATGCTGTTTCCCAACCCGATGCCCTGGCAGATCAACTTTCCCTTTTCTTTGATCCTGTATTCCCTGAATGATGCCTTTTTGCTCTTTTGACTATGCACCGTTTCGGGTCTTGCCTGCACGATAAATAATTCTCCGCTAATGCCGTCTTTTGCCCATTCAATATCCATTTGTCGTTTGTAATGGTGCTCGATGATACTTCCCCACTTGGCCAGTTTGATGATGTCCTTGTCCTCCAGGATAAATTTCCTTTGTAAGGTTTCAGGTGTATCCATATTGATAATGGCATCTTCAGGTTTAAGTATCTCCTTGCCCGATTTTTCGGAATAGATCATCGTTTTTTCTTTGCTGCCCAGCTTCCGGGAAATAATAGGTTGTTTTACTTTTTCAAGGAAAGGTTTGAATACTAAAAATTCATCGGTGTTCACATTGCCCTGCACTACATTTTCCCCCAGTCCCCAGGCGCCTGCGACCAGTATGGCATTTTCAAAACCGGTGTCCGGATCAAGGGTAAACATGACTCCAGAACAGGCTTTATCCGAACGTACCATCAGTTGCACACCTACTGAAAGGGCCACGGCCATGTGATCAAAGCCATTATCGTTACGGTACTTTATCGCCCGGTCTGTAAATAGGGAAGCATAACAACGAAGACATGCCCGGAGCAGATTCTCACTACCCTTTACGTTCAGATAGGTTTCCTGCTGACCGGCAAAGCTGGCATTGGGAAGGTCTTCAGCCGTTGCGCTACTGCGTGTTGCGAGGGATATTTCCTTGCCATACTGTTTTGTTAAATAGGCATATCCGTCAACGATTTTTTCCCTGAGCCTTTCGGGTATTTTACCGCTCATCATTAATTCCCTGCATGCCTTTCCTGTCTCAGCCAGATTTGAAAAATCAGCAGTATCCAATCCGGAAATAATTTGCTCCAGTTTTTCGCGAAAACCATTGTGATCTATAAAAGCCCAATAGGCTTCTGCGGTTAATGCAAAACCATCCGGAATAGCAACACCCTTCCCGGTCAGATTCCTGTACATTTCTCCCAATGAGGCATTTTTTCCCCCAACCCGGGGAATATCCCTGATACCGATTTCCGAAAAACGTAATAAATAGTTCATTGTCTGTTCTTTAGAGATGTAAAATGAGAGCTTTTGAACGTTTATTCAACTCCTTTTCGAATATCGGCATAACCATGCTGGGATAAAATGACCCTTGTCACCTATGCGGCTGACACTGATCAGCGTGTTCGGAAAAATCTGAAAGCTCAGGAAAAGGATAGACAGGAGGACAACCTTTTCATTGATCGGTCGTCTATTCTGTGAACACCACACTTATTCCCTATGAAATTGTCAGGTATCCCTATCCGCTCTTACGCCCAAGGCACCATCATCCTGTTTATGCTTATTGTGTTCTCCTGTAAAAAAGCAGTTCCGGAAGTTCCTGAAACCTGTGTGGGCGAACTTCACATCTCTCCTGACCATTATAACACGGATAGTGTTACGGTGTTTGCCCCGAATATATTTAGTCCTGACGACCACGGGGGTGTAATCAATAATTTTTTTCACTTCACTACAACGGGGATTAGCAAACTGGAAACGAAAATTTTTAGAAATGGAGTATTGGTTTTTGAAAGTGATGACATGTATAAAGGATGGGACGGGAAGATCAACGGCAAAGTTGATTATGGCCTCTATCATTATTCAGCTATCGCCACCACGATTCACAATGAAAAACTCGAACTCACAGGCTTTATCCGAAGTATCTATGCTACTGATCCGGTTAGTAATTGTGAGTCCTGCAGGTTTTCTGACCAAATCATTATTGGTCATGGATTTGTTCAACCGACATATGAGAGTTTGCAGTGTGAGTGATTTCTTTTTTTAAAATCTAATTGTATATTTGCCTCAGTGAAAACAACTGTTTTACATGTACTTCCCCAACAACCACGCCCACAAGCGAAGGAAAGGGAATGCTATGTTTAAACGATAAACGTATACACATCAGGAAAAGCCCCTTTCGCAAGATCGGGGCTTTTTTCATTTTCGGGGTGTTCCGCAGATGGCTACACGGGCCTGCCTTGGAAGCAGGTGTTCGCAGGTTCAAATCCTGCTACCCCGACCAAATTTTCCCCTCGGCTAACGGTAGGCCGACTCCCTTTGAAGGAGTTCGTCGTGGTTCGAATCCACGGGGGAAAACTGTGTTAGTAGCATATTCGGTTAATGTGCCGCACTGTGAATGCGGAGAACAGGGTTCAATTCCCGCTAACACCCAACTATTCCCGTAGGCTAACGGATAAACTGCCTGGCTACGAACCAGGTTATGCACGTTCGAATCGTGCCGGGAATACAACTGCCGACGTAATTGCATGCAGCACCTGTGTTAGGTCGAAAAAAGGTTAAACCGGCTTTATTCCTTGAACTATATCATGGTTTTCTAAGGAAATCCGCATGATTTTTTCTATACTTGGTTTGCCAAGTAACCCATGAAACAATTCCTTTTGATCATAACTTTTATAAGTTCCAACATTTGTTGGGCCCAGTTGTCGAAAGGGCATCTTCGAATAATTGAGAAGCAAAGTATTCGCATACCAGACGGAACATTGATATTACGGGGAGCTAATTGTTATCTAAAGGACACTGTTTGGTTTGTCGATGGGAAACTGAACGAACCAGATAGTATTGGTGCCGGGAGATTTACCGCATATGTTGAATTGGGAATGATAATGGACTCAAATATTACTGGAAGTATGCAATTTCCAGGAACAGGGGATAATTTACTTGCTCACCACCTTACAAATCTATACTGCAGCAAATATGAGGTGAGTAATTGGGAATATCGATGGTTCTTATCAATAATGAAACAACAAGATTCCTTGAATTACCAGAACTACCTGCCCGATGTATCAATTTGGACTAAAACCGTTCCCGGTTTGGGTTTGGCATACTCTCAGAATTATCATCATCATCCTCTTTATTTGGATTACCCGGTGGTCAATATTCGCCAGGATCAGGCGATAGCCTATTGCAATTGGTTAACAGAATCCTATAATTCCAGCCCCAACAGAAAATACAAAAAAGTCCTGTTTCGCCTTCCCACAGAAACGGAATGGATCTATTGTTACCTGGGTGGAAAGCCGGAATCAGAGGTTACTTTTAACGGTAGCTTCCGTGATAAAAAGCTGCTGTTCACAGCCAATTTTAGTTTGGTCAAGCCAGAGTATTCACTTGCCATAAATCCCCATCAAAAGTTAGATTCGAATCAGCATGGTTTGGGAATGATCGATGGAATGTATGTATTAGGATGGAATTTAACCGCGTCAGCATTAAAGTCGACCGATGCCCAAATAAGTGCACCCGTTTATTCCTTAGCACCAAATGGTTTTGGCCTGTACAATATGGCTGGAAATGTTGCTGAATTTGTTGACGAAACAGGGTTTACAAAAGGAGGGGGTTGGAATAATACCGGATTTTATCTGATGCCAATGCATCGCGATACTTACTTTACCAATACCTATTCAGCCGGGGTCGATCGCGGTTTCAGATGGGTAATGGAAATTATTGAGCAATAAGGCTCATATCGTGTACCGCCCCAACTTGAGGTGCTAATTTGGCTCCTCAATTTTGTCCGATCATTCTTACTTCAACGCTTTAAACCCGATTGCTGTTCGTGGTTTTTCCTGCTCCCGGACAAATTGCATGAGGTAATTAAAAATGAGTTCAATTTTCTCATC
>JAKFCJ010000046.1:0-9378 GCA_036676705.1 Bacteroidota bacterium
GTAATACGGTCTCAGTTTGGGTATATGGCCCAGGGCTATGGCACAAGGGAAGAAGTACGGTATTTCGATAGCCCTCCATATCCCACCGGAAATGTTGAAGGTTTCAGATTTCACCAACTGGCGCTGGATCTGGGAGCCAAAGTCAACCTTTCACGCGGCTGCTTAAACCCTTATCTCACAGCAGGAATAAGGAATAATTACACTTTGGCCTTTCAACTGCTGGACCCTTATCCAAAGGAAGAATATCTCAAACTAAAGCCCTCAGATTTTAATCGCTATGCTGTCAGTGCCACGCTGGGTGTGGGTTTGGAAATTTGTCGTGCATTTTTTATAGAAGCCGAGTATAGTCCCGCCCTGAGCAATTCGATCCGCTACGACGCATATCGCGGCCGTAGCCATAGTTATGGAATTAAAGCCGGGTATTTTCTTTTTAACAAGAAGCAGTCGTGCAGAAAAAAATTTAAAAATGCCTGTAATCTCCCTGTTTTCTAGACCTCTGCCAATTGTCTGAACCAAGATTAATGGGATTAGAGCAGATTTCCTGGGTTTTTATAGATTATCAAACAAACCGCGCCTCCAGGCCGGCGTAAGCAATACTCGACCTCAAAAACAAACGCCTCCGCGCCTCCGCGTTGAATTACACGTGCGCCAGCCTCAGAAAACTGAACACTGAAAACTGAACACTGAAAACTATATTTGCCGCATGTCATCCGCCTCCAACCTGCGCAAATCCATTGGAATCATCGGTGGCGGCCAGCTTGGCAAGATGTTGATCGAAGCTGCCCAACCCTGGAATACTTTTTTTCATATTCTGGAAAATACCCCTGACGCACCTGCCAGCCGCATTGCCGACAGCCAAATATTGGGTACCCTGACAGACGATGCGAAGATCAGGGAACTCGCTGCTATAAGTGATGTGCTGACCTATGAGATCGAGCATGTAGGGATCAACACCTTAAAAGACCTTGAGGCAAACGGGGTACGCGTGGTGCCTTCGCCGCGAATTTTGGAGATCATTCAGGATAAAGGGCTGCAAAAACAGTTTTATGCCGACCACCAAATCCCGACTGCTCCATTCCGTCTGGTAAACAAACCCGATGAATGGCTGCCGGCTGCAAAAGAACTGGGTATAGCTCGTTTTGCCGCAAAAAGCAGAACAGAGGGCTATGACGGAAAGGGCGTGGCTTTATGCACGGTAAAGGACCTTGAACAAAGCCGGGATTTCCCTTTTAAAGGCCCGACGCTGATAGAGGCTTTTGTCGACTGCGAAAAAGAACTTTCTGTCATTGTAGCCAGGAAAAAAACAGGGGAGACCTGCACCTTTCCCACCGTGGAAATGGAGTTTGACCCGGAAGCCAACCTGGTTGAGTTTTTGGCCTGTCCGGCGGAGATCAGTGCCTCCATCGATAAAAAAGCCAAAGAAATTGCCATTCGATGTATTGAAGCCTTGGATGGAGAGGGCATTTTTGCCGTAGAATTATTCCTGACCCGATCCGGCGATGTGCTGGTGAATGAGATCGCCCCGCGTCCGCATAATTCGGGGCACCATACCATTGAGGCGAATTATACCTCTCAATACGAGCAGCTCAACCGTATTTTACTCGACCTGCCCCTGGGCAACACCGGATTGATCTCTCCCGCCGTGATGATCAACCTACTGGGAAGCGAAGGCGTTAGCGGCGCTTACTCCATAGCCGGTTTAGATGAGATTTTAGCCTTACCGGGGGTGTATATTCATTTGTACGGAAAGGCAGAAACGCGACCGAAACGTAAGATGGGACATGCGACGATTTTAGCAACAACTTTAGCAGAGGCCATTGAAAAAGCTAAATTTGTGCGCGACACTTTTCGCTTTATACCGGCATTATGACAGCACGCATCGGCATTATCATGGGCTCAGACAGCGACCTTCCTGTAATGCAGGAGGCCGCCAAAATCCTGGATCAGTTCCAGATCCCTTATGAACTAAGCATCGTTTCCGCCCACCGAACCCCTGAAAAGATGTACGATTATGCCAAATCAGCGCGAAGCAGGGGAATTCAGGTAATCATTGCCGGAGCCGGTGGCGCTGCGCATTTACCTGGCATGGTCGCCTCCATGACCGAATTGCCTGTGATCGGCGTTCCCGTTCAAAGCAAAAGCATGAATGGCATCGATTCTTTATACAGTATTGTTCAAATGCCTCCGGGAGTACCTGTTGCCACCGTTGCCATTAACGGCGCCCGAAATGCAGGAATATTGGCTGCACAAATTCTTGGATGCTCAGATAGTCGTATCGCAGACCTCATCGCAGCTTTTAAAGAGGGGATGAAAACCGAAGTGACTGAAAAGGCAAAGAAGGTGGAGGCTATAGGGTTTGGGGAATATTTGAAGCAGATGAAATAACAGGCTATAGGCTATAGGCTGTAGGCTATAAGCTATAGGGTGCAGGCAATTCCCGATAGCCAAAACAAACCTCTCCGCGCCTCTGCGCCGCCGCGTCAAATATACCGGCGAAAGCAATAAGCCGGGCAAACAAAACCGCGCCTTCTACTCGTGCGTAAGCAATACGCTGAAGCAAAAACAAACCACTCCGCGCGTTAAAATTGTTCGTACGCCAGCCTTCCAGAACCCGAAACCCCAAACCCCTTCACCCTTTGGCCCGTTTATTGAAATCCGTGGGTAAAAACCCACACCATGAAAACATTCTTACCTCTTTTTGTGTTCCTTCTTATAGGAAGCACTGCTCTGGCACAGCCCCATGCCGATTTCAAAAAAAATCGGATCTATGTCGGCGGCTCCCTGATCAATCTAAAAAATATTCAAGTCCGAAACATCGGAACATCGGGATTTAGCCTAAGCGGAATGTTAGGCTACGAACGACGTTTTAACGAAAGGTGGAGCCTCGGCGGTGACTATTACCTCACGACTTCAGTTACAATTTTAAAGGATACGGCAGGTAATGAAGCCTCAGCGGGAGTGGGGATAAGCAGCCTGCAACTAAAAACAAGATATACCTGGCATAGAAAATACAAAGATGGATTTCGCTATCGTTTCTATTCCGGACTAGGTATTGGAACCAGAACTGTTGTTGTTATTGTAACTGACGGAACAGAATTCGCAGAAGCCTCCTCCTTTGGTTTTGGGGCTCAACTTGATGTTGTAGGGGCTGAAATGGCCTGGCGTTGGTTCGGCCTTTGGGCTGAAGCGGGTGTAGGAGTGCAGGGCAATCTCAAAATTGGTATGTCTTTCAACTTTTAGCGCTTCTTTAAGCAGATTATTTTCGCTTAATTCGGAGCAAATTTAAAAACGATGAATATTCCAGCAGAACTCAAGTACACCAAGGATCACGAATGGGTGCGTATTGAAGGAAATACGGCAACGATCGGAATTACTGACTTCGCTCAGGGCGAATTAGGTGATATCGTGTTCGTAGAAATTGAAACCGAAGGGGATTCCCTCGCCCAACACGATGTATTCGGAACCGTAGAAGCGGTAAAAACCGTTTCTGACCTCTTTATGCCCGTTTCCGGTGAAGTAAGTGAGTTCAATAAAAACCTCGAAACCAACCCGGAGCAAGTAAATGCCGACCCTTATGGTGCAGGCTGGATGATCAAAGTGAGCCTTTCTGACAGCAGCGAGATCAGCGGACTCTTGTCTGCCGACGATTACAAAAAACTGATCGGCGCTTGAAAAAGCTGCTGAAATACCACCGGGGAACACTGATCTGGTCGCTTTTTGTCCTGACCACGATGTTTATGCCTACCCAGGGTATTGAAGATCCACAATATGCCTCCCTCGACAAACTTATCCATGTTTGTTTTTTTGCCATGTTGTGCTACCTCGCTATAACCGGACTCGTTAAACAGTTCCGTTTTAGCAGTAAAAAACTTCATGCTGCCCGATACGGTGCACTTTATGCCATACTTTTTGGTATTGGCACAGAGCTTGGGCAGTATTATTTAGGGTATCGAAGTTTTGACGGGTTCGATATACTGGCCAATACATTCGGAGCCTTGATCGGCTTTGTGTATTTCCAGTTTTGGATCTCAAAATGCCTGAAAAGTCCCTACAACCTTTCGGCTTGATACCTCGTTTACCTTTTGCTGTTTGGTGGTATTCACCAATTGAATTAAATTTGAATAATCGTTATGGAGCTAAGAAAATATCCGGATGCGGACATTCGCAAAAAAACCGACATCTACTTTATGGTAGGGTTGGCCATTGCGCTCGGCGCAACGCTGGCTGCCTTCAGTTACACCACCCGCGACGAGGTCATCGTAGTTGATCTGGGAGACATGGGTGCTGAGGATGTTGAAGAAATGACGGACATTACCCGTCAGGATCAACCACCACCGCCGCCACCACCACCGCCGCAAACCATTGAAGTGGTAGCCGACGATGCCAATGTGGAGGAGTCGACCATTGACAATACCGACACCGACCAGGATGAGGAAGTTCAACCTATCCAGCAACAAGTTGTTGTAACCGAAAAAACAGACGAACCTGAAATCTTTGTTGTGGTTGAAGACATGCCGGCTTTTCCGGGTGGAACTACAGAAATGCAACGTTTTATCCAGGAAAACCTGGAATACCCCCCGCTTGCCCAGGAAAACGGAATCCAGGGCAAGGTAATGGTCGAATTTATTGTTGATGAGCAGGGAAAGATCACCAATGCGAAAGTAGTAAAAGGCATCGGATGGGGTTGTGATGAAGCTGCCCTGAAAGTGGTAAACAAAATGCCCAGATGGTCGCCAGGTAAACAAAGAAACAAACCCGTTAAAGTGCGTTTTGTGTTACCTATAAAATTCCAGTTGATCTAAGCACTTTTTCTTTAATAACTTTAAAAGTCCGGTTCCGAAACGAACCGGACTTTCTTTTTTCAGGGCCATTCCAACCTTTTCCGTTGATAGTGACGTTTTATGGATAGTATCAAAATTCTACCGCCATGCGAAACGTTCATCCTCACACCGCAAACACAAAAAGAAGGACCATCCTCTTTTTTGAAATTGGAATGATCCTGGCCCTCAGCTTTGTTCTTTGGGCATTTAATTATTCCAGTATTGTCTACGTACCGAATGTTGCACCCGCAGAAAACGAAAATACGGATGATGTGATCGAGCAGATCGGAGAGATCACCATTGAACCCGATGAAGTTCTTGCTACCAGGACTGAGTCGCAAAGCAATAGCGACCAGTATGTAATTGTTCCTGATTATACTGTTATTCCTGAACCGGGACCGAATCCTGCTCCCGATCCAATCGACCCGAATCCCGGCCCTAAACTTCAGATCGACGAAGGTCCTCAGATCGATCCGGGTTCTGATAATACTATTTCCTGGGGTGCCGCGGTAATGCCTGCATTTCCAGGCGGGGAAGACGCTATGAAAGCCTTTATAGCCAATGAGTTGGACTATCCTCCTTTAGCGATCGAAAACGGCATTCAGGGAAGAGTAATGGTTTCCTTTGTTATTGAAAAAGACGGAAGTATTTCCAATATCGAGATCATAAGTAAACGACTTGGCTGGGGAATCGAAGATGAAGCCATGCGCGTTGTGCTTGCCATGCCCAGATGGAGCCCGGGAGAACATAATTTCCGCCCGGTAAGGGTTCGTATGAATCTCCCTATAAAATTTGAATTCAGATAAAAGAGCATTTATTCATGTGGTTTGGTTTGGCCCGTCTTTCTCAAATGAGAAAGACGGGTTTTTTATTTAGAAATATTCTAAATTGCGACCGTGAATTTGGCCGATCTGGATAAAGGGAAGTGCGCATGCGTAGCAAGTATCGATGAAAAGGTGCTTGCTGATCGCCTGAATGAATTGGGCATTTTTTCGGGAAGTCAGGTTCGTTTGCTTTGCACGGCACCCTCAGGCTGCCCTCTTTTACTCGAAGCCGGTGGTACCCAGTTCGGACTCAGAAAAGAACAGGCTTCCCAGATAAAGATCTCCCTCCTTGAATAGCCTGCACCGTCTCGCGCTTTGCGGAAACCCGAATAGCGGTAAATCGACCCTGTTTAACGAATTAACCGGACTCCAGCAAAAAACGGGAAATCTCCCCGGTGTTACAGTAGAAAAAAAGACCGGCCATTTTTCATATAAGAAAAAACGTTTTCAAGTCATTGACATTCCCGGCATTTACAGTTTGCATGCACATTCTGTTGATGAACTGGTGGCTACTTCACTTATTCTGGATAATACCCCGGAAGCTGCTGACCTCTTCGTTTTTGTTGCCGATGCCACCCAGTTGAGAAAAAGTCTCTTTCTTTTCCTTCAAATGCAGGAAGCAGGATGCAAGCTGATCCTTGCATTGAACATGTATGACCTGGCTGAAAAAAGGGGACTCATGTTCGATTTAGAGCAACTTTCCCGGGAACTGAATGTTCCGGTAATTCCGATCTCGGCCTCCAAAAAAACAGGCATCACCGAACTTCAGGAAAGCATTTCCAGTTTTGCATGGACCCCCGCCGAAGCAAAACAGGTTGTCCATACCAAAGCGGAAACCTTCTATAAAAAGATCGATATGCTGCTGGACAAGGTCCAGAAGTGGGAGGCAGGAAAAGTCTATGAACGGAGTGGCGACAAATGGGACCGTTACCTCCTTCATCCGGTATGGGGCTATCTTTCCTTTTTTCTGATCCTCTTTGTTATTTTTCAATCCGTTTTTTTCCTGGCAGAACTCCCCCGGCAATGGATTGAAAGCGCATTTATAAGTTTGGGATCATGGATGGGATCCCTCCTGCCACTAGGACCGATCAACGGACTGGTCGTTAACGGGGTTTTGCCCGGCCTGAGCGGAGTACTCATGTTCCTGCCCCAGATCGCCTTTTTGTTCTTTTTCCTTATTCTGCTCGAAGACAGCGGCTATATGGTCCGTGCCACTTTATTGATGGATAAGGTCATGCGCCGTGCTGGTTTAAACGGACGCTCGGTGATCCCGATGATCAGCGGTGTAGCCTGTGCTATCCCGGCCATACTGGCAACGCGGACCATTGCCCAACCGCGCGACCGGCTTATCACCATGTTCGTGATCCCCTTTGTAAGTTGTTCGGCAAGGCTTCCGGTTTTTGTCCTTTTAGTGAGTCTCATTCTGCCAAACGAACGTTTTTTGGGCGTCTTTAACTATCCCGGCCTGGCACTTACCGGACTCTATTTACTCGGATTTTCAGCAGCCTTTGGAACGGCCTGGCTGATGAACCGGGGAATGAAAAAGCAGAGCCAGGACCTGTTCCTGATGGAAATACCGGAATACCGCCTCCCGCACTGGCCGGTGGTACTTCGTCAAATCAGCAACCGGTGCATGTCATTTATCACGGAAGCCGGAAAAATTATTTTGGGGGTAAGTGTTCTCTTATGGGCATTGTCCAATTACGGTCCGGCTGATTTTCAGTCAGGCGGTGTTCATACACAAACACCCCTTGAAGAATCCTTTGCAGGTATCGGAGGTAAAGCCATTGAACCGGCTATTGCTCCCTTGGGTTATGACTGGAAAATAGGGATAGCCATTGTATCAAGTTTTGTTGCCCGGGAGGTTTTTGTTGGTTCCATTTCAACCCTTTACCATATCGATAACCCGGATGACCAGGAAAGCATCATTGCGATATTGGGACGGGATGACGGAATAAGCGGCGCTACGGCCGTGTCGCTGGTATTTTTTTATCTGTTTGCCCTGCAATGTGTCAGTACCATGGTAGTTATGAAAAGGGAAACCGGTGGCTGGAAATGGCCGCTCATTCAGTTTTTCTTCATGGGTACAGTAGCTTACCTCAGCGCCCTGGCTGCCTATCAGCTCTTGTCATAAAGAGACGGTCAAATTCAATTTTGGAAGAAATCCTGCCAAAATGCAGGTTCTTAGGGAGGATATAAATTTGAGTCGCTAAAATTTATTTGCATGACCTTCAAGGCACGTGTTCATTATTCGTCATTTTCGCAAGAATTATCCACAGTTTGGTGAGATTTTTGATGCTATACGGGTTCGCTTAATTATATCCATTCTATTCGGAGCAATACATGAGACAGCTTAAAATCAGCAAACAGTTTACCAACAGAGAGAACAAATCCCTCGACAAGTACCTCAACGAAATCAGCAAAGTGCCAATGATCGACGCCCAGGAAGAGGTGGAATTGGCAAGAAGGATCAGAGAAGGCGACCAGGTAGCCTTGGAAAAATTAGTAAATGCCAACCTGCGTTTTGTGGTTTCCGTTTCAAAACAGTACCAAAACCAGGGACTTACCCTGGGTGACCTGATCAATGAAGGTAACCTGGGTTTGATCAAAGCCGCGAAACGTTTTGATGAAACACGTGGTTTTAAGTTTATCTCCTATGCCGTTTGGTGGATCCGTCAGTCCATTTTACAGGCCCTGGCCGATCAATCTCGTATCGTTCGTTTGCCTTTAAATAAGGTAGGTTCGATCGGACGTATCGGAAACGCAGCCGCCGAACTTGAGCAAAAGTTCGAAAGAGAACCAACGGCTGAAGAAATTGCCGAGGCACTTGATATTCCGGTTATTGAAGTAGAAAACGCGCTCCGTACTTCCGGACGTCACCTTTCCATTGATGCTCCGCTTACTGAAGGAGAAGACAATACCCTTCTGGGTGTACTCGACAATAACGACGAGCCAAATCCGGATCTTCACCTGATCAATGAGTCGCTGCAAAAAGAAATTTCACGCGTTATCAATACCCTTTCAGAAAAAGAAAGAGATGTATTAAAATACTACTACGGACTAGATGGCGGCCCGGCTCATACCCTGGAAGATATCAGTGAAAAAGTAGGATTGACCCGTGAACGGGTTCGTCAGATCAAAGAAAAAGCCCTGAGAAGGTTGAGAAAATCAAGCAAAAGCAAGATCTTAAAATCATACCTCGGCTAGTTCTTTTAACAAGGCATTAACCAATTCAGGCTCGTAACCCTTTTGCAAGAGGTACGAGCCTGTTTTTTTTCGTCGGGCCCAAACATTTCCGGTTCCGGGGAGCGTATTCCAATATTTTTGACCCAAATCACGAAGGGTTGCGAGGTATTCGCTTTCATCCAATTCTTCAAAACCCCGCTTTAAACAGTAATCGCTAATATTTTTTTGCCTCAGTTCATTGGCTATTTTTCTCCGGCCCCATTTTTTAAAACGAAATTTTCCGCGAACAAAGGCCCGGGCAAAACGTTCTTCGTCGAGAAATCCTGACTTGCTCAATTCGATGATCACTTCGCCTGCATCCTCGCCGAACAGGCCTAAAGAAGCCAGCTTTTGCTCAACTTCCGTATGGCAGCGCTCCTGGTAGGCACAGTATTTTCCAAGCTTGATAAAGGCATCCTTTTGGTGTGGTTTCATGGACGGCATAAATCTTTGTCAACAAATGTGGTCATTTTGGAATAATCTTTGTAAAATTCACCCTGAAAAGAAAT
>JAKFCJ010000047.1:0-19323 GCA_036676705.1 Bacteroidota bacterium
AGTGAGTCAGTGACTTCCACAACGAAAGTCTCATCGTTGCTGACAGTCCAAATGTAAAAGGAATCAACTGACAAGTTTGTCGAAGGGTTGGAACTGGTGTACCAGTTGTATGCAGGAGTGCCCGCCTCGTCCAGGGTTGTTGCCTGCAAAAGCACGTCATTTCCGTTACATACCACCAGATCGGCGGGTAATTGAACATCAAGGAACGGAGGTACTACTATCGTGTCGTACAGTGTTGTGTCACAAGGTGTTGACGTACCTGTTCGAAGTTCGACATAATAAGTCCCTGGTACAAAATTGTTCGTATCGTAACGTTGTGTAGAACTCCACAGCAGGGTATTAAAGGTGTCGTAAACACGCCAGTCGGAAGTAAGTCCCGTCAGGGGGGTACCACTATGCCCGAAAGCTACGCTACCACAGACGGGAGTTTGTATGTCCATTACCGTATGAGGGGATTCGCGTACGAGTACACTATAGGAAGAGATAGCTTGACCGGATAACGGACAGTCATTATCCCTCGCGGTTATCGTAAAAGTATAGGGCAGGCTGCTTATATTATCGTCGGTGGGTGTCCAGCATACTTGGCCACTGGCAAGGCGCGCTGTACCATTGTTGTTGGAAAAAGTAGCCCCGGAAATTCCGTTATTCCAGCTGATACGGACGGTATCGGTTGCATTGGCATCGAACGTTGTTATTGGAATACAAAATGCCTGGTTCGCACAAATTTCATAGCTGAATGGCCCATTGATCGTCGGAATAATATTGCCCGGGCAACTCGTGACAATTACCTGCATGTCCCTTCGGGTCGTCCCGATCGCTGTCATGACGCCGGCGACCATCCGCCATTCCGTAACTTCAATGACAACAACACCGATCTGTCCGTTTTGTGTAGGACGGAAAGCCAGGTCACCGGTTGATCCGTCCAGGTGGAAACCGGAAGGCCAGGGTGCATTTTGAGCAGGGAAACCCATAAAGCGCAAAGGACGCACAGCATTATACCCACCACCATAAGGAACATTTGTTCCCGGCCCCCGCAGGGCAGATACCAGTTGATAGCTCAGGGAGTCCCCAACATCAATGGTATCAAGTGCCCCGTTGTTAAAAACGAAATCCTGATTTGAACAAACAATAGCGATCGGGGGATTGGTAAAATCAGGGGAACTGTTGCAGGTTGCCAAACATTTGTTCAATGTGGCGGTAGTATAAAAATTATCTCCGGCCATCCCTGTGCTTATTCCGTTGTTCCGGCAACATTGCTCCCAGGAGAGGGTCCAGTTGCAGCAGGAATAAGAACTTAGATCCAGGATCATCGAATAGGTATTCTCTTCGACACCATAGGCATAAGCTCCTCCGGCACAGGCGCTGGTGATTCCACAATTGGGGGAGATTCCGGTAATATCCCGGACAGAAACAAGGGTTTGTGTACTTACAGTGACGACATTCGCTCCACAGGTTGCGCGTAGATCGGATTGACTCAATGCTACTCCATTACAATCACGGTAAACGCGAACAAGAACCTCATATTGACCCGCACCAATGCATTTATAAACAATATCGCTACCCATGACATGGGATGCATGAACCTTAGATGCCAAAAAGAGCGAAGCAATAAGGCAGATAATAAGTAAGAGTCTTCGCATAGTGGTAGGATTAAAAAGGTTAATGTGTAAATGTTCACGGCGTTCAGGAGAATGCGCTCCCACTTGTTCATTCTCCTGACCATTTTTGTCAGGAAATTCCTCAGGACGGAGTTTAACAGAAGGAAGTGGGATTAGAAAAAACAGGGGTTTGGAAAAGCGTCCTTTGTCCTCGTTTGCAGAGAATTCGGCGCTCAACAGCGGGGCGGTTCGGGAATCGAGAGGTGCCTTTTTTGTAAACGGGAACAGGGTATACTTTTTATGATCAGAAAAAGAGGATACTCTGTTGTCATTCGAAAAGTCCCCCTCTAACATCTTTTGGTTCATGAGACGTTAGTTTGGTTGCAGGATTAATGGGTCAAAATTATCTGACAATACAGGCTTAATTTTTTCAAAACCGATTTATGGCCCTTGATTTTCTCAGATTATTATTGTACATAGTGTTTGGTGAACCATGTCTACTTTTTCATATTTGCAGAAAAAATTATGAGTTTATTGGTAATTGGCTCCGTGGCTTTCGATGCAATCGAAACTCCTTTCGGTAAAACGGAAAAAATCATAGGAGGAGCAGCTACGTATATTTCGCTATCTTCATCTTATTTCACAAAAGAGATAAATCTGGTAGCTGTGGTCGGTGACGATTTCCCGAAAAGCAAGATCGATTTCATGCAAAAAAGAGGAATAGATACCTCCGGATTGCAGATCAAAGAGGGGGAAAAATCATTTTTTTGGTCGGGGCGTTATCACAACGACATGAACAGTCGGGATACGTTAATTACCGAGCTGAATGTGCTTGAAAACTTCGATCCGATCATCCCGGAAGCCTACCAGAACTGTGAATTTCTGATGCTTGGAAACCTTACTCCATCGACCCAAAAACTGGTCATCGATCGCTTAAAGGAAAGACCTCGCCTGGTGGTGATGGACACCATGAATTTCTGGATGGAAATTGCCATGGATGACTTGCGTGAAACGCTTAAAATGGTCGATATTCTTACGATCAATGATGAAGAAGCACGTCAGCTTTCTGGCGAATATTCACTAGTAAAAGCGGCAAGAAAAATTTTAACCATGGGACCATCCTTTTTGATCATCAAAAAAGGAGAACACGGAGCCTTGCTTTTTCATCAGGACGAAGTATTCTTTGCTCCCGCACTTCCGTTGGAAGACGTTTTTGATCCAACCGGGGCGGGCGATACCTTTGCCGGTGGCTTTATCGGTTATCTGGCCAGTACAGAAGATGTGTCCTTCGAAAATATGAAACGGGCGATCATCTACGGATCCGTCAT
Organism: Bacteroidota bacterium; assembly: GCA_036676705.1. Taxonomy (GTDB): domain Bacteria; phylum Bacteroidota; class Bacteroidia; order UBA8524; family UBA8524; genus UBA8524. The sequence continues at coordinate 2,927 of JAKFCJ010000047.1, forward strand.
GGCCTCCTTCTGCGTAGAGAAATTCGGAACAGAACGACTTGAAAATTTAAGCCAGCAAGAAATTCAGGCCCGGGCGAAGGAGTTTATGAAACTCTCGCAGGTTGAAATGCAGCTTGTATAAGGATCAGAATAGCGAACGGATGATCGTTTCGACCGACATCCCTTCAGCTTCTGCTCTGTAATTCCTTACGATCCGATGTCGTAGTATGGGTTCCGCTACAGCCTGCACGTCTTCAATATCCGGGGAAAATTTTCCGTGCATCAGCGCATGTCCTTTGGCGCCCATTATCAGGTATTGAGAAGCACGTGGCCCGGCTCCATAGGACAGGAATTCATTGATGAGGCTGGTGGCTCCCGGGGTATTCGGCCGGGTTTTGCTTACCAGACGAACCGCATATTCCACCACGTTATCGCTTACCGGTACCTTGCGTATCAATTCCTGAAAACGGATCAGAGAGGCTTCGTCCAGTGTTTTTTCGACTTTTTTGGTTTCACTTCCGGTAGTTGATTTCACAACATCCACTTCTTCGGCAAAACTCGGATAATCCAGTACGATATGGAACATAAAACGGTCTAACTGAGCCTCCGGCAAAGGGTAGGTTCCTTCCTGTTCGATCGGGTTCTGGGTGGCCAGTACAAAAAACGGACGGGGTAAAGCATGTACCTGTCCGGCTGCGGTTACATTTTTTTCCTGCATCGCTTCGAGAAGGGCTGCCTGTGTTTTTGGTGGTGTACGGTTGATCTCGTCGGCCAGGACGATGTGCGCGAAAAGGGGTCCTTTAATAAAACGGAACTGACGGTGTTCATCCAAAATTTCTGAACCAATGATATCACTGGGCATCAGGTCGGGAGTAAACTGAATCCGGTTAAAACTCAGGTCCAGGGCCTCTGAAATGGTTTTGATCAATAGGGTTTTTGCCAGTCCGGGAACCCCAACCAACAGGGAATGCCCGTTGCAATAAAGGCTTAATAAAACCTGGTCGATAACGTCGTTTTGCCCGACAATTACCTTGGCAATTTCCGATTTCAAACGGTGATGTATCTCTGTCAATGCCTTTGCAGCACTCACGTCGTTTTGTACTTCCATAGTTATTTTTTTCTCCAATGAGCCAGTTCAGGCTCATCCACATAACGGTCACTAATGCGTATATAATACTCAGCCTTGCTTTTGATGAGCCAGTCGTCCAAGGCCGTGGCCTTTTTGTCCTCCAATGCGGCTGTTTGAATTTTCAGATAGTCAGTTTCAAGACTGGGCAGATGGGGAGGGGTCTCAGAGATCAATTTATAGATCATATACACTTCTTTTCCATCCGGAGTCCTAACCGTTACAACAGAAGTCATTTCCCCTACCTTGAGGTCCTTAACCCGCATAAAAACATCTTTTTCGAGGTTCCCGACAGGAATTTTTGTTTCACCGGTTTGGTAATCCATCATTTTACCGCCTTTACCTGCGGTGTATTCATCTTCCGAATATTTTTTAGCCGCAGCCTCAAAGGTGATCGATCCTGTCTGAATAGCTGTTCGGATGCTGTCGAGACGCTGCCTTGCACCCAGAAGGTCGGTTTGGAGCAATTCAGGCACGATCAGAATATGCCTTACGTTTACGCTTTCTCCACGGCGGTCGAGCATTTGTATGATATGATAACCATATTCACTTCGAATAATTTGTGAAAAACTATCCTTTTCAAGGCGAAATGCGGCTGCTTCAAATTCAGGCACCATTTTTCCCCTTTTGAAATAGCCCAGTTCTCCGCACTTGCCCGAACTTCCCGGGTCGTCGGAATAGGCCCTGGCCAAAAAGCAAAAATCACCACCGGCGATCAGGCGTTCCCGAAGTTCCCTGGCTTCTTCTTTAGCGAATTCCCAGGCGAAATCAGATACTTTCGGTCCGATCATGATTTGTCCGATCTCTACCTCTGCAGGAACTGGAGCCAGGGAATCTTCCGAAATCTTGTTGAAAAATTTACGCACCTCTGCAGGACTCACCTTTACCTCGCGAATGATCTGGCCCTGCATCTCCTGGATCAGGAGTTGCTCTTTCATTTTTTTGCGGGTTTTGACTTTAAATTCCGACACCGACATGCCCAAATATTTTTCCAGCTCCTTTTCGTCACCCCCGAAATGGTTCAGGATATAGGCCAGTTTTTCTTCCATTTTGGCATCCACCTGTTCATCAGTGACCACGATCGAGTCGAGTTGTGCCTGGTACAATAAAAGTTTCCTGGAGATAAGCTGATCGAGAATGTCAACACGCATGCTGTCGTGCACGAATTCTTTACCCAGTTGTTCTTTGAGGGTTTCAAACTCTTTTTCGATATCCGAGCGGAGTATATAATTATCCCCCACCACGGCAACCACTTCATCGATCACCTGAGGCACGGGCTGTGCCTTTACCTGCTCCAATGCCAAACAAAACAGCAGTGCTATTCCTATTCTATAAACCATTCTATTTCGTTTTTAGCCTCTGCCTCTTTTAACAAAGACCCTTCCACTTCTTCGAGCAATTTAAGTTTTCGTTTATTGATGAGGATGCTCCGGATACGTTCCGTTTCCAATTCAAGGGGCGAAATACTGTTTTTAATCCGAAAGGCATGGATATAGAGCCAGTAGACAAAGTCATTATCTTTTAATTCAACAAACTTATTCGTGCGGAGAAAATGCTCCTGGTCATAGTGATTGAGTGGAATTTCCTTGAGAAGGTCCTCAAACGACAACCAGGACTCTTCATCCATATAGGTATTCTCAGCATTTTGTGCGCAGTATTCCAGGAGTTTCAAACGATCGCCGGGGTCATCCGACAAAAACCAGCTCTTTGCACGCGATGTGTTTTTAAGCTCCAATGGTAACTTCACGTATCTGAGACGTACAATGTTGCGTTTTAGTTCAAAATTTTTCAGATTTTTTTCATAATACGCACTTATTTCACTCATTTCAACAGTCGTATCAAGCATTTGCTCGAATAAGGCCCGCTGATATTCGTATACCAAAAGGCTATTGCGGTAATCCTGGACCTTCTTTTCAATTTCGGGTATTTCACTGTTCAGGTTTTCCTTTGCCTTTTGCATGGAAACCTGCTGGCTCACCCAATTTTTTACATATCCTTTCAGGAGCGGAATACTGTCCTTTCCTTTGGCTTTAGTGATCAGGTCGGCTGGCAGTTCATCCCAATAAAGCACCTTATCATAAACCCGGGCCAGTGCTCCCGCTTCGGGTTCAGCTTTTTGATCCGTGTTTGAACAGGCAGACAACAAGGCCAGTGCATAGATCCAGGTTGTTGTCTGATTGTGCCACATTAATCCAATATTGAATTTAAAACCTCGTAGTTCACCGTAACAGGATAACGGCTTTTCAGGTCTTCGATCCACTGTTTCTCCAACTCATCCTGGTACTTGCCTGTCATGATCCCCTTCACCTCTTTGAAGGCTTTTGGGGCTGCCGGTACAAATTCAGAAATTTTGATGAGATAAAATTTTCCATCGGCCGTTTCCACTGTATAGGTTCCCGGTTTCCATTGCACGGCATCGACCTGCGCATTTTCTCCCCGTTCGAATTTGGAATGCTTGATCACCAGGCTCAAAGGATTTTTTTCATTCACCTGTTGGGATATCTCTACATCAACCACTCCTTTTTTCAAAAGCTTTTTAGTTTGTTTGTAAGCTTCTTTGCTATTGCACTCATAAATGCTGGCCTGCACCCGGTCGGCCCACACATGTTCTGTTTTATGCGCTTCATAGTAAGCCTTTAATCCGGTAGTATCCTGAACTGCTTTGTCCCATACTTTTTCCTGGGTAAGATTAAAGAGCAAAATGCCATCATGGTATTCCTGCATCAGGTAACGGAAGTCGGGATATTTTTCTTCCAAATGGTCTTTCTGGTATTGAAGCACTTCACTCACAACAAAACCCTTGTACAGGTTCTCCGTTGCTGTACTAATGCTTAGTCCGTTCTGAGGCGTTTGATATTTTTCGATATAGGTATAGAAATCCTTGGCATACAGGGTACGATCGCCAATGCGGAATAAAGGGTTTTCGGTTAATGGACGATTTTCTGCTTTAAAGGTGGCCTTGAGTACAGAAGAATCTAACCGGACTATCAGGCTATTCAGATTTTGTGTGTTTTCAATAAAGCCGTTTTCAGCTTTAAAGCGCACAACCAGCATCTCCTGGCTCATTTTTACCCTTTCCGGCTCCCGGTTGACCTGCATGCGCAAGCGTTCGCTCATTTCCTCCATCGGGGCAAGGGGGCGTTTTTCGAGAAGCTTGATAATATGCCAGCCAAAATCAGTATGAACAGGTTTTGAATATTCACCCGGATATGAGATGGAAAAGGCTGCCTCTCTGAATGGCAGCGCCACAGGTGAATTCGTGCGGATCCAGTTTAACTCCCCGCCTTTTTCTACGCTGCTCACATCTTCCGAATAGGACTGAACCATGCTGGTCCAATCGGCCCCGGTGATCAACTGACCGTAAATGCTGTCAATTTTTCTTTTGGCCTCCATGACCTCCTCCTCTTTGGCATTGGTATTCAAACGCAACATCAAATGTGCAACTTTCACCTCACCCCGGTAAGGCCTTTTGTCTTTCACCTTCAGAATATGATATCCGAATTCAGTACGGAATATCTGGGAAATTTCCCCGGTATTCGTCTGAAAGGCTTGTGTTTCAAAAGGATAGATCATATCAAATGCGGAAAAATATCCCAGGTCACCAAAGTTGGTTTTTGCTGAATTGTCTTCCGAATTGTAATAAGCCAGTGTGTCAAAATTCATCCCGGCCACGGCTTTTTTCCGCAATTCACTGATGCGGTTGTAGGCGCGCATGGTGTCTTTCGGGAGGGCGTTTGCACTTACAAGGATCAGGATATGGGAAGCATTTACTTCCGATTTCATTCGCTCATACGCCTCAGCCATCAATTTGGTGGTTAAGGAAGTATCGGTCATGTAAGTTCGCGAAAGTTGTTCGCGGTAACCGGCGAGTTCCTGTTGAAAGGCCGGGTCTTGATCCATCCCCAGTTGAACGGCCTCCTTAACTTTTAATTTAAAATTGATATACAGGTTGAGGTAAGCCTTCAGGCTGGAATCGGTTTGCTCTTCTTTTTTGTTGTTTTTCAGGAATACGCGAACGAATTCCTCCTCATACACGGTATCAGATCCATAAGTAAAGAGAGGTGGATTATTTTGTGCCTGGGCAGCCTGAAAGAAAAAGGAGAGAACAAAGAGACTATATAATGCTACACGCATAACGGGTTTTAGATTTTTTAAATGAGAAAGCAAAAATAATGACCACAATGAATTAGACAAGGCTGCTTAGTTGACCTCTTCGACATACAGAATTTCCGGTATCGCCTTTTTAATCCCTTCTTCTATACCGGCTTTCATGGTCATCTGGCTCATTGAACAGGAGCGGCAGGCACCAAGAAGACGAAGACGCACGGTCTGATTTTCGACCGAAACGAGCTCAACATCCCCGCCGTCGGCCTTCAAAAAGGGTCGAAGTCCTTCTAAAACTTCCTCTATTTTGCTTTTGATCAATGTTGTTTCCATAATTATGAGGTGGCAAGACCCGCATTTTTAACGGAAATTTGTCTGGCCACGTTTCCTGCAAAGTTAGCAAACGCAGCGCTATATTCCTTATTCCGGCCAAGGGCGTTGATACCAGCGTCTCCATCGGCACGAACCGACTCCGTGAACGGGATCTCACCAAGCAGTGGAAGTTCAGATTCTGCAGCGAGTATCTCTCCTCCACCCTGGCCAAAGAGGTAGTATTTTTTTTCAGGCCGGTCTTCCGGACTAAAATAACTCATGTTTTCAACCACACCGAGCAATGGAACGGTGGCTCCCTGCATCCGGAACATGGCGATCGCCTTCCGCGCATCGGTGAGCGCCATTTCCTGAGGGGTGGTCACAATGACAACCCCGGTTATCGGGAACTGCTGGGCAAGGGTTAGATGGATGTCGCCGGTACCGGGAGGCAGATCGATGACCAGGTAATCGAGTTCACCCCAGGCTACATCATTCATAAACTGACGAATGGCCGAAGAGATCATCGGACCGCGCCAAACAACGGCTTGTCCGGGTTTCATCATAAAACCGATGGAAAGTAATTTTATTCCTTCTTTAACAATGGGAACGATCAAACTTCTCCCGTCTTCTTCCACCATTTCCAGGCTGCTCGAAACGCCAAACAGGGTGGGTATGGATGGACCATAAATGTCGGCATCGAGCAATCCTACTTTTGCTCCTTCCCGGGCAAGACTTACGGCCAGATTAGCCGCAACGGTCGATTTTCCGACCCCGCCTTTACCCGATGCAACGGCGATAATATTTTTTACTCCCTGAAGTACATTGCTGTTTTCGCGAACGGTATTCACCCGGGAGCTAAAATCGATCTCCACTTCGGCACCTTTGTCGACCATAAGCGTAATGGCATTGACGCAGGCATTGCGCATGAGGTCTTTGAGCGGACAGGCCGGAGTAGTGAGCACGATGGTAAAACGCACTTTTCTGCCGTCGATCCTCAGATTTTCGATCATTCCCAGGGTAACCAGATCCTTCTTTAAGTCGGGCTCGATCACCTGGCTTAAGGCTTCCAATACTTTATCTTTACTTAGCATGTCGCGCAAAGATAATGGGCGGAAAAGGATTATCCTTTTTTAATGGAGAGGAGAGGAATTTTTGCATGGTGGGCAATGATCCGCGTTTTGCTTTTGGAGAAGATACGCTCCAACAAATTGCGGCGATGTACCGCCATACCCAGGATATCGATACTGGTTGCCTGAACATAGGTTTCAATGGCGGCAGTGACGTCGTTGCTGCTGATCTCATCAAAACTCATGCGATCAAAATGGGCCGCTTCCGCCAGGCGTTTGTAGATATCCTCTGCCTTTTCGGAGGTAAATACCGGTTCATCACTCAGCACGTGGAGCACAGCCAATTGGGTATTCCAGGCTTTGGAGATATCGATAAAGATCTGAAAAGGAAGCTCTTCACGTCCCGTAAAATCGGAAGCATAACAGATCTTTTTAGGCGATTTATGCTCGGTATAGGTCGCCGGTATACTTAATACTTTAATTGGAGATTGTGCCATTACTCCTGATGCATTGCTGCCAAAGATCGCTCCTGCTGCACCTGTTGCCCCTGTGGTTCCGATCACGATAAGGTCCGCATTCCACTCTTCGGCATAGCGGGTAATATCATCGATCACAAAGCCATGCAGGGTTTCCCCTTTCAGACCGGGAAATTCGGCCAAAAGTTCCTGCATTCTTGTTTCACTCGCCGATTTTACCTCCTGCATCAAAAGTTCAAGGGTGTCGCCGGGCATGTAAGGGTCCACAACAGGGACATTAAAAACATGCAGCACTTTTACCTCAGCTTGGGTCAACTTAGCAAGCAATCCGGCATAACGTAATGCATTTTTTGCCGGCTCTGAAAAATCCGTAGGAACAAGAATTCGTTTGATGAATGGCATGGCTGAAATTTTCAGCTAAATTAATCACCTCCCTCGAATAATTATGGATATTTGCCTTAAAGTGAAGAAATTTTACAAATTAGCCGGCTTGTTCCCGCTTATCATTACCCTTTTGAGTTGCACGGCTATCCATGCACAAAATCAGGGGATGAGTCCGGCGTGGTCCTTTACCACGTATGTGCACGGAAACCTGGCCACTATACCCAAACTCAGGGAGATCTATTTTGTAAACGCCCACGGAGCCTTTGGGGTATATGCCGCACGACGTGTCAAACCAAAATACGATTTCCGTTTCGGGCTCAAAGTAAATACCCTGGCCTATTCGCGAAACGCTACCGATAGTTTGGAGCTTTTTATCCAGCGGATCCGCGAATATTATATTGACCTGCCTGTCAGTGTTTTTTATTATCCCAGCCGCACCGAGCGTACCTGGGGCTTTTATGGCGGACTCACCCCGAGTCTTTTGCTTAACAAATATGTAAGCCGGCCGGAGAACAACAAAAATTATGCGAAATTTCCCGATGATCCTTCGCGAAGCGGTCGTTTCGACCTGGGTGCCCATGTGGGTGCGGCGCTGAAACTTAATCCCCGCTTCAGCATAGCGGCCTCTTTCACCTATTCCTTTACAAATTATCAGATCGAACCATACAATTCAGGGCGTTTTTCGCAGTTCGACATAGGCATAGGTTTTCAGATCAATCAACCCAATGCCAAAGAGTCGGAAAAAGAACTGGGTAAAAGGGAGGAGATCATTCATTATAAACGCAAATCGCTGGTGATCCTGGTACGCCTGAAAACAGAGGCGAAACGAATAAAAATGCTCGAAAACAGTGGTTACCCGGAGGATGCCAAAGCGTTGAAGGAAAAGGTCGATGCCGAAAACCAGATGACCATTGAGGCCTTCCGGCTGGGCTATACCTTTAGCGAGGTTCGCTTCTTTTATGATACGTCGAGTGCAGCGATCGCTGAAGAGCGTTATGAAGGCGCCATATTTGATGAAAACAATATTTTCTCTGATTCCATCATTACCGACACCACCGATATTCTTATCGCAGAATTTGGGAGCCCTTACAGCGAAGCTTTTGGTGCCTCCTCAGGCTTTGGACTTGTTGTCTATGATTTTCAATTCAACCAGATGAAGGACCCTTTTCCCTACTATGTTTCAACTCAATATGGATTGATCAGCCGCAAGGAAGCCGTGATCCGTTTTGACAAGAAATTAAGGGAATACCTCAAATTGCGTTGACCTATATTCTATATTTGAAGCTTTCAAGAACATCAATGACTAAAATTAAGGTACAAAACCCGGTAGTAGAATTGGATGGCGATGAAATGACCCGCGTCATCTGGAAATTTATCAAAGACAAATTGATCCTTCCCTATCTCGAAGTCGATATTCACTATTATGACCTGGGAATGGAAAAGCGTGACGAAACGAACGACCAGATCACCGTTGATGCGGCTGAGGCAATTAAAAAATACAATGTAGGGATCAAATGCGCCACCATTACCCCCGATGAAGAGCGGGTAAAAGAATTCGGACTCAAACAGATGTGGAAGTCGCCGAATGGCACCATCCGCAATATTCTTGACGGTACGGTGTTCCGCGAACCCATCGTTATGAAAAATATCCCCCGCCTGGTACCCAACTGGACAGCCCCGATCTGTATCGGACGTCATGCTTTTGGCGATCAGTACCGCGCCAGCGATTTTGTGACCAAAGGAAAAGGGAAACTCACCATTAAGTTTGAAGGGGAAGACGGTTCCGTGATCGAACACGAAGTCTATAATTTTAAAGGCGACGGCGTGGCACTGGCCATGTACAATACCGATGAGTCGATACGCGGATTTGCCCATGCCTGCTTCAACCAAACCATCAACAAAGGATGGCCGCTGTATCTATCGACAAAAAATACCATCCTCAAAAAATACGACGGGCGTTTTAAAGACATCTTTGCCGAAGTCTACCAGGAATACAAACCCAAAATGGATGCGCTTGGCATTACCTATGAACACCGCTTAATTGACGACATGGTGGCTTCCGCTCTAAAATGGAACGGTAATTTTGTATGGGCCTGTAAGAACTACGATGGCGACGTACAATCCGATACGGTGGCACAAGGATTCGGGTCTTTAGGACTTATGACCTCCGTACTGATCACCCCGGATGGAAAGACCATGGAGGCGGAAGCGGCACACGGAACAGTAACCCGCCATTACCGTCAGCACCAACAGGGTAAAGCTACTTCTACCAACCCGATAGCTTCGATTTTCGCATGGACCAGAGGCCTTGCTTTTCGTGGTAAACTCGACAACAATGCCGAACTCATCCGCTTCTGCGAAAATCTGGAACAGGTATGTGTAGAAACGGTTGAATCAGGGTTTATGACCAAAGACCTGGCCGTGTGTATCTATGGAAACGAGGTAAAAGGAGATCAATACCTGACCACGGAAGCTTTCCTGGATAAACTGGATGCCAATCTTCAGAAAAAGATGGCTTAAAATTTGGGCTTAGGCCTGTGCAATGAATTTTCTTGCCCATCATTTTTTTTATGCCACCGATGATCCCTGGCACAATACCGGCCTGATCTTACCCGACTGGTCGCGAACAGCCAAAGGAAGGCGGAAGCTGGAATGGATGACGCAACCCGATCCTGTTCAGGAACATGCAGCCTTGTGGCTGGGATGTCAGGGACATTATGAGGCCGATACATGGTTTCATGACTGCTTTTATTTTTCGGAGACCACAAACAAAATAGAAAAAGACCTGACCTTATTGCAGGAAAAAGGCCTGTTTGGAGAGCAGAGAAAGTGGTTCCTCGCTCACCTGCTGGCGGAGATGTTGCTTGACCGGCTCATTATTGACCGTCATGCCAATGCTCTTGACCTTTTTTATGGAGATCTCAGACAGGTTCCATACGAAGATCTTGAACGCTTTTTATTGCAGGCTGGGAAAGAGGATATGGGCAGGTTCCCTCAGGCACATAAAGGGTTTATCGAGTCGGAATTTATCCGCTATTATTCCGAACACGCGGGTCTTGCAGAATCCCTAAACCGGGTGGTTCAGAGAACAGGACAGTCAGCACTTAGTCTGGAGGAAATACACGTGCTTGGAGAGTATATGAGCAAATGGCTCGATATCGCCGACCAAACAAAAAAGCCCCTCCAAATGGAGAGGCTTTAAATTATTTTTGATTAAACTATTGCTTGATCATGGTTTCCTCGATCAAAGCATTGGCCTGATTAGGATCATTCCATTTCCAAACCATTTGAGAGCCTGTTTTATTTACGATCTCTTTGGTTCCATTATTGATAAAATCAATTTTTGCAGGCGGTGGAAGCTTTGTTAAAATATAAGCGTCGGACTCTTCAGGCAGAACCATCCCGCTTACAGTTTTGGTCCACTTGGCCGTACCACCGGCATCAAGTTTAACCGTAAAAGTATTATTGGCATCAAAAGCGTCTACCCCATCTACCGTCTTTTTCGTCTGTTTCCACACACCAAGATATACTTCCGGATCGCCGGTGTTACCACCGCCGCCGGTTCCACCTGTGGCATCACCACCTGGTGCAGGGCTTTCTTCGAGCTTGGTACAGGCACCAGCAAGACCAACCACTAACGTTAAAACAAGGAGTCTTTTAAAAAGTTTCATAATGTAAATTTATAAAAAAGGAATCTTTTTTACCTCAGCTTTTATTTGTTTGTCGCGAATTTCGATAAACACCGTGCTTCCCGGTTTGCTGTAATCCGGGTGTACATAGCCCAAACCGATGGCTTTTCCGAGACTCGGGCTTTGGGTACCCGAAGTAACTTCACCGATAATTTTTCCGTTTTCATCACAGATCGGATAATGCTGACGCGGAATGCCCCTGTCGATCATTTCAAAACCCACCAGTTTCTTATTGACCCCGTTTTCTTTCAGGTTTTTATGGTAGTCGGCCATGATAAAATCTTTGGTGAATTTGGTGATCCATCCCAAACCGGCTTCGATCGGAGAAGTTTCATCATTAATATCATTTCCATACAAACAGAAACCTTTTTCAAGCCGCAGGGTATCGCGCGCACCCAAACCTACCGGAAGGATACCGTAACTTTTCCCGGCTTCGAACACGGCGTTCCACAGTTTCAGGGCATCGGCATTTTTCACATACAACTCAAACCCGCCGGCACCGGTATACCCCGTTGCTGAGATGATCACGTTATCGATCCCTGCCATATTTCCTACTTTGAAGCTGTAATACTCCATGGTTGGCAGTTCTTCGTTGGTCAGTTTTTGCAATACGGAAACGGCATCAGGTCCCTGGACGGCAAGCAGGGAATACGAATCTGAAGCATTGGTCATGGTTACCCCGTATGAATTCTGGCTGCTGATCCAGTTCCAGTCTTTTTCGATATTGGAAGCATTTACCACCAACAGGTATTTCTTTTCACTGAAGCGATACACCAGCAGGTCGTCGACGATCCCGCCTTTGTCGTTCGGCAAACAGGAATATTGAACCTTACCATCGACCAGCTTAGAAGCGTCGTTCGATGTTACGCGTTGGATGAGATCAAGGGCTTTATCGCCTTCGAGCCAAAATTCACCCATATGCGACACATCGAATACACCCACTGATTTTCGAACCTGGAGGTGTTCCTGAATGAGATTGCTGTACTGCACCGGCATCAGATAACCGGCAAACGGAACCATTTTGGCGCCTAGGGAAATGTGTAAATCGCTGAGGGCGGTTGTTTTTAAAGCTTCGCTGTTCATGATCGGAATTAATTGTCTTCAAAAATACGCCTTCGCTCTGTTTTTTAATGATAATTAGCGTGATTTGTTTCCCATGCACCCGGTTCTTATTCGATTTAAAACCCCTTCCTGGTTATCCGGGATCTTCCCTGACACGATTACCTTGTACAGTTATGGCTTTTTTATTCTTCTCGGGATCGTGGTTGCCTACTACTTTGTGTGGCGCCAGCGGAAGGCCTTTCATCTCGACCACGACAAAATTTCTGACCTTTTCCTTTGGGCCTTTGTCGGGATTTTTGTTGGCGGGAAGGTGTTTTTCTATTTTGAGGACATCAGCCGCTATTTGTCCGATCCATCGCTGATGTTTCATAATATCGGGTCGGGATTTGTTTTTTACGGGTCCTTTCTGGTGGGTATACCCGTATTGATCTGGCGCTTTAGAAAATTGAACCTGCCCGTCATGCCCATGTTGGATATCATCGCTATTGCCGGGGCTCTTGTTCACGGATTTGGGAAACTGGGTTGCCTGATGTCGGGCTGTTGCCATGGGAAAGTGTGTGAATCAGCCTGGAGTTTGACCTTCCATCATCCCGAATCCTCTGCAGAACCTTTGCATACACCCCTTTATCCTACCCAGATCTACGATGCACTTTTGATCTTTTCTATAGTGGCGTTTATGATCTGGTTTTCCAATAGAAAGCGTTTTCACGGACAACTGATGTTGTTCTACGCCATACTTTATGGAGTTGGAAGAACCCTGACCGAGATCTACCGGGGCGATGAGGAGAGAGGCTATATTATTGACGGAATACTCTCCCATTCCCAATTTTTAGCCCTGCTTATCCTGATCGGGTCAGCCCTTTTATGGAAGAGATGGAAGAAAAAACATCCCGTCAGGCGATAAGCTCCAGGACACTTGCCTGCATGGAAATATCAAATTCCGGCCAATGGTAAACTTCTCCATCCATATGACAAACCAGCGGCTCATTTGCCCGTAAACGGACGGATTTCGCATCGAAAAGCCTGACAAAAGGAAGTTGGGTATGACTGCCTTTTTGAACCTTGCTGAGATGAAGAATACGTTGTAGCAGGGAGACTTTGCTGATCCAACAGCATTGAAAAACCCCGTCCCGGAAACTAGCCTGGGGAGTGACCTTAAATCCTCCGCCAAACTCAGCCCCGTTCCCTACCGTAAACAGCAAGCTTTCACCCTCCGTTTTGATCCCGTCATTTTCTACCTTTATGTACTTTTCACGATAGTGGAAGATCTGAATGACCACGGCTATTAAATAGGCGAAATGGCTTTTCCACCTCGAATTTTTTTTCAATACCTCGGCGATCTTTCCATCGAATCCAATGCCAATTCCGGTGGCAAAATGAACCCCATTGCAGAGGCCCAGGTCGCTGAAAAAAGTTTTGCCTTCCAAAAGGTGCTGCAACTGGATGTCGATACGGGCGCTTTGATGCACCAGTCTCGAAAAGTCATTGCCGCTGCCACCGCTTATCAGACAAAGGGGTAAAGGCGGAATGCCCCAATAATTGAGCAGGCGGTGGAGGGTTCCGTCGCCACCAACCAGGACCACACGGGAATAGTTGTGCCAGTCGGGAGAAGCGATGTCGCGGGTCTCCGGTGTCTGTATCGCGTCCCAGGAAATAGCATGCCGGCTTAAAAAAAGTTCCACCTTACGCAGGGTCTTCAGGGATCGGCCCCCATTGGCGCAAGGATTTGTGATCAGCAGGGTCTTCATTTCAACGCAAGCTGAATTTGTTGTTCCTTTAACTTAAAACTGCGCCGGTGCAAAGGACTTGGTCCATGCTCAATTAAATACGCCCTGTGATGCGGAGTAGGATAACCCTTGTTCACTTTCCAATCATAACCAGGAAACTGCTCATGTGCCTTCTCCATAAAGTCATCGCGATAGGTTTTGGCAAGGATGGATGCTGCGGCTATGCTCATAAAGCGCCCGTCTCCTTTAATATAGGTCTCAAAAGGAATTTTCCCATATGGTTTAAAGCGGTTTCCATCCACAAGAATAAAATCGGGCTGCTGTTTCAATTGAGCCAGTGCTTTATGCATGGAGAGAATGGAGGCATTCAGGATATTTATGGAATCGATCTCCTCTGCCGTGCAGGAGGCGACCGCAAAACAAATGGCTTTTTCTTCAATTTCCTGCCGCAGTTCCTTCCTGACGGATTCTTTCAGTTGTTTGCTGTCGTTCAGCCATTTGTTTTTGTAAGAGGAGGGAAGGATGACTGCAGCCGCGTAAACCGGTCCGGCCAGGCAGCCTCTTCCGGCTTCATCGCACCCGGCTTCTGATCTTCCCGATTTTACAAAGGACTTAAGCACGATCAAAAATACCTTTTTCCAGACATTGCCACAGTTTATTTGCGCTCAGGTCCCAGCTAAAGTCAAGCGCCCTTTGACGTGCTTTGTTTTGAAATTCGAGATATAGCCGATCATCCGTGCTCATCCGGCTCATGGCGTCGGCAATGGCGTTTATAGAAAGCGGATCGACACAGATTGCCGCGTCACCTGCCACCTCGGGCAATGAACTGACATTGGAAGTAATGGCCGGTAAGGCACAGCAAAATCCTTCGAGCAGGGGAAGTCCGAAACCCTCAAAAACGGGAATATAGGTGAGGGCCCTGGCTCCGCATAAATAGGGCAGCAGTTCTTCATCGCTGATCCTTCCTGTAAAATGCACCTCGTTTTTATGGGTCATGGATTCAAAAACAGTTTCCATCTCCCGGGTCTGCCAGGCTTTACGGCCAATAATGACCAATTGATACTGCAGTTTATCCTGCCTTTTAAAGGTATCAAAGGCCTCAAGCAAACGGCCAATATTCTTTCGTGGATGCAAAGAGCCCACATACACAAACCAGGGTTTCCCTTCAAAATGGGATTTCCTGAATGCCAGAATTTTTTCCGGGTCCATTTCTTTGAATACCGGCGAAGCTCCATTGTACACCACATCGATCTTATCCGCTTGAATTCCGTAGCAGTCCTGTATATCCTTTTTACTGAATTCGGAAACAGTGGCGATGCGTAGCGCCTTTTTTGCGAATTGTGGGAAGTACTTTTTATAATAAGCGGCACCGGTTTTCGAAACGTATTCGGGATAGTGTTCAAAAGCCAGATCATGAATGACCGGAACCTGGGGGATGGCGGTGGAAAGCGATAAAAAGCCATCCGGCGACAGAAAAGCATCCACCTTCCACTTCCTGAACAAGGCCGGCAGGCGCCATTCGAACCAGATATAGTATAAAAAAGGATGGCGGGCAGGAGGAAAGACCTTTACCGGAGTGACATTCGGGGCATAGATAAAGGAAGAATCATACTCCCTGTCAAAAAAGAAAATAAACTCATGTTCCGGGTGTGAGCGGGTGATACGTTTGAGCACCTCATCACTAAACCGGCCGAGCCCTTCGAGGCGGTCTTTTAGTAAAAAACGGGCATTAACGGCAATGCGCATTATTTATAAAGTTCTCCATCAGCAATACACCAACGGTTAATGTATTCCCAGACATGCAGCTCTTTACCGTTTTCGAGCTTAATGAGCCATTCCTTATCTTCAATATTCGGCGGACCGTAAAAGTCCTTCATATAGGCATAGAGTTCGAAATGATCTTTGTAATCGATGATCACTTCATATAAAATACTGTCCTTGGTAAACAGGTAAAGGGTTTCGGTAAACAAAGTATCCTGCTTGGGATATTCCTTGAGTTGCGGGGTTCCTTTAAAAGATTTGGACGCTTCCAGGTAGGTTCCCTTAATTTTCAGCAGCGAATCCATATGCATGCCGATGAAGATGTTTTGATGCGAGGTCGGAAAATATTTCTCCTGTCCATGCCCAAAACCGAAACTAATGCTGCCCAGTATCAGTATCCAGTATAATTTATTCATTATACAAATGTGCAGAATTTTGCTCTGACTCACCTATTTTCGAAGCCATGGCCGGATCTTTTTTGTCCAATTTTTCTTTTACACTGATCCTGAACCTGCTGATCAAGCTGTTTTGGGTCTTTGTGATCGAAATAGCCGTTCAAAACAGCCTCGGTGCCGAAGTGTATGGCATCTATTTCGAATCTTTCAACTTTGGTTACCTCTTTTTTATACTGCTCGATTTTGGCCTGAGTAACTATAGCAACCGAACCGTAGCGGGAGATCCGGATGCGCTTCGCCAGCTTTTCCCATCCA
>JAKFCJ010000048.1:0-21615 GCA_036676705.1 Bacteroidota bacterium
AACTGCGCCAGGGCGGTGATAAAGATGCTGACCAGGATGACCGGCCTGCGTCCGATCCGGTCGCTCATGCTCCCCCAAAGCGGAGCAAAAAGAAAGTTCATCAGCGCATAAAGTGCCGCCACAGCAAGCGCCACTTTTCCTCCTCCAAGGGTTACGGCCAGGTCTGGTAGTATCGGGATGATGATGCTAAATCCCAACAGATCAATAAAGACCGTGAGCCAGATGACGAGGATTGAAGCACCGCCCTGTTTCATTCCGAAGCTATTCCGTAATTCTTAATCCAAGCTCCTTCAACTGGGCAGGATTTACAGCTCCGGGTGCGTCGATCATCACGTCGCGTCCGGCATTGTTTTTTGGGAAGGCGATGAAGTCGCGAATGCTCTCTACCCCACCGAACATTGCACAAAGCCGGTCAAATCCGAAGGCAATACCGCCATGGGGAGGAGCACCGTATTCGAAGGCATTCATCAGAAATCCAAATTGCTCCTGCGCCTCTTCGCGTGTAAAACCCAGGAGGTCGAACATTTTTTGCTGTACTCCCCGATCGTGGATACGGATAGAACCTCCACCTATTTCTACCCCATTGATAACCAGGTCGTAGGCATTAGCCCGTATAGCTGCCGGGGCGGTTTCCATCAAATGCAGGTCTTCCGGGTTTGGGGAGGTAAAAGGGTGGTGCATGGCATAAAAGCGTCCTTCCTCTTCATTGTACTCAACCAAAGGAAAATCGATGACCCAGAGCGGATTGTAACCCGGTGTATCGCGTAAACCCAACTGTTTGGCCAACTCCAAACGAAGTTCACCCAGGGCTTTTTGCGTTTTTTCAAGCGGACCGGCTAATACCAAAAGCAGGTCGCCTTCTTTTCCACCCGCCGCTTCCATCCAGGATTTGAGTTGCTCCGGGCTAAAGAATTTGTCTACCGAAGATTTGATGCCTTCTTTATTCCATTTTACATAGACGAGGCCTTTCATGCCGCGGTCTTTTACCCATTCGGTCAGTTCGTCGAGTTGTTTGCGGGAATATTCGGCACAGCCTGCCGTGCATATTCCACCGATCAATCCCTTTTCATCCATGACCGATTTAAAAACGGCAAAATCGGTGTCTGCAACATGTTCGTTAAGCGGACAAATTTCCATGGCAAAACGGGTATCCGGTTTATCGATGCCGTAGCGGGCCATGGCTTCGTCGTAGCTCATTCTCGGGAAATCAGGCAGGTCGATACCTTTTATCTTTTTAAAGAGGAATTTGGTAAGTCCTTCGAAGGTGTTTAATATGTCATCCCTTTCCACAAAGCTCATTTCGCAATCGATCTGGGTAAACTCGGGTTGACGGTCGGCACGCAGGTCCTCATCGCGAAAACATTTTACGATCTGGTAGTAGCGGTCGAAACCTGAAACCATCAGCAACTGTTTGAAGGTTTGGGGCGACTGGGGCAGGGCATAAAACTCACCCTGGTTCAAACGTGAAGGCACGATAAAGTCGCGGGCACCTTCGGGGGTCGATTTAATGAGCACCGGGGTTTCAACTTCTATAAAAGCCTGGTCATCGAGGTATTGACGGGTATAGCGGGCAAGGGTATGGCGCAGTTCCAGTTTTTTACGAACCGTTTCGCGGCGCAGGTCCAGGTAACGGTATTTCATACGCAGCTCCTCTCCTCCATCTGTATTTTCTTCGATGGTAAAGGGGGGTGTCTGCGAGGCGTTGAGGATTTTAAGGGCAGTAACCTCAATTTCTATATCGCCGGTTGGCATTTTAGCGTTTTTACTGGAACGTTCTTTTACCAGACCTGTAGCCTGTATGACGAATTCCCGCCCCAACTTGCGGGCATCCATACACAGTTTTTCATTTACAGAGAGATTAAAAGATAATTGTGTTAAGCCGTAACGGTCGCGAAGATCCAGGAAAGTCAGTCCGCCCATATCGCGGGAACGTTGCACCCATCCGCTCAGGGTAACGGTTTGCCCGACATGTTCCATTCTCAATTCTCCGCAATGATGTGACCGATACATAAAGTTCTTTTTAAACTTTCGCGAAAATAGCGCATTTGAACACCATTCGAAATGAATTGGCATATGAATCGCTCTGTTTCTTACACAAATTCAATTTTCTTTTACACAAATCCGGCTGTTCGACGAACAAATGGTATCAACCCTTAAACTAAAGCTATCTTTACTCTTTATGAAAAAAATCAACTATACTATGCTGATTGTGCTCACAGTAGCCATGGCATTCGTTTCATCGTGTAAAAAGGATGACACTACCGATCCTGTAGTTACCTGTCAACTCACCAAAATGGACCTTACCTTCTTTGGTACGACGGCTACTTCTACCATTACCTACAATTCAGCCGGACAGCCCATTGACATGCAAACCAATGACAACGGAACGATTTCAGGTACACTCTACACCTATACTTCTGCAGGTAAAGTTGCAAGCATGTCAGAATATGAAGGCGCTTCAAAAACCGTAATTGCAAAAACAGAATACACTTACGGAACGAATGGAGTAACCGAAGAAAAAATATACGTTGATAACGCGGGTACACTTGAACTTGATCAGGTAAACCGTTTCGATTACAACGGAACACAAATGATCCAGAAAAATATTTTTTCCATCGTCGCCGGCAATGAAGTAAAAACCGACTACATCGTATATAGCTATGCAGCTAATGGCGACGTAAGTGGTACAGTTACTTTTACGGATGACGGACTTGGTAACTTTGAACAATCTTCACGCAGAACCTTTACTTATAACGACAAAACGCCAACCCGCTTTTTAGCCGGACTTATTGCTGAGGATCCAAACTTCCCGTCAACCCATTATATCATCCGTGATAAGGAAGAGGATTACAATGCAATCACCCAGACCTGGGAAGTTTCCAGCGATCTGGATTACGCTTATACCTATGACTCCGACGGCAAACCTACCAAGGTCAATGTAGGACAAGGTCTTTTTGTTTTTGACCTTTTTTATACGTGTAACTAATTCCTGTAACGCATTAAACCCCGGGAGGCTCGTCTTTCCGGGGTTTTTTAATTTCTAAATTCTTCAGAGACCGAGGGTATTCACGATCTCCAGAATTTCCCGATCCACAAATTTGGCTTGAAAACCAAGGGATGCTGCCACCTCAACATTGGGAAGGTTATCGTCAAAAAAGAGGGTTTCTTCTTTCAGGATACCCGTGCGGTCAAGGATTTTCAGCCAGGCTTCCGGTTCCGGTTTTCGGGAGCCGATCTCATGGGAATAAAATACCAGGTCGAAAATTTCATGGAAGCTGAAGATATCATGATCCCGCTGAAGAATGGTATGGCAGGCGTGGGCATGCATGGCGTTGATATTGCTTAAAGCATAAACCCGGTAATTTTCACGGAGTTCTTTTAGCATATGGATCCGTTCCTTTTTCACCCTTCCCAGCATGGTAGTCCAGGCACGGTAAAACTGTTCATCGCTAATATCCAGTCCGGATTCATTATTGATCCCCGCGATAAATTCTTCCGTGCTGAGTCTCCCGGTTTCATAGTCGTTCAGCAGGGAAGCCTGTTGGTTGGCTACAAACCAGTTGGCTGTGTCGGGCATACCCAGATCCTGGAATGCTTCCCTGGTTTTATGGACATGCAGATCGATAATGACCCCACCCAGGTCGAAGATCAGGTTTTTGATAGGCATCCGGCAAAGATACGGGGTACGGGAGAATTATCATGTAAAGCCTTAAGTTCCAAATTCCAAGTTCCAAATTCCAGGCTAAATCTTGTTACTCCTTTGGAATTTGAGATTTGGCGCTTGGAACTTTTATCGTATTTTCGCAGCCTTGATGAAGTTTTTCATCGGGGCCTATAGCTCAGTTGGTTAGAGCACCTGACTCATAATCAGGTGGTCCTTGGTTCAAGCCCAAGTGGGCCCACTGTTAAAGAGAAGGGAGAGCGCAGGTTCTCCCTTTTATTTCTATCTTTGGATAAGGTGATGGAGTTCGCCTGGAACCGCAATCCGTTTATGGAGCGCTGATAACTCCTGTTTAACAGCTATTTACATAGTATGGACAGGAGTTTTTTATTGGTCGGTTTAGGAGGTTTTATTGGTAGTGTCCTCAGGCATTTTATCGGATCATTCATTTCCAGAATTATCCTGGTTTCTTTTCCCATTGCCACACTATCCATTAACATGATCGGTTGCCTGTTGATCGGGTTGGCTTATGGCGCATACCAGAAACACAACAGTTTTACAGACTCCTGGTGGTTATTTTTCGCCGTGGGTATCTGTGGCGGCTTTACCACTTTTTCGGCCTTTTCTTTGGAAGGATTGACCCTCCTTCAGAACGCAAAATTCCTTCCGGTCTTTTTTTACGTTTCGCTAAGCGTTATCCTTTGTTTTGGAGCGGTTTGGCTGGGTATGACGGTGGTAAAGAGCTTTTTTTAGGGGTTTGGTTCCCCTCAAACCACCTTTGCCGAATACCTCGGGCCTTTGGTCTCCTTCGGTTTCTGCTTCTGTTTCTCCTTCGGCTCATCCTTCACACCTTCCCTCGAAAACTCCAGGTAGAAGGTGGTTCCTTTTCCCTCTACACTCTCCAGCCAGATCTTGCCTCCATGGGCTTCCATGATCTGTTTGGAAATGGCCATGCCTAATCCATGCGCCTTTTCTCCTGCGGTACCATTTCTTTTGGCCTCAGTGAGCATGTCGAAAACCTTGTCTTTTAAGTCATCGGGGATACCAATACCATGATCGGTTACACTCACCAAGGCCCGTTTGGCATCGCCTTCGAGGTAGACTTCGATGCTTTTGTTGTTCGGACTGAATTTGATGGCGTTGGATAAAATATTGATAAATACCCGCCAGATCTTTTCCCTCGAAACCATTACCGAAACCGACTCTCCGCTCAGGGTGATCGTTTGCCCCTTTTCCTGGGCCTTAAACTCCATAAAACTGATGCAGTAGCTCAAAAGCTCAAAAAGGTCCTCTTTGCTTTTATCGACCACTTCCAGGCTGGTCTTCAGGTTCAGCACTTCTTCCATAAAGCCCAGCACATCTTTGCTGAGGGAATGGATCATGTTGCTGTATTCTTTGGCGCTGTCGTCAAGACTATCATTCGCTTTGAGCAACAGGGCCAGGGAAACGATACTGCCCACCGGATTGCGGAGATCGTGCGATACAATGCGCATAACCCGCTCGTTTTCTTCAAAACTGTTCTCGAGGGCCTTCATGGCGTCGTGCAATTGCTCGTTCTGCTCCTTGATCTCACTGTTGAGCTGGTTCAGGTTGTTCACGTGTTCCCTCGATTCGATCAGGTTCCGGCGGATGAGGTAAATGACTACGAGCAGGACAAAAAGCAAAACCAGGCTTCCTTTTAAATAGACATTTTCCTCTTCCCCCTGGAGCGTAGGGACGGTATCCTCTTTTCCATTTACAGCCCGGCCTAGCGCCACTTCGGCAACTTCATACGACGAAACCCCGTTCATTACCTGCAGGGAGTCGCGTAATTTAACATGCTGTTTAAAGGCCAGATAGGCCGGTTCCGGACGAGACATGGCCTCATAATACTTGCTTTCCAAAAGGTAAAATTCCATTTGAAGCTCCGGGAAAGCCGACATTTCCGGTTGACCCCTGATCTTTCCAAATTCTTCGGCAGCTACTGAATATTCCTTTTGAAGAATATACATCCTGGCAAGTTTCAATTGTGCTTCCAGGCCAGCTTTCGAATTTTCTCCTGTTTGTTTATGGATGGAAACCGCTGAGAGCAAATAGGTTTTTGCCTTTTCCATATTGCCGGCATCCATCTCCGCATTGCCCAGGTTGGCCAGGACAGTAGCCCTGGAGGCAAGCAAGGCAGTGCTGTCTCCCGGAAAACCTTCCTGCCTGTTGTTTAACAGATTAAGGGCTTCATAATAATAATGCCGGGCGCTATCCGGCAGGTGCAAACGTTCATAACACTGCCCCTGCGCATTGCTGCTGCTTTGAAGGAGCGCAAAGGCCATGGCATTTTGTCCCGTGCCACAGGTTTGGGCGACTATATATGCTTTTTTGTAATGCGCCAATGCCTGGCGGTAATCACCCAGTTCATAAAGAATAGCACCCAATTGAGCAGCGATCTCAGCCGCGGTGCAGGAGTCAGGATGCTCTTCTCCCAGGACTTCGGCGGCATGGAGTTCTTTCAGCGCCTCCGGGTGTCGACCCATGCGACGCAATACATCGCCGCGAATTTTTGCGGCATAGGCTGCCTGCTGATGACCATCCTCCAGATCAGCACTTGCCATTTTCAGACTGTCGGCATAATGAAGGGCCCTGTCCAGGTCATTCTCCTCCAGACTGTACCAGCATAAAAAGTCATAATAATAAAAGCGGTCAAAAGCATTGGGAGAAGGTATTTTTCGGTAGCCCCGTTCCAGATCCTGCCTGGCAATTTCTTTATTGTCGGGAGTTTTGTTGGTATTGACAAATTCCATCAGGATCTGCATCGGAAGACTTGGCTCCAATGCCTTTTGCTCGCATTGATACAACAAGCAAGCGACCCCGACAATACCCAAAATCCCAAGCCTTTTCATTGAGCATGACCAACTTAGTTCTGCAAAAACAGCATTGGTTTACACAAATCAAAGAACAACTTATGCGCCAATGTTGATTACTCCGTTCGTAAAACAGAACCAAGTGGTCACACTACGCGTATTCCGGTAGATTCAGCGGAATCGCCTAATAAATTTTCGTGTTAAAAAATTTTCTGTTGACCCCGCCAAAAACACCTATGCCACCCTGGACATTGGTATACATAATGACCGGTTCCGCAAAGGGGTTGTCATTATTGTAATACGCTGCATCAAAGGTGCGCATGTACTTAAAGGCATGTTCGTCCAGGACAATGAGTTCAAAGGTGACCTCAAGGCTCGTAACGGGAGTTCCAGACCTTTCTAACCAAAATGAACCCAGACCGGTGAAAATATCTTTCCCATCCTTGGAATCATCCGAGATATTTTGATCCACAAACTGGACATTCGCTTCATTCATACCGTTAAATCTGGCTACGGCGCTAACACGGTAAAAATCGGTGCTGCCTGCTCTGTCGGTCCAGGTATAACCAATACGACGTGACGAATCGCTAAATTCCTGGGGGTCGGGAACGGCTACATAACTGTGGGTAACCGAATTGGGAACGAAATCCGGAACCCGGCAACTCGCTTTCAGGTCAGGGAAACCCGCTTTTTTTACCTCCAGTTCGTAAAACTTACCTGCTTCTCCCTGTAACGGGCCCGGAAAAGTATAGGTTCCATTCGGACCCTGGTCTTCGGTCAGGGTGTAGGAATTAGCTCCTTCTTTCAAAATCACCAGGGCACCGCTAACCGGTACTGGATCCCGTTTCGTTTTACCAAATACCGGAACAACTTCTTCCAGTCGGATCACCACCATACTTCCCTCTTCGACAAAACCGAAGACGGCCATCATGGGTGGATTTGGAGGAACTTCTATATCGGACGTCTTTTCGCATGCCGCAAAAAAGAAAACCAGGGCTGAAAATAAAACGAGCTTTTTCATGATCAGAATTTTATGGAATAAGAAATAGAGGGAATGATCGGGAAGAGGGTAACCTGTTTAAGGATATTCCTGTTAACCTCCTCCTTCACATAATAAAAGAAAGGATTCTTCCTGTTATAGGCATTGTAAACGCTTACCTCCCAGGTTCTTTCAAAATGTTTGAGTTGCTTATGGAATTGGATGGACAGGTCCATACGATGATACGCCGCCATTCGGAACGTGTTTTTATCGCCATAATAATTTCCTGTAGTCATCCCTCCGTTCAAATTGGTTTGATCATCAAGTCCGTATTGACGGAACTTGCCGATAGGCAATGAAATGGCATTGCCCGTTCCATATACCCAGGTGCCGGAGAGGGTAATGTTTTCATTGATCTCATAAATACCCACCACCGAAAGATCATGCCTCCTGTCGTAACGGGGATTAAAGCGTTTTCCATTGTTCAGTTCATCAAAATCCATCCATACCCAGGCAAGCGTATAGCCGATCCAGCCCGTGAATTTTCCCTTTTTCTTTTCAAGGAGCAACTCGAGTCCGTAGCTTTCACCATTACCGGTAGTCACATTATCTTCCCAGGAAACTTCTTGTCCGGTAAAAGGATCATCCACTACCAGAAAGCTGGCTCCTTCTTTATAGGCGATCACATCGTAACTGCGTTTGTAATATGCTTCCATGGAAACCGTCAATTCGGGCTTTTTGATATCGTGACTGACCCCTGCCGCCACCTGTCTGGAGCGCTGGGGTTTAATCCGACTGGTTGCGGGAACCCAAAGGTCGGTTGGCAAACCTATACCCGTGCTGCTTAACAGATGGATGTATTGGTTCATCTCGGCATATGAAGCTTTGACAGAAGTTCGTTTGCTGATCATATAACTGGTCGACAAACGGGGTTCAGGACGTACGATATGTTTGCCCTCCGCCAAAAAATGGCTGATCCGCAAACCCGCCAGTGCACGCCAGACAGAACTGATCCGGATATCGTCCTGGACATAAACTCCCGATTCCAGGGTTTGGTATTGTTCCTTCTTATTGTAATTATAATCGCCGCTGCTTTCCGTAACAACCACGGCATTCGGCGTGAAGGTATGAAAGGTGGAAATAAAGCCGGTTTTGATGGTGTGACGAATGGAAGGCATGTAATCGACATCGTATTTTATAGCGTAGTCGCGTATGCCTGAAGAGAAATTCATAGAAAAACTTTCTCCTAAGAACTTACTTTCAAAACCCATGTTCAGGGCATATTGGCTGAAAATAAAGGAAGTGTTCGAGAAGGTCTTTTTATTGAAAAGGTGGTTCCAGCGTAGGGTTGACGTAAAATTTCCCCAATACATGCTGGCGCGGGATTCAAAATCTAAATATTCCTGGCGGAAATAAAATTTATCGCGGCCGGTATAGGCACTTAGAAAGATCCGGTTGTTTTTGTTGATGTCATAATTCACCTTTCCCGTAAAATCATAGAAAAAATAGCCCGCTTTGTAGTCGGATAATGTCATAAAGGGTCGCGTCAGCACATCCACATAGGTTCTGCGAGCCGAGACCAAAAACGAGGATTTTCCTTTAACGATCGGTCCTTCCAGGGTTAATCGCGATGAAATGATACCCACACCGGCTTCTCCTTTAAATTTCTCCTTATTGCCTTCCTTCATATTGATATCGATAACGGAAGAAAGCCGTCCTCCATACCGTGCCGGAAATCCGCCCTTGGTCAGTTCGATGGATCGGATGGCATCGCCATTAAACAGGCTGAAAAAACCAAAAAGGTGGTAGGCATTGTATACCGTGGCATCGTCCAGGATGATCAGGTTCTGATCCGGACCACCACCCCGAACGTAAAGCCCGCTCTGCCCTTCGCTGCCCGATTGTACTCCGGGCATCAACTGGATGGTTTTTAACGCATCCTTTTCACCAAATAAGGCCGGCAGGGTTTTAATCGCATAAACCGGAATATCGATACGGCTCATTTGGGCTTGTTCTGTTGTGGTTACTTCCTTCTTCCCCGATACCACCACTTCCCCCAATTCCGAATCCGGGTTAAGTTCGATCATTAATTCGTGGTCCTTGTTTAAAGGAATTTTGGCCTCTTTGGCTTCATAGCCAACGTAGGAATAGATGAGGGTGACAGTATCCATGGCCGGAATGGTCAGCGAATAAAAACCGTAAATATTCGTGACGGTTCCGCTTTTTAATTCCAATACATAAATATTCACCCCCAGCAGGGGTTCCAAACTCCCTGTTTCGCGCACAAAGCCGCTTATGGTATAGGCCTTTTCCTGAGCCTGGGCCCGTAGGGACATCATGCTCAAAAGCAGCAGCAAAACGATAATTCCTGATGTTTTTTTCATTTGCTTAAAGAATAGGTTCGGGGCTATGACAATCTCAACTCCCAAAACCCCTATTTCGTATTTTCAGAGAAGAGATAATTCGACCAACGGCCGATTATCTTCCATTAGTTTAATAATAGTGCGCCTATGGTAAAATAGATCCCCAGCCCGAGCAAGTCGTTGGTGGTTGTGATAAAAGGTCCGGTGGCAATGGCCGGGTCGATCTGAAATTTATTCAGAAGCAGGGGAATGATCATTCCTAATAAGGAGGCGAACACAATAGCCGATAAAAGGGCAATACTTACGGTTAATGCAAGCGCCTGGCTATTCCCTACGATCAGGTTGTAGCCCAGGATCAAGGCCGCACAAATGAGTCCGTTCAGCAGGGCCACGGTAAATTCTTTGCCGAGTTTAGGTAAGATATTCGTTGAGCCCAGGGTATTGTTTGCCAAACCCTGGACGATAATGGCCGAAGATTGTACCCCCGCATTTCCGCCCATGGCCGCAACGAGAGGCATAAAAAAGGCCATTTGCGGAAAGGCACCCAGTTCTCCCTGGTAGAGTCCGATCACCCTGGAGCTGGCTATTCCTCCCAGTAGGCCGATCAACAGCCAGGGAAGACGGGCACGGGATAAGATCCATACCCGGTCGGTGATCTCCACATCTTCCGCCAAACCCGACATCAACTGGTAATCCTTATCGGCTTCTTCCTTGATAAAATCCACCACATCATCGATCGTGATACGGCCAATCAAACGCCCCAGGGTATCCACCACAGGAAGCACGACCATATCGTATTTGCGCATCATTTGCGCAACTTCCTCCGCAGGGGTATAGGTGTTAACCGAAATAACCTCGTCGGAATAAATCTTCTCCACCTTGGTGCGGGCATTGGCAAGAATGATACTTTTCAGCGAAATGATACCCACCAGTTTTTCCTGGTCGTCAACTACATAGGTGCTATAAACCGTACTTACATTTTCGGCCTGAAGGCGAATTTCATCCGTACATTGGGATACGGTCCAGTTGATATTGACCTTAATGAGCTCTTTGGCCATCAGTCCGCCAGCCACATCTTCGCGGTACTGGAGCAGGGAAACAATATTGCGCGAAGCCTCCAGGTCGGTCATGTGGGCGATGACCTTATCCCGAAGCTCAATATTCATCTGGTTGAGGATATCCACCGCATCATCCGAATCCATCCAGTCGATAAACCTCCTGGCAATGGTTTCCGGATCATAAGCCGCCAGTATCCTTTCCTGCAGCCCTGTTTCCATGTCTTTTAACATGTCAACGGCCATCAGTTCATCCAACAGGTTCAGCAGGCTGATATTTTCCTCCAGACTAAGGTCATAGGCGAACTCTGCCAAATCCGCCGCATACAATTCGTCATTGATGAACTTCAGCAATGCCTCTGTCTCCCCGCTTTCCAACAAGGTGCGGATGGTGATGAGTGCTTCTTTTTTTATGCTTACCTGTTCGTTACTCACGACCTGCGGTTTTGTTCAATTAAGTCAGTCAATTCAAAAAACGCACTCACGGAGAGCTGTTCCGGACGCAATTTAGCGAAATCTGCCCAGCCCGCGGTCCCATCATCCAACCCAAAACTTTTAAGTGAATTTCGCATTTGTTTTCTGCGTTGATTGAAAGCTGTTTTAACCACCTGTTTGAATAATACCGGGTTTTTTAGTCCTTCGGGTTCCGGTAAACGCAACATCCTTACTACGCCGCTTTTCACCTTGGGAGGAGGAGTAAAAACATGCTCGTGCACCGTAAACAGGTATTCACAGGAATAATAGGCCTGGAGCAAAACGCTCAGGATGCCGTATGCCTTGGTACTGGGCTTAGCAGTAAAACGTTCGGCGACCTCCTTTTGAAACATGCCCGCCATCTCCGGGATCTGCTCCTTAAAATCCAGCATGCGAAAAATGATCTGGGAGGAAATATTATAGGGAAAGTTGCCGATGAGGGCAAAGGTGCCAAAGCGACTCAGGTCCATTTCCAAAAAATCCTCCTCATAAATGCGGTTTTCCAGTTGCGGAAAATGGGCCTTCAGGTAAGCCACTGAGTCGCGGTCGATCTCCACCACATGGGTTTCGAATTCCTTTCTGTCGAGCAAATATTGGGTAAGCACGCCCATACCCGGACCAATTTCCAACACCGTATCATAGCCTTCCCCGCTGATGGCGTAAGCGATTCGTTCCGCCACGGAGAGGTCATTGAGGAAGTGCTGGCCCAGAAATTTTTTAGGACGTACTTTATTCATGCCGCAAGATAGCAGTTACCTGAAAAATCTACGACTTTTGTAGAGATGGCCTATACGATTTCTTCGCTTTGTGCGCTGCTCGGACTTCCCGAACCTACACAGGATCCCGGAGTTGAGATCCGGCACCTGAGCTTTGACAGCCGCCGTATTGTTGATGCACCTGCCACCTTGTTTTTTGCACTAAGCGGACAACGCGACGGCCATACCTATCTCGATGAAGCCCATCTGGCCGGGATCCGGCATTTTGTGGTAAAAAAAGGGCATCCCCGTCCGGAACTGGAAGGGAGCCTTGTTCTCGAATACAGCGACCCGCTTTCCGCTTTACAATCCATCGCTGCCTATCACCGGTCTAAGCTGGCATTTCCCATACTTGGCATAACAGGAAGCAATGGAAAAACCATCGTCAAAGAATGGCTTTTTCATCTTTTGAGCGAAAAATACAAGGTTGGAAGGAGTCCGAAAAGTTATAATTCCCAGATCGGACTGCCCCTGAGTGTGTGGCAACTGAACCGGGATCTGGATTTGGGCATAATTGAAGCAGGGATCTCTACCAAAAATGAAATGGCCCGGCTTGCGTCCATCGCTCTTCCCGAACACGGGGTTTTTACCGGAATAGGTGCAGCGCATGATGATGGATTTGCGGACCGCAAAGAAAAAATCCGTGAAAAACTGAAGCTTTTTGAAGGAGCTAAAACCCTGGTATATCCTTTTGACCAGGAAGCGTTGAGGGAAGAAATTTTGGCCTGGGCAAAGAACAAACCCATCGCATTGCTGGGATGGAGTTTAACGGCTCAGGGGGATCTGCCCATTCATTGCGAAGAAGTTCCTTCGGGTATGGTATTGAAGGTGAATGCGGTGCGCCTTGAAATTCCGTTCAAAGACGCGGCATCCATCGACAATGCCTGCAGCTGCATTGCCTTTTTGATCAAGCGTGGTGAGGACCTGAACAACTATGTGGACGCATTTAAAACCCTTCCCGAGATCGAAATGCGCCTCCAGTTGATGAATGGCCATTTTAACAGCAGGATCCTTAACGACGCCTATTCGGCCGACCTCAGCTCCCTGGAAATTGCGTTGCAGTTCCTGAAAAAACAGGCCGGTAACAGGAACAAAACGCTGATCCTGAGTAGCCTGCAGGAGGAAGGAACAGCAACAGAAACAAGCTGGACCACACTTCGTCAATTGCTCCATGCCTATTCCATCCATAAAATACTCCTTGTAGGAAAAGCTTATTTTGAAAAAAGACCGGATTTCGGGATCCCTGCACAGTATTACGAAAGCACCCGGCAGTTGCTGGCCCAAATCGATCCGCATATGTTCCGCGATGAAATGGTGCTGGTAAAAGGAAGAAGGGATTTTGCCTTTGAAAAAATTATCCGGGTATTGGAAGCCCAGGTGCATGAAACGGTTCTTGAGATCGACCTGAATGCCCTGGAAAGGAATTTTTTGTTCTTTAAAAACCAGGTAAAACCCGGGACCAAAATGATGGCCATGGTCAAAGCCCAGGGCTATGGAAGCGGAAGTCTGGAAATTGCCCGTCAGCTGCAGACGGCCGGAGTTGATTACCTGGCGGTGGCCTATACCGACGAGGGGGTTGAATTACGCCGACACGGGATCTCATTGCCGATCATGGTCATGAATGCCCGGCGCGACTCTCTGGCCGAATGTGTGGATTATTCCCTGGAACCGGTGGTGTATGATTTTGATTTTTTACGGTTTTTGAAGGAGACCCTTGACCGCAACGGACTCCCCGAAGCTTCCATCCATCTCGAATTCGACACCGGCATGCACCGGCTTGGGTTCGATCAAAACGAATTAAGCACCCTGCTCGAAGAACTAAGGACGGACGGCCGTTTTAAGATCGCCTCGGTTTTTAGTCATTTGGCCGCTGCTGATGAAAAAGAACACGATGCCTATACCCTGGAACAGATCGAAACCTTCCGTGCGATCCGTGGATCCTTCCTCCAACAAAGCGAACAAACGCCCTATTTTCATATCCTGAACACGGCCGGCATTCTGCGTTTTCCGGAACATGCCTTTGATATGGTGCGTCCGGGAATCGGTTTATATGGAATTGAAGCCTCGACGGACAAACCCGGAATGCTCAGTCCCGTGGCCAGTTTAAAGGCGAAAATTTCCCAGATCAGGGAACTTAAAGCGGGAGAAACGGTCGGGTATTCGCGTAAGGGAAAAGTGAAAGAAGATGGGCGGGTAGCGGTGATTTCTATCGGTTATGCTGACGGTTTTCGCAGGAGCCTCAGCAATGGCAAAGGTATGGTGTGGGTCAACGGGAAACTGGCGCCTACTTTGGGGAATGTGTGTATGGATATGGTGATGGTAGAGGTGAGTGGGATCACGTGCAAAGAGGGAGATGCCGTGGAAATTTTTGGTCCGCATTTGCCTATAGAAGAAGTGGCCGCCAGGGCAGAAACGATTCCCTACGAGATTATCACCGGTATCTCATCCCGGGTTAACCGTATCTATTTTCGCGAATGAATAGCTTTTGCCTCGGTTTTATTTTCCTCCTTTCCGCTGCCTATTCTACAGCTCAAAATACCCTGCTCTGGGAAATAAGCGGGAATGGCCTTCAACAACCCTCCTATCTTTTTGGAACCATGCATGTTTTGTGCGAGGAAGATCTGCCCAAACACGACAGTTTGCTGCCTGCGTTGGCAAGCTGCAAGCGCCTGGTCATTGAAATGGATGAATCCAGGGTGGGGGTACTTAAACAACTCCGCTTTATTCGCATGCGTGGCGATAGTACCCTGGGCGATTTTCTGGATGAGGAGGAATTAAAAGAGGTGGCCCGATTTTTTGCGGATAGTCTCGGTTTGCGGCTTAGTTTATTGATGAACATGAAACCGGCCTTGCTCAGTTCCCTGGTTATGCTGCACGCTTTACCCTGCGGGCAGAATGAAAGAACGGGTATGGAAAAGGAACTTAAAATTTGGGCTGACTCGCTGAACTTAAAACTCGACGAATTGGAAACCTTCCGGTACCAGGCCGGCCTTTTTGACAGCATCCCCTACCTGGTCCAGGCCAGGGAACTCCTCGAAGGAGTACGGCAGTATTCCGAAATGAAGCAGGATTTTATCCGGCTGGTACAGCTTTATTCGAGTCAGCAACTCGACTCCATTTTAGAAACCGGCAAGCTGGAGGATATGGTGGCTTATGATATGGAAGGCCTGTTCATCACAACACGCAACCAGAACTGGGTTGAAAAAATGCCCGGCATGATGAAAAATTATCCCTGCTTTTTTGCCGTTGGTGCCGCCCATCTTCCTGGAAAAAACGGGGTCATTGCTTTACTCCGTACGCAGGGGTATCATGTAAGGCCGGTTTTCTCAAAAACAAAATGAGTGTTGATTTTCAGCCACTTAGTGTAAAAACAATAAATGTTTTGTAATTTGTTGTATATACATCTAATTCGATTATATTTGCACAACTAATCGAAAACAAGAAGATGAAAAAATTAATTCTAGTACTCGCGGCGGGTATATTTTTCGCCGCATGTGGCGAATCGAAAAAAACCGCTGAAGAAACCCAGGAAGTTGCCACTGCAGGAACAGAGGCTGTAACCTATGCCATTGACCCTGCCCAGAGTTCCGTTAAATGGTTTGGTGAAAAGAAGATCACCGGCAGCCATAATGGTACCGTCCAGCTTACAAACGGAAACTTGTCATTTGAAGGAGCAACCCTGACCGCAGGAAATTTCACGATCGACATGACAACGATCAAAGATCTTGACTTACCTGATGGCGAAGACAAAACCAACCTCGAAACGCACCTGAAAAGTGCTGATTTTTTTGAGGTAGAAACCTACGCTACTTCAACCTTTAACATTACAGCCGTTGAAAAACTGGAAGGAAGTACAGAAGGAACCCATAAAATCACCGGTAACCTGACCATAAAAGGCCAAACACACGGAATTAGTTTTCCGGCTACCATTACCACCACCGAAACCGGTGTGAATGCAGCTGCGAAAATTGTGATCAACCGTAACGAGTGGGGCATTGTTTGGGGTGGTACCAAAGAAACCAACAAAAAAACCCTGGATTACCTGAAAGACAATCTTTTGAAAGACGAGATCACTTTCGAAGTGGCTCTTGTTGGAACAAAATAATATTCTCACGATTGAACAGAGCAAAGGCCATCCTTCGGGGTGGCTTTTTTTGTTTTCTTTGTATCGGTGCATTGGACAAAATCTCTCGTCATCCTGTTTCTGCTGCTTATGCTCGGCCTGAATGTCCGGCGCTTTTTATCTTATTCAGCAAACCTCAATGAACCCCTGGACCTTCGTCAGCTTTATGCCGGAGCGCAGGTACTCGATTCAGGGGCAAATCCGTACTCCGACAGCCTGCTTAAAGAACAATGGAAACACAACTTCAGCGAGAAAGAATTGGAGGGATCACCCCTGCCCGGCGGACCGGAAAACTACCTCGTCTATCCTCCACCTGTTGTTGCTTCCTTAATTCCTTTAAGCCAATGGGGTTGGTACAGTGCACGAGCCCTTTTCTGGACGCTTTGTGCAACGGCAGCCCTTCTGATCGGGCTATTTGCCTCGGGTAGTTTTCATCTTAATAAACTATTCCCAACCCTCTTAATTGTATTTGCTTTCAAAGGCACCTATACCGCGCTCATCCTGGGTCAACCCCTCCTTTTCAGTCTCCTCTTTATTCTGCTTCATTTCCATGCAGAAAACAAAAACCGCCCCCTGCTTTCCGGATTGTTCCTTGCCCTCGCCTTCCTGAAACCGAGTCTGGCCCTACCCATTGTCTTCTTTCTAATCGCCGAACGTAAATTTAGATCGCTGTTTTACAGTCTTGGTTTTTCCCTGCTTATTCTTGGGATCATGTTCTTTGAGTTCGGCCTGACTTCGCTGATGGAGCAGTTTTCGGGATGGTTTCATAACATGAATGCCCAAATGGCGGTGGCTTATTCCCCGGAGCATGATTTTCTCCGTAGCAACCTCACCTCGCTGAGCTCCTGGATATATTCCGTAATTGGCTATGATCTTTCGTCGGCCGACACGTTTTTCGTCCTCCTTACTTCCCTGATTACTGTCTATTTAAGGTTGAAAAAAAGAATTCAGCCATTAACCACCCTTACCGTGCTGATCACCCTTTCCTTCCTCTTCAGCTACCACCTTTATTACGACTTACTGCTTTTCCTCTGCCTGCTTTCCTATGTGGATCTTTCCCGGCTACCGGCAAAATTCCTCCTGCCCTTTATGGCCTTTTACCTGCCTTATGGATACCTCTTTCCTTCCTTTAACTTTCACCCTCCCTTACTGCTCGTTCTGTTATTCCTTGTTATCTATCGCCTACCTTTGAAGCGTGAATCGGCGTGAGTTCCCGGTAGTATCCACCTTTTCCTGGCAAGGCACCCTGCTGGTCGGGGTACTACGGCTATTGGGTTCTTTGATCAAACCTTTCGTTAACCTGAAGCGCCCGATTCCCGGTTTTGAAGAAAATCCGGCACATTATACGGCCAAAGAACTGCTCTATTTCGCCTACAAGTATTACCTTGATCCTCCGGAAAAAGCGGAAACCGATGCACTCTCCGACTACTTCCTGGATAGTAAATTTTCCTTTCCCGAAGCGCCGAAAAACGCCAGCAGCATCACCCTGAGCAGCGGGGGAGATCTGATGCCCTATCACTGGTTGAATCCGGCCAATGCCCCTCATTTATGGGATGAAATCGGTCCCTGGTTTTTTGATGCCGACATCGTCTTTGCCAACCTCGAAACGCCTCTCGATATCACCCAGCCTCTTTCAGCCGTACCCGAAGTGATGCTCAACCACATGCACTTTAATGGCAATGCTGAACTTTTCAGCCTGTTTAACGGTTCAGGCATGTACAAAGGTTTTGATATCCTGAGCACGGCGAACAACCACAGCCTGGATATGGGTATACATGGCATCCATCAAACCCTCGACTTCCTCGACGACCTGGAGATCCTTCATACAGGAACCGCAAGAACACGGAAAGAACAAGCGAATATCCCGCTCATAGAAAAAAACGGCATCCGCGTGGCAATAGTGGCCGCCACCTATTGTTTAAATCACCTCGACATTCCCGACGACCATGAATACCTGGTGAACCACAGCCGCCTTAACCTACCGGATGCCGACCTGGGCCTCATCAAAGAACTGGTCCAAAAAGCCCGCGCAACGGCTGATTTTGTGGTTCTCGCGCTTCATAATGGCAATGCTTACCAGGCTTACCCTTCTGCCCATACCGTCGCCAACGTGCATCGGATCTTCGAAACCTGTGGTCCCGACCTGATCCTGGGCAGCCACCCGCATAATCCCCAACCTCTCGAAAACTATCCTTTTACCTGTCCTTATACCGGCATCCCAAAAAATGGTCTCGCCGTCTACAGCCAGGGGGATTTTGTCGCTTACGATATTTTCACCTGGTGCCACCTGCACCTGGGCTTAAAATTTACCCTGTCGCGCCTGGCTGATCAGTCGGTGGTAATTACCAAACTCGAAGTCATGCCCCAATACCTCTGGACAGGCGACCCGGTAAAAGGATTTAATTTCCGTTTTCTTCCCCTCAATAAAATGGAAAAATTCGAAGCAAAACTCTCCAAACGCAGCAAAAAAGAAGTGCGCGAACTCCGCCGTTTTTGGAATACCCACCTGGCCCCCCAGCTTTCGACATTGGAAGTCTGAGCATTTGCGGAATTTCATTTTCTTTGCAGTGATTCTATTAAACGCATTATGACCGAAGAGATCAAGAGTATATTAGATTTTACCCGCGGGGCCATGGATAAAGCCATCCAACACCTGAATGTGGAGTTCAGTAAAATCAGGGCCGGAAAAGCCAGTCCTTCGATGCTCGACGGCCTGCTCGTCGACTATTATGGTGCAATGACCCCGTTGAACCAGGCAGCCAACGTTAATACCCCCGATCCCCGGACCCTGGTTATTCAACCCTGGGACAAAAAACTCATCCCCGGCATCGAAAAGGCCATCATGGAAAGTAACCTGGGCCTTAATCCGCAAAACGATGGCGAGGTGATCCGCCTGAATGTTCCGCCGCTTACCGAAGAGCGCCGGAAACAGCTGGTTAAAACCTGCAAAACCGAGGCTGAAAACAGCAAGATCTCCATCCGGAACATTCGCAAAGAATCGAACGAAAAAGTGAAAAAACTCCAGAAAGACGGGCTGGCTGAAGACCTCGCAAAAGATGCCGAAGCCAGTGTGCAGCAAATTACCGATCAATTCATCACCAAAGTGGATGAAGTAGCCGCGGTAAAAGAAAAAGAAATTATGACCGTTTAACTTGATCAGCAGGCTTAAAAATCTCAGCAGGCTGCAGCGTGTCCTTGTTTACGTTGCAGCTTTTTTTCTTGGCGGAATTATTCTGCTCCTCCTCTTCAAAGGACTTATCTTTCAATGGGTATTGAACAGCCAGATCGCCAGGATCAATGCCCGCTCCTCTTATCATATCAGCATCCAGGATTCTGAACTCAAGGGCATCAGCAAGGCCGGCATGTTCGGGCTTTTGGTTCAAAACCAAAACGGCGACAGCCTTGTTTTTATAGAAGATCTTCACGCGGGCATTCGTCCCTTGAGTTTGATCAGTGGAAAACACCTGATCAGATCCATCGAACTCCACAATGGCTTTGCCCGCTACGAACGTAGGAAGTCCGTACAGATCCCGGCCGACAGCCTCGAACAAAAGGAAGAGGCCGTCACGGAAAAAGAAGAAGAACTCCCTTATAAAGTCTACCGCTTATTCCAGCGTTATTTTCCTTCGGAAATGAGCATTACCCACTTTCAACTCAGCTATTCCGACTCCCTGGGACCCGTTCATGTTTTACTGGATAGCATCGTAAGCAATAAAGACGCCCTGAATGCCACGGTGGTGCTGAGCGATAAACACAATACGCAAACCTGGCATTTCCAGGGTTCCATGTATGATGGGGTGAACCTGCTCGCCACGGCCGATGAAAAAGCCCCGCTACCCGCGCTTTATCAACGTTTCGGACTGGATTTTCGCAGCGACACCATTCGTTTCGCACTGGAAAACAAAGGGCTCGGTGCCGATGGATTTGGACTGCACCTTTCAGGGAGCATCAATGGATTGGAACTCTTCCATCCCAAACTATCTGCCGACACCATAGGTTTTACCTACCTGGCTACCGAAATGGACCTGTCATTTTCTAATTCCCGGCTCACGGTCGACACGAATTCCAGCTTTGTGATCAACGCGATCCGGGGCAGATTCGGGCTCCAGGTTCCGCTTAGCCGTGCCGGAAATCAGTATGCCCTGCTCATTAAAACGGAAAACCAACCGGCCACGGAATTTTTCGCTTCCCTGCCCAAAGGGGTTTTTGACGATACACGGGGCATAGAAGCAAAAGGTAACCTGGCCTATACCCTGCGTTTTGTTCTGGATGGCGATCATCCCGAAAATGTCTTTTTCGACTCCCGCTTCGATAAAACGAATTTTGCGATTAAAAAATACGGAGCCACCAACCTGGCCCTGATGAATGGTTCCTTTACCCATACCGTTTATGAAAACGAAAGGCCTTACCGCAGTTTTGTGGTCGGCCCTGAAAATCCATCTTTTGTGCCTTTGGAAGCCGTTCCGCAGCACCTGGTCAATGCCATCCTGGTATCGGAAGACCCTTCTTTCTACCATCACCGCGGCTTTATTCCGGAAGCCTTCCGCGAATCCATCGCCGAAAATTACCGGGTGAAAAGTTTTAAACGCGGCGGCAGTACCATCTCCATGCAACTGGTAAAAAATGTGTTCCTGAGCCGCAAAAAAACCGTTTTCCGTAAGATCGAAGAAGCGCTGATCGTGTGGCTTATCGAAGGACAGGGCCTCACTTCCAAACAGCGCATGATGGAGGTATACGTGAACATCATCGAATGGGGCCCCGGGGTTTATGGAATTGGGGAGGCTTCGCAGTTCTATTTTTCGAAACGCCCTGACCAGCTTACCCTGCAGGAATGTATCTACCTGGCCAATATCATTCCCCGTCCCAAAAAGTTTAAATATGGATTTGAAGCCGACGGGAACCTGAGAAGCTATATGGTCGACCTCCAGCACTTTATCCTGCGCCGTATGGTGATGAAAGAAATGGTGTTGCCCGGCGATACCGTGAACTATAATCCGGGTATCCATCTTTCAGGCCCTGCACGCGATCTGGTCGTTCCCATTGATACGCTTGGAGTAGATTCGCTGATGATGGATGAGGAAGAGTTGATCGATCTGATCCCATAAATTCCTATTTTCGACCCGTGTTACGGCCATTCCTCTTTATTGGTTTATGGATGATGACCATGAGCCTTCAGGCTCAGGTTGACAGTCTTTATATCCAGGAATTCCCGCATAAGCTGGTGCTCAGTCCGTATATCAGTTCCGTAGTTCATACCCTAAACCTCACCCCAAGACCTATTTCCGGTGATACGATGCAACAGGCACTCGATTATCAACCTAACCTGCGGGGTGGATTTGGTATCGGGATCTCGTACAGGGTCATCGACTTT
>JAKFCJ010000049.1:0-12758 GCA_036676705.1 Bacteroidota bacterium
CGGAACTGACCTCTATCAGGGCAAGGTTATCCTGAACGATTATTGGGACGGTGTTTCTTACCGCAACACTGAATCTACCTACACTGTTATGCAGCTAAATTGCCGCTATTCATGGTGGCATAGAGATCAGGAATCAGGAAACGGATTCCGATTTTGGTCCTCTGCAGGAATTGGAATCTATGGGTTTTCTTATTCTGCTGTTCAATATTCTGGAATGGGCTTAAAATATCGCTCAGGGGCTGGCCCAACGTATCATCTTGAATTACTTGGATTTGAAAAAAGATTTAAATGGTTTTCAATGTGGTCATCTGTGGGTTATGGATACCAGGGAGTCCTTAATTTTGGCGTAGCTTTAAATTGGGAATCAATCTGGATTGATTTTTCTTGACTAACCTAATTTTTATACGAAATCCATCCGTTTTTATAGGTAATTATTTAAGCAAAGACACCAATTCACCTTCCTCCCTACTCCACATTTACCCACTTAACTGAATAGCTTCCTTCACCATTTCCCAAAACGAATTCCAATGGAAATAGAATAGATCAGTGGACTTGCGCTATCCGGCACTATCCTTTTTATCCCGTAATGCAATTTGCTGTCAAGAGTAATTGCCATAGTCTCACTTAACTGATATATGTACCCCATCGAAATAAACATGGAGTAAAGCCGATAATTAATGGCATTAACCGGCAATAAGGCGGAATTACTCCGGGGAGAATAATAATTAACCACAAGCCCATAACATGCACCAACTCCAAATAACATTAGCTTCTTTCTACTGAGAGATTTAAACCCATGGTAGGAGAGGAAGAAATCCGTTATATGAAGTTTGATTACCACCTTGTCGAAAGAGTCGTAAATAAGTCCTACCGAATTCCAATTCATCCCACCCTCGACCATGGTCCATTTTGACATCTTGACTGAACTGCTGAATTCGACTCCCCATACTGCGGTTTTATAGGCACTCAGTTTATTTGTAGAAGAACGTAAGTCCATAAACGAACTGCTCAGTCTTAAATTGTTAGAAAAAGATTGTCCAAATAAATTAGAACACGTTAAGCCCAGGACTGCTAAAAAGAGGAATCTCATTTGACTCCTTAACGAATGGAGGGAGCCTTTTTATATGTTTGTGATCCCTCAATTCCATCCCAACCTCTCGGTTTAAAACAGGATTTCCCTTACCTTTGCCCCATCAAAATCGCTCCTCAAAAATCTGCTTCTTCATGATCCAATTTTTTGTTCATCAAACCGATACCGTTTTTGCCGTTCAAACTACCCAGGCCTTATCATCCGGGGATATTGTCAAACTCGAATGGCTCTTTGGTGAAGCTCAAAAAACCGATAAAACCACCCTCAGCGGGGCCTTTGTCGGTCCGCGTGCGGCCATGATCACCCCCTGGAGCACCAATGCGGTGGAGATTACCCAAAACATGGGTATTGCGGGCATCATCCGGATCGAAGAATTTTCAAAAGTGCAGGCTGATTTTGCCGCTTTTGACCCCATGCTCTCGCAGAAATACAGCGAGCTCAACCAGGAGATCTTTAGCATCCATATCCAACCGGAACCCATTCTGGAGATCTCTGATATCGCGGCTTACAACCATTCCGAAGGACTCGCGCTGAGCGACGAAGAAGTAGAATACCTCGCCAATTTATCCATCAAATTAAATAGAAAACTCACCGACTCCGAGATCTTTGCCTTCTCCCAGGCCAACTCGGAACATTGCCGGCATAAAATCTTTAACGGGACTTTTGTCATCGACGGACAGGAACAGCCCACTTCCCTCTTTAAACTGATCAAAAAAACCTCGGAAACCCACCCGAACGCGATCGTTTCGGCCTACAAAGACAATGTGGCCTTTTTAAAGGGGCCTAAAGTTACCCAGTTTGCACCGAAAAGTGCCGACAAACCTGATTTCTATGAAGAAAAAGACTTCGATTCAGTTTTATCCTTAAAAGCAGAAACGCATAATTTCCCAACCACGGTTGAGCCCTTTAATGGGGCCGCAACGGGATCAGGAGGGGAAATACGGGATCGTTTGGCCGGTGGACAAGGTTCTTTGCCTTTGGCAGGTACCGCGGTGTACATGACCGCCTATTCACGCTTAGAAAATAACCGCGCCTGGGAAATGGGTATGGATGAACGTCCCTGGCTTTACCAAACGCCAATGGATATCCTGATCAAAGCCTCGAACGGGGCTTCCGATTTTGGAAATAAATTTGGCCAGCCCCTGATCAGTGGCTCGGTACTCACCTTTGAACACGAAGAAAATGGACGCAAGATCGGCTATGATAAGGTGATTATGCAGGCGGGCGGTGTTGGGTATGGAAAACTAGCCCAAGCCATTAAAAAAACTCCCCAGGCCGGAGATAAGATTGTTGTGCTCGGTGGCGAAAATTACCGCATCGGAATGGGCGGAGCGGCTGTGTCCTCTGCAGATACCGGCGCTTTTGGTTCGGGTATTGAATTGAATGCCATCCAACGGTCCAATCCCGAAATGCAAAAACGGGTGGCCAATGCGGTACGTGGACTTGTGGAAAGCGACACTAACCCCATCGTATCCATCCACGATCACGGAGCAGGCGGTCACCTCAACTGCCTCTCGGAATTGGTTGAAGCTACAGGCGGTTTGATCGACCTGGATAAATTGCCGGTGGGCGACCCTACCCTTTCGGCCAAAGAAATTATTGGAAATGAGTCGCAGGAACGTATGGGACTGGTGATCGGAGAAAAAGACAGCGCCACCCTGCGTCGTGTTGCAGAACGCGAACGGGCGCCGATGTATGAAGTGGGTGATGTGACCAACGACCACCGTTTTACTTTTGAATCGAAAACGACAGGTTTAAAACCGATGGATTATGACCTGGCCGACTTTTTCGGGAGTTCGCCCAAAACCATCATGACGGATAAAACCGTTCAAAGAACTTATGCGGAACTCAGCTATTCCGCCAAAGAGATCCCGAATTACCTGAACCAGGTTTTGCAATTGGAGGCGGTGGCCTGTAAAGACTGGCTTACCAACAAAGTAGACCGTTGTGTGGGCGGACGTGTAGCCAAACAGCAATGTGCCGGTCCGCTGCAATTGCCGCTGAATAATGTGGGCGTAATGGCCCTGGACTATAAAGGAAAAGAAGGAATTGCGACCTCCATTGGACATTCTCCACTGTCAGCTCTGGTAGATCCGGTCGCGGGTTCGCGTAATGCGATTGGGGAAGCTTTGTCCAATATCGTTTGGGCCCCTTTAAAAGATGGATTGGGTTCCGTTTCCCTTTCGGCCAACTGGATGTGGGCCTGCAAAAATGAGGGCGAAGATGCCCGTTTGTACGCGGCTGTTAAAGGCTGTTCGGATTTTGCCATCGAATTGGGCATCAATATCCCAACAGGAAAAGATTCGCTTTCCATGAAACAACGTTACCCGAACGACGAGGTGATCGCTCCGGGTACCGTGATCATCTCTGCCGCCGGAAATTGCACAGCCATTTCAAAAGTGGTGGAGCCGGTGCTGAAACGAAATGGGGGAAATATCTATTACCTCAATCTCTCACAGGATAGCTTTAAACTCGGAGGTTCATCCCTGGCCCAGGTTTTAAATAAGATCGGGACTGAAGTTCCATCCATACAAGATGCGGCCTATTTCAAAAAGGCATTTAACCTGCTCCAGGATCTGATCAAGGCGGATAAAATTGCAGCCGGACATGACGTGGGCAGTGGAGGATTGATCACTACTCTTTTGGAAATGGCATTCGCCGAAGTAAACCTGGGCGCCCGCTACGACCTGAGTTCGTTGGGTGAAGCAGATTCGGTAAAAGCCCTGTTCAATGAAAACATCGCCGTGGTATTCCAGGCAGAAGCTGGTGTTGAAGCGCTATTCGTCCAAAACGGATTGGAGCTGTTTAAGATCGGTTCGGTGATGGAAGGGAATAGCATCCAAATCATCAATCATACAGAAAACTTCACCTTCAATATCCCGGAGATCCGCGATACCTGGTTTAAAACCTCCTTCCTGCTGGATTCAAAACAATCCAAAAACGGCATGGCCCGGGAGCGATTTTCCAATTACAAAAACCAGCCGCTGCACTTTAATTTCCCGAGTCATTTTAACGGTAAGGCACCTGTTCATTCGTCAAATATCCCTCGTCCAAAAGCAGCCATCATTCGTGAAAAAGGAAGCAACTCAGAACGCGAAATGGCCAATGCCATGTACCTGGCAGGTTTTGACGTGAAAGACGTACACATGACCGACCTCATTTCAGGCCGGGAAACCCTCGAGGACATCCAGTTTATTGGCACTGTGGGTGGTTTTTCCAATTCCGATGTACTGGGCTCGGCAAAAGGCTGGGCCGGAGCATTTTTATACAATGACAAAGCCCAAAACGCCCTGGTGAATTTCTTCAAACGCCATGACACATTATCGGTGGGAATATGCAATGGTTGTCAGTTATTTATGGAACTGGAGCTTATCAATCCGGAACATGATATTCATGGCAAGATGCATTTCAATACCTCCCACAAACATGAGAGCGGCTTTACCTCGGTGAAAATCCAGAAAAACAATTCGGTGATGCTTTCCTCTCTGGAAGGCGCAACACTGGGGGTGTGGATCTCACACGGAGAAGGAAAATTCAAATTGCCCTACGCCGAAGACCAGTACCAGATCGTTGGAAAATATGGCTATGAAGGCTATCCGGCCAATCCGAACGGCTCAGACTTTAATATTGCGATGATGTGCGATACAACAGGCCGCCATCTGGTTACCATGCCGCATATCGAACGCTCCACCTTCCCCTGGAACTGGGCCCATTATCCCGAAAACCGCAAACAAGACGAGGTTTCCCCCTGGCTGGAGGCTTTTGTCAATGCCAGAATATGGCTTGAAAGGCAGTCACAATTTTCGGCCCGGGCGTAACCTGTCCAATGCCTATATTGCTGCTGACGATATCGAATACGGGTATGAGAATAAAATTCCGCTCTGGCTTTTTGGCTTTTTGTACTAAACGATGAGAAACACGACCAAACTCAAATCCATTCTTTACAAATACACGGTATCCTTTGATCTGGAGGATGATTCGCTTTTTACCATG
Organism: Bacteroidota bacterium; assembly: GCA_036676705.1. Lineage (GTDB taxonomy): Bacteria > Bacteroidota > Bacteroidia > UBA8524 > UBA8524 > UBA8524. The sequence continues at coordinate 5,084 of JAKFCJ010000049.1, forward strand.
ACCCTCATCGATAAGGACAAAGGGGAAGGCGTGGAATTTCAGGCTAAATCCTATTCGACCGTGATTAGCAAGGCATACTCCCACATGCTTCGTGAACTAAAAAAGGAAGAAAAGGGTATGGATCGCTAATTCGAAATCCACGCACTGATCAAAAAACTCAGGAAGCAGAGGTTAAGGCAAAAACAGGTGAGCAAACGCATGCGGGTAGCATGGTCGAAATCGGCAGCCAGGGTATTTTTTTGGATCTGCACAAACCAATAAATACTGTATGCCAATAGTGGCAGTAGGAAGAACTGCAAAACCAGAAAAAACCGCATGGCGTTTTGTTCCTGAAAGTAGCGCCAGGCGGCATAATCAGCCAGAATAAAAAGAAAAGCATAAAACACAAAACTCCCCTCATAACCGAGCAGGCCGCTCAGGGTTTTTAAACCATCCCTTTTGTTGAATTCATTCTGATAAAGCTGGGTGAACAAAAACAGGGAGCCTACAAAAGCCGTGATCATGAGTTTTGCCCAAAATTGATGGGTAAATGAAGCAAATTCGGATTGAAATCCGCCTAAGGCGATTTGAACGAACCAGTAAATGATAAATCCATAAAAAAAGGATTTCCATAAAAAGTTAAAAACAGGAAAGCGCTTCAATTGGGTAATGGGATTGGAATAAAGGCGGAAAATAAGCGGGTACACGAAAAAATGGAGCAGAACAAATACTGCAATAACCCGCTCCCAACTTGCCGTGGGTACTTGACTCCAGGCAAAAAGGAAAACGGGTAACAAAAAAATTGAAAAAGGCATCCGCAAAAGGATGAGGGTTTCCTTTTTTAACACATGTTATTGTTTAATTTTCTTCGCTTCAGCCTCAGCAACCAGTCTGGCCTTTTCTTTTTCGGCATTGCTGATCAGTGTTTGTCCTTGTTTATCCGCTTCTGTATTGAGTCTGTTCGCTTTTTCACGGGCTTCCTGTTTCAGCTTATCCCCTGCTTTTTGGGCTGCCAGCTTTTTAACCGGATTCGATCCGGCCTCAGCCAACAATTCCGCCGCGCGTTTATCTGCTTCAGCGATAATGGCATCCCCTTCTTTTTTGGCTGTTGCCTTGAGGGTTTCCGCTTGTTTTTTAGCGGCGGCAATAAGTTGATCTCCTTTCTGGTTGGCCTGGTCGATGAGTTTTTGCGCCTCTTCGTTTATCTTTTTGATCCCCTCCTCTTTTTTCTCTTCGATAATCTTTTTGCCTTCATCTTTGAGCTGGTCGACAACATTGTCTTTGATATCTCCAAGGGAGGTGGTTATTTTCGGGTTTTTAATGGTACCGCCCAATAGCGCATTGATATCGATCTTATCCCCTTGTTTCGGATTGATGCCAAGCTTACCCGCTTCGGCTAATAGTCCGGTGATCGCCTGATTGGCGCCGGAACCGAGTAATGCTTTTGGTACGCTAACCTTTAGCCGGTAATTGAGCAATTGATCGAAGGTGGTGTAGCCGTTTTCCTGCACATGCAACAGGATATCTTTAATCTTCAGGTCCAGGGGTTTTTTGAGGAATACTTTTCCATCCTGAACGGCATAAGCTATTGTGGTACCGGTTATATCGAGGCTTTTAAGCATGTCAAGCTGGAGTTTATCAGCCAGCGCATTCAGGGGTTGGAAGCCGGAAATAACTGCTTCCGTTGTTTTAACCAAACCTTCGCTGGTGATCGAACTCAAAACCGGACTCATATCCGCATTCAAGAGGGTTGACAGATCGATGGAAGCATTCACTTTTCCGGAAATATGCTCAGCGATCGGGGCAATCGTTTTGATGGTATTAAAATAGGAAAAGCTTTCTTTGATGGCGATGTTCTCGAGTCCCAATTTAATCTGTGTGGCAGGCTGCATGGGGTTTTTGGTGGAATAGGTTCCATTCATGCTCACCTTACCTCCAAAAATACCGAGGCTCACATTATTCAGGTAAAGGGTTTGTTCTTTGACTTTGGCATTGCCCCCTACATCATTCAGGACCAGGTTATCGTACAACACCTTAGTCATGGCCAGATCCACATTAAAGTCGATATTTTCAGGCACCTGGAATGCTTCGAGTTCCATGGTATCATTGGGTGAAGGGGCTTCGACCTGTTCCTTTCCTTCTTCCGACAAAAAGGCGTTGCAATCGAAGAGTCCCGACTTAAGGTCCAGGGTTCCGTTGAGTGTTTCTCCTTCTTTAAAAATATAGCCGAGGTAGTTTTGCATGGCGCCTTTAGCCTGGAAATCGCTATGACCATATTTGCCATTCAGGTCACTGAGCAGGAGTTCTTTGGGTGAAAAGGTCATGTTCATGCTACTCAGTTCGAGCGGGGTGCTTTTGCCATCTGAATAGATCAGATTTTCAATACCCAAGGAGCCGGCCGCATTCATGGCCTCATAGTCATCACCCTCAAAGCTGCTCACATTTCCTTTTGCATTAAAATCAGCACGGAGCCTGCCGCCCAGGCGAGTTCCTTCATCGAGGGGCATCAGTTTATTTACGTTATCAAGGACTACCAATCCCTTGGCCATCATATCCACATAAGGATTCGACATGGGTTTGGTGAGGAGCAGTTTGGCATCGAAGGGTTCCTTTCCGAAGAGAAAATGCAGTTTATCCAGATTGACTACGGTATTATCCAGATTTCCATCTGCATTATTGACACGCAGGTTGATCTGAATATCGCTCAGTTTTTCAGGCAGGTCGGGATAGGCAAAGGTTCCGTTCTCAACCAGGAGTTTTACCTCAAAAGCCGGGTAGGTTTCCAGTTCCGTGTTCAACACCCCTTTCATATTCAGGTCCAGGGCCGTATTTCCCGTAGTTTGCAGCTTATCAAAGTCTTTGGAATAAACAGTAGGGATAAGGGAAAGGATCTCCTTGAAGCTGGCTTTCTGGCTCACCACCTTCATGTCCATATTTATATTGTCATCGGGCATGGCTACAAAGCCCTCAAAGCCAATGACCAGGGCGTTTAAGCGAAGTGAGTTTTCTTTAAAATCAAAGCGCATTCCCGGCATATTGACACCCAGGTTGCAGGTCAATTCGGTATTTACCTGATCCAGATAATCGATACCGTCCATCGAATAACTCAGAGACTGAATGGTGGTCAGGGTTTCCAGGATAAAATCATCCTGAGAAAAATCGCCTTTCCCATTGTGGTTAAAGCCGAGTAGTTCTGCCCGCATTTTGCCTTCTTCGTCGTCATAAATGACCTGGGCATCTTTAATTTCATACTTCTTTAAGCTGACCTTAAAGGGAGCCGCTTCTTCCTGCGTTGAATCGGATTTATACGCATCCTCATCAGGTTTTGTGATATCCCAGTTCGCTGATCCATCAGCCAAAACATGGGCATGTATTCTGGGTTCGTTTAAAAAAACGGAACGGATGCGGATTTCGTCGCCTTTGATCACGCTCATGATGTCGAGGGTAGCCCGGAACTCCTTCATGGAGATCAGGGTATCTCCTTCAAACTTGCCTGAATTCAGTACTTTGATATTATCAATACCTATGCTGAGATTTGGAAAGCTTCGCAGCAGGCTCAAACTGATATCATTATCAAAATTGACCGTAGCCGTGAGTTCTTCGTTAACAACCTGCTTTATCTTTTCTACGATCTTGCCTTTAAACAGGATAGGAATGGCGATAATAAGCCCCAGAAAAATGCCAAGGAGGATGAGTAGGATAAGCAATAATTTTTTCATGCCGCAACGAATTTCCGTAAAAATACAAAAGCCGGACAGCCTTTGCGTGGCTATCCGGCTTTTTTTTTAAAACTTCGACTAATCAGCGATGATCTGAACGGGCTTTCTCCACTCAGAATTACCGTCACTGATCCGCAGGGTATAGGTTCCCGGTGCCAGGGAAAGAGTGAGTTCACGGGTATAGATCCCGCCTGAGGCGTGTTCCTTTTGTTCAAATACCTGCTTTCCGCTTGCATCAAACATGGTAATATTCACCACACAGTCTTCTTTCAATTCGATCTCCAGTGTAAAGACTCCTTTTGAAGGATTTGGATACAGGTTCCAACTAAGTTCTGAAAGCCCCGGCACGCCCACCATAAACTGTTCTGAAGGGTCAGACAGGTTCGAACACCCGAAGCCATTGGTAACCTTAACGGTATAGATTCCGCTTTTTGTCATGGTGTGGGTACGATTGATGGCAGAGGGAATAACTACCCCATCGACCGTCCACTCATAAAAAGCCCCGACCTCAGAACTGGTAAGCACATTTCCGGCCCTTGTCAGGGTAGGTTTTTGCGGCATGGCGCTCACGTTGATCACTTCATCGGCAGAATTGACGCAGCCATTGGAATCTGTATAGGTATAAGTGATGGTATGTGCGCCAAAATTGGCCAGCAAAGGATCAAAAACATTGTTCGTCACCGATGTCCCGCTATAAGTTCCACCCAGGGGTGACCCACCTTCCAGGGTAAATGGCGCTGTATTGATGCAGGTATTCGGCGTGGTTAAATTGAGGGTGACTACCGGTTTGTCCCATATTCCGACCATCATCACATTAGAAACAACAGGTGAACTCAGGGCACAGGAATCGCTGCTTGTTAATTCACAGGTAACCGAATCGCCATCGGCTAAATTCGAGGTGCTGTACGTCGCACTGTTCGAACCTACATTGATCCCATTAATTTTCCATTGATATGCCGGACTCGTCCCGCCATTTGTCGGGGTAGCCGTAAAGTCAACCGGACTTCCAATGCAGGCTGCATTCACATTAGCCACGATCGAAACAGATGGTATCAGCGCGGCGCTCACCGTGATGAAAGCGGCTTTGATCTCGCTGTCAGAGCCTATCCCGTTCGAGGCGGTCAGGGTAACCTGGTAGGTGCCGGGAGCGGTAAAGCGTACAACAGGATTCCGGGAAGTGTCCCCGGTTCCGTTTTCGAATACTACCGTGTTCGGACTAAAACTCCATACCCATCCTGTGGGGTCAAAGGCCGATGCATCTGTGAAGGATATTTTTTGGGGCTCACAGGTTGTTTGAGAAGACACGGTGAAGTCGGCTGCAGGTTTTTGAGCAGCGAAAGCGTTGGATGAAAACAAACCCCTTCCATGGGTGGCTGCAATGACTACCTGGTCTGATGCCCGTAATTGGAGCATATCTACACGGGTATTGGCCAGCCCTGCATTGCTGCTCGACCATACGACTGTGCCGGCTGAAAGGTCGGTTGTCGACCAAACTCCGAGGTCAGTTGCCAGGATCACTTCGTTGCGGTTATTGGGATTGAACAAAGCCCATCGAACGGGCATATTGGGCAGGTTTCCTTCCTTGTTTACCCAGTTTGAACCTCCGTCATCTGTATACCAAACTGAGATCACACCGTAGTTAAAATAGGTTACCAAAAGTTCATTGTCGCTGGCCCCGATCTCAATACACGAAACCGTTCCCGCAGGTAAAACAGCACCTGTTATATCGCTGACACTATAGGTGCCATTGGCTGAAGTAACTTTAAAAATTTCACCTACATCACTTCCGATAAAAATGGTACTGCTATAGGGCGATGCGCGAATATGGCTGGCTTCATCGCTCATGCCGGTTATCGTCATGGTTTCGGGTGTTGCAGGCGTTCCTGTTACGTTTCGTATGCGGTAGATCTCTTCTACCCCTTTTCCGGAATACAGCACATTATCGCCATCATGGTAATCAGCCGGATTGATAAATTTACCGGTATTGTCGTCTTCGACCAGGCTAACAGGAAAGGTTTGCCCGGTATTGGTCGACTTATAGAAATTATTGTATACGTAGGAACAAATCGCCACCGTCGGATCGCTTTGGTCTATGAAGCAGTATCCTCCATCCCCGCCATAAACTTCGGTGGTGGAGTTAATACCGGCACCAGTATACCGCTGTGTTCCATTGTCCTGTGCACCAGCCAGGTAAATATTTGAGCCACTTGTAGGATGCGCGGCACAGGAATAATATTGGGTAACGTTGTAGCCTTTATTACGCGGTGCAATGACATCTGAAAAGCTGGAAGAACTCAATGCTGCGGTATAATACACTCCACCATCATTTCCATTAACCAGGGTACTTGAGCTGCCGGGTTTAAAGCGGATCGCATGATGATCGGCGTGAACTTCGGAACAGGAAAGGTTGGCTAAATTGTTATTATTCGACCATTTGGAGATCTGGTTCCAGCTTCCTGCCCCATTGGTTGAGCGAAACAAGTCGATCCCACCGACGATCACGACATCCGCATTATTGGGATCAACCGCGATAACCAGATCATACCAGGCCTGGCCACGGGTAAAATCGGTACTTGGTATTCCGTTGTCGGCATCACTGGGTTCTGTTTTAGCTACCCAGTTGCTCCCGTGATCACCCGTACGAATGAGTGCTTCACACTGGTTAAGGCTTTCAACCAGGGCATAGACCACATTCGAATCGGAAGGGGCACAGGCTATGGAAACACGTCCGTAACTATTTCCGACACTGGTGCTGCTTGAAATACTCCAGTTTGTTCCATTATCCGAATAAAAAACGCGCCCGCCTCCTTTGTCGGTTGCGGAATAGGAACTCGGTTTACTGCCTGCCCATATCCTTCCATTGGCTCCGATCTCAAGATCGGCCGCGATCATTTTTATGGTTTCACCGGGAACATTTGGAGACACGTTGGTGAAAGAAGATCCGGCATTATCCGAGCGGCGAATCCCGGCATTGGCCAGTCCGTGGAAATCACCTGCATGGTAACGCCCGTCGACTGCAGCATACACCACTCCTGTAGCGCCGCCCTCGTCACGTACCACAATATCATTCACAAAATAAAAGCCTGTAGTAGAACCCAATTGCGACCAGTTCGCCCCTCCGTCCGTTGATTTAAAAATTCCGGCCCCCCTGGCGCCAGTCGACCCACCTGCCGTAAAACCTTCACCGGTTCCCACATACATAATTTGGGTATTCACCGGGTCAAAGGCGATGCAGGTTACTGCGATGTTGCTCCAAAAATCACTGACCTTAGTCCAGCTTGAGGATGCTGAGGAAATGTCGGTATTGTACCAGAGTCCGCCATTGACCCCTCCGGCCCATACTCGCAGTCCGGTTTGACTATTCGGGTCCCAGGCCAGTCCGCGTGTTCTTCCTCCAACATTATCAGGACCGCGTTCTACCCACGGCGATTGGGCTGCTCCGGGAGCAAGGCCATAGCCATTACCTCCGAAAACTTCCATATCCGCCATAATGCCCACCAAAACTTCAGGTGTAGGTCTGCCGAGCGCCGGATCCATGGTTCGAAGAAAATCCTGCTCCCAGGCCCTGTCGGGCGCTGCCCTTTTTCCACCTGCCGGTCTTTTGTCAAAGTCCTGCCTGCTACGTTGGGCATAGGCATGTTCTTTCAATTTCTGGCGAAGGGCTTCCCGGGCTGTTTTTGTCGGGTTTTCCTGCAAAAAGGTGTAGCCCATCCAGGCCGAAGCCACCAGAGCCAGGCTCAAAGTTGCGTAGTAAATTTTTTTCATAGGTTATTCTGAAAGGGATTCGAAATGGGTGATCGGAATGGCGTAATGCCTTTTATTGTAATGAAAATAGAGTGTGGCGGGCAGGTAGTCTGAGAAATACAAAACCGGGTCGGCCGTATCTACAGTTGGTTCGGGGATCTTTCCGGGTTCAGGTTCCTGTTCTGCAACAAAATAATTTCCTTCAACAAGGGGTTTATGGCCGTATTCTGTCC